>VFYY01000001.1 GCA_016871375.1 Acidimicrobiia bacterium
CGGCCGGAGCAGGTGCAGCCGCAGCCGGCGCGGCCGCGGCCGGTGCCGCAGGTGCGCCGGTGGCGGGTGCCGGTGCGCTGGTTCCCGGTGCGGGTTCCGGCGGCACCTCGCGGCGCAGCGATTCGTTGGTGATGACCTTGCCGCTCGACTTGATGTTCTTGCGGCGTTCCGCTTCCTGGCGGGCCAGGTCGCCCAGCGTCTGCGCCGAGGCGGCCGCAGCGGTCCCCATCGCCATCAGCGCGGCACCGGCGAGCGCGGCAGTACACCTCATCCTTACGATTCTGCGGCGCGAACCGGGGGCCGTCAAGGTCATGCCTTGATCTTTTCGGCCGAAGGCGCGCCGGTGTGCAGATGCGGGAATCAGCGGACCTCGCGCCACGACAGGATGCGCACGCCCGCCTGTCCGACGCCGTTGTTGAAGTCCTGCTCGTCGCCGAACAGCTCGACAGTACCGCCCGCCGCGAAGACCAGGTGCTGGTCCACGATGAACGGCGCGCTGGCGCGCGACCCCGTCGCAGTACGCACCTTGGTCGTGTCGGGGTTCTTGCCCTTGGTGGACACCGCCCCGTCGCCGGTCGTGTCGTACGCCGGGCCGCCGATGAACGTGAACGCGTACAGGTTGCCGTCGGGCGCCACGCACGGCGTCGCGGGCTTATAGGTCGTGGTGGCGAAGAACACGATGTCTCCCGCCACGGCCGGGAACGAGGTGACTTTTTCGTCGTTGCCGAGGGAGTCGGTCTTCTCGAGCAGGATCTCGGCCTTCTTGATGCCGCTGGTCCCCGCATCGAGCACGACGAGGAGCTTGTACTGCTCCGCGATCCCGTCGGAGGGCAGGTACTCGCTGCCGGTCCCCTGGAACACGTACTGCTGCGTGGTGCCGACGTTCACCGTCGCCATGGACGAGAACATCGGGTGCTTGGTGCCGGCGTCGTACAGCTTCACCGGCGCGGCGATCTCCGGCACGTCACCGTCGCCGAGGTCGATGTCGAAGCGCCACAGGCGTCCGTCCAGATCGCCGATGTAGGTCTTGGTGATGTACCGCGAGTCGGACGGACCGGTGGCCACCGGGTCGGCCTGCAGCGCGTTCTTCAGCATCGTGCAGTCGTTGGCGACGTCGCAGTTGTCGATCGTCTCGCCCTTGCCGTCGCTGCCGACGTCCCTGCTCGCCAGCGCCTCGCCGGTGAATGCGTCGAGGATGTAGAACGTCGTGCCCGCCCGCGTCCCGGCGCGGTAGTCGCCCTGCAGCGTGGACTTGTAGAAGCCGGATCCGGTCAGGACCGCGTACGGTCCATCGACGCTGAAGATCTGGCCGACCGCCGGGTCCGACCAGGTCTCGCCGATCGTCTTCTCGACGTCCGTGGCGTCCTCCGACAGCTCGCCGTGGACCAACGTCGCCGAGGCGCCGACGCAGGACGACGTCGCGCCGCAGCCGAGCGAGGGATCGAACACCGAGTAGCGCGGGAACGCCCAGACGAGCGGCACGCTCGACGGGATCGCGAAGTATTCCAGGACGTCCGCCGCATCGTCGTCGGTCCTGGTCACGGTCTTCTCCATGTACTCGAGCGTCACGTCGAACGTCTGGTAGAAGGTGCCGCCGGCGCCCTGCCCCATGACGAGATACGTGCGCCACCGGCCGTCCACCTTGACGTCGGCAATCTTCGGCGAGCCGTCCGCGAAGTAGCGGAAGTCGCCCACCGGCTGGCCGCTGCGCAGCGTGTGCAGCTTGGGCAGGAGGTTGAACGGGATGAACGCCCACGTCTCGATGCCGAGCCTCGCGTCGATGCCGTGGATCATGCCGTCGTTGGCGCCGACCCAGAGCATGGCGCGGCGGCCCGCGTTGTCGGCCTTGAAGCCCGGGTAGGCGGCGTCCGGCGGCGGATCGAGCGAGGGCGCGTCCATCAGTGCGGGCGTCGAGCCGATGATGGCGCCGATCGGCTGCGACCGGATGAACGTGATGAGCGCCTCGGCATCAGCCGTGTCCGCGTACGGGTGACGCGACGCGGGCAGCAGGTACTGCTGGAGGTCGGCGGCGTTGTCGGTGGTGAACGCGATCATCTCGCCGGTCGGCAGCACCGTGTAGATGTTGCGGCCGGCGGTCGAGAGCGACTGGCACGGCGTGCTCGACATGCCGGAGGTCGCCGTGCCCGGCGCGCATGCGACCCAGAGCCGCGTGCCGTCCGCCACGAACTTGTAGCCGAGCGGCGGCGAGGTCTCGCCCATCTCTGGCTCGGCCGGCCGGTACACGCGGAACGCGCGCAGCTTGCCGTCGAACCCGGGCAGGGTGAAGCCCGACGTGATCATCACGTTCGACCGCTGCGGAATCTCCGAGCTCCCGTTGGTGATGTAGGTCTCGTCGAAGTCCGTGTCGGGGTCGTCGAGCGGATTTCCGTGAATGTCCTTCGCGTCCCTCAGGTAGACGGTGCCGACGATGGGGCTCGTCACCTGGTGCTCCGAGTACGGCCCGTACGGCAGCGCCTCGGTCGGGTCGGTGTCGCAGTCGGCCTGGTTGGCGAACGAGTGCTGGACGGCGGTGTTCACCGCGGCGACGAACTCGGGCACCGGCTCGCCGGCCGGCGTGTCGTCCACCATCGCGGCGGTGATCTCGATGTACTTGCCGCCCGAGGTGGACGCCACCTGCTGCAGCTCGGTCATGTCCGCGCCCGCCGCGGGGGCGACGGCAATCACGTAGACCGGCACGCGGTGGTTGGCCGTCCCGACGTTTCTGAACCCGTCGGCGATCGTGGACGGATCGCCCGTGGACGTGTTGCCCTGGACGCCGCCGACGACGAGCACCGCGACGGTGTTGCGGCACTGCGTGTCCGCGTTGGCCAGCCGGATCGCCTCGGTCTTGAGGTCGGTCAGCATCAGGTCGATCGGCGCGTCGGTCTGCGTCGAGCTGTCGCGCCCGGCGGGCACGAGCGCGCCGCTGGCGCCGGTCGCGAGCGTGAGCCTCGAGACGACGCTGCTGTTCGCGCCCGTCGCGTCGGCGGCCACGAGACACGTGACGCCCGTGCCCGCGCACGTCAGCGGACTCGAGACCGTCACCGCGCCGTTGTTGGTGCTGCCCGAGACCGTGGGCCGCGTGATCTTCCACTTGCCGCCGGCGTCGCCGCTGACCGGCGATCGCTGCACGATGTCGTTGACCTTGACGGGCCCCTCGTTCGGCAGGCCCGTGGACGGGAACGACGGCGACGACTGCCGCGTCTTCATCAGCGCGAACCGCGCGACGCTCGTGTTGCGGTGGATCGCCTCCGCCAGCGACGCCTTGGCGATGTTGATGCGCGTGCGCGCGTCGAACAGCGTGTAGGACGAACCCTGCAGGTCGCCGACGATCTCGATCCGTTCCGCCTCGAATTTCTCGCTCGCCGCGTTGGGCGCGATGTGCGCGAGCCCGACGAACCTGCGGCGGTACGAGGACGACGTGTTCGACGAGTCGATGCCGAGCAGCGCCTGGTCGTCGGCGCTCAGGCCCGACGTGGGGTAGACGTAGCCGTCGAGATAGTCGTCGTGGTGATCCCGCTGCATGCGGTTGGTCGTCTCGACCATCAGCAGGATGTTGGGCGTGGTCCGCTTCAGGAAGAGCAGCGGATCGAGCTGCGCGGCCGCCTCGCGCGGCGCGGCGGCGCCCAGCAGCAGGACTGCGATGAAGGCTCGTGTGCTCATACGGGTTCTCACTGCTTCACCAGGCCGGAGTCGGCGGCAATCCCGAGGACGGACCGCTGCAGCGCCTTGCCCGGCGTCTGCACGGCGGCCTTGCGCGCGCGGCGGTTCTGTTCGTCCTGGCCGCGCTGCCCGGTGTAGCCGCGCTCGATCTCGGTGGTGTCGGTGCGCGCGACCGTCACCTCGACGACGCGGCGCACGCCCTCGGGACCGTAGGCATGGGCGAGCAGGGACAGCACGCCGGCCCCGGGGTTCTCGCCGCCGTCCACCGCCGCGCCGCCGTCCACCTGCGCCGCGCCGTCGTTCTCGGCCGGGTCGTCGGCGACCCAGACGACGACGTAGATGCGCGAGTTGATGGTGTCGGTGGGCAGCATGTCGCGCATCGGGCCGTAGGCGTAGAGCTGCCAGCGCGGGTTGTTCTGTCCCCACGGCCGCTCGTCGGTGGAGGTCGTGATGTCCGCCTCGGTGCAGGCGATCTTTCCGCAGCGCACCATGGCGGTGGCCTCGGCCAGATCCAGCGTGGTCCCGTCGGGCAGCGTCTTCTCGTCCGCCGCGCCGTCGATGAACGCCGACGTCGTGCCGCCGTCGGCGATGACCGTGTTCCAGTCGGGCACCGTGAGCAGGTCCTGCACGACGCGCTCGATCGCCGCGTCGGCGGCGTAGAGCGCCTCGCTCCCCTCGCGGTAGTTCGCCGAGATGCGCGTCTCGGTCGTCGTCGTCAGCACGAGCGCGAGGCCGAGCGCCATCATCAGCATCATCGACATGAGCGCGATGACGAGCGCCGTGCCCTGTTCATCGCGCAGCCGCGCGCCCGCGCACCCCCGCACCGTCTGCACCGTCATCGGCCGAGGTTCATGTTGCGGGGGGTGACGTCGAACTTGATTTCCTGGTCTGGAACGAACCGCTCCATCGAGCTCGACGTGCCGCCGCGCGTGAACAGCAGGCCCGCCGGGCCGCGCAGCGCGGCCAGCGCCACCTGCACGCGCAGCGTGACGCGGATGCGGCGGATGCGCAGGAGGTCGGCGTCGAAGCGGTTCGCGGTATCGGCGTTCGGGCACCAGGCGCCGCGGTCCTCTTCGTCGGAGCCGTCGAGAATCGAGGGGTCCAGCCGGACCTGCACGGCGTCGCCGGCGAGCGTGTCGAGGCGCGGCACGTGCGTGCCGTCTTCGACCCGGAAGACGCAGTTCTCGCCGGCCGCCCACCCGTGCTGGTTCTCCGTCGTCAGCGGCGGCTTCGGCCCGTAGGTCGTCCACGGGCCGAAGTCGTCGCTGAGGGCCTTGTTCGGCAGCAGCGTCGGCGGCGCGGGATCGCCGAAGTACTCGAAGAGCAGCTTCACCACGTTGTCGACGACCGGCACGTCGGTCTCGTCCCCGTCGTAGTGCATCAGCTGGTACGTGTCGGTGACGTCGTCTTCCCGCAGGTAGTAGGTGTGAGTGGCGACCTGCGTGATGATCGCGTTCCCGCTGTCGTAGGCCGACGAGAGGTCGCTGTGGTGCTGCAGGTGCAGCGCCTCGGGCTGGATCTGCGTCAGCGTGACCGTGTCCCAGCTCCCGTCGGTGTCCATGATGAGGACGCGCATCCCCTCCTCGAACCCGCAGAGCTGATCGTGCCTGTCGGGCCCGCAGTTGTTCTGCGGCTCGACGTCGATCTCGTTGCTGTTGCCGCCGCCCAGCGCCTCGTTGACGACCGTCTGCGCCGGCGTGGGCGGCACATAGACGATGCTGATGTAGGTGGAGCCACGGCCGTCGGGGTCGGGCCGGAAGAAGATCCCGTTCTCGGGGTCGTCCTCCAGCGCGCCCTTGCGGTACGGCATCACGGGCGCGAAGTAGTTGTAGAGCGCGCCGGCGGAGCCGCCGGAATAGCTGCCGGCGCCCGCCATGAGCAGGTCCTTCTTCAGCGTGTCCACCGCCACGCGCAGGCGCTGCTGCATGTCGGCGGCCTCCGGCTGCGCCTGGAAGGTGCCCTGCGCGGGGTTCAGCACGCTGAACACGCCGGCCGTGACGGCGATCATGATGAAGCTCGCCACGAGCATCTCCACGAACGTGAATCCCCGCTCGTCTCGCAGGCGCATTACTGGGCCTTCCGCGTCTTCACGGTGATGAGGCGCGCTTCCTCGGGCAGGCGCAGCACGGCACCCTCGTTGGCGGCGCCGCGCGAGCGGTTCCGCGTCACCAGCACCTGGAGGATGATCGTGTTGTTCGGATTGGTCGGCAGCGGCTCGATCGACCAGCGGCGCGTGTAGATGCCCGCCGCCGGCGGCGTCGCGTCCCTGCCCACCTTGTTGCCGAACATGTCGACGTGATCGACGTAGCCGGCGGTGTTGGTCTGCAGCGCCGTGTCCGGCGACGGCGTCAGCCCGGTGCCGCCGACCGCGTTGTCCTCGGCAGACGCGGTGTCCGTGGTCGTGTCCGTGACGGGCAGGCCCGAGCCGTCGAACCCCCACGTCAACGCGCGGAGCTCCTCCATCTTCTGCTCGGCCAGCACCGAGGCGTACGTCGTGCTGCGCGACGAGGTGTTCGCCATCAGCGCGACCGCGAAGAGCTGCCCGAGCGCGATGAGCGCCGTGGCGAGAATACCCGACGCGATCATCACTTCGAGGAGCGAAAACCCTCCTTCGCCACGGCTCCGGAGGGCAAGCCCGCGTTCGTTACTGAAGTTGAATCTTTCCAAGACCGTTCACCGTGATGGCGCCCACGAGGTCGCCTTTGCGGACCGTGATCGAGACGCCGTCCGACGTCACCGCCGGCCACGGCGTCGCGTCCAGGTCGGCCTGATGCACGCTGCCGTCGGGCCGGAACTCGAGCGCGTCCGCGGCGCCGAAGGCCAGACTGGGATGGAGCTGCCGCACGGGACCGTCGTGGTTCGGCAGCGTCAACCGGTTCGCATCCGCCGCCGGATGCGGATACGCCACGTCGCTGCACCGGTCGTCCGCGTCGTCCGCGTCGTCGGGGACGCCGGGGGTGCCAATGAGCTCCACCATCCGGTAGCTGCCGGCGGCCGGGCAGTTGAAGCGGACGCGGATCGGGCGGTTCGACGACACCGCCTTGAGGCGTGCGGCCTGAAGCTCGCGCTCCACTTCGCGCAGCCCCTGGCGCAGGCGCATCGAGCCCGTCAGGTCCGTCAGGCCCGGCACCGCGGCGCCCAGCACGATCGCGAAGACCGTGACGGTCATCATCATCTCGATGAGGGTGAAGCCGGAGTCGTGAGTCCTTCTGGTCACGCGTTCAGTCCTGTGGGGGTCCGGGCCGGCATTGAGCAACGCCTCTGCCATTTGCGGCAGAATGCTGCTCTGTCGTCCGCAAGTGACTCAAGATCAGTTAGATACAGCCGATAGGGATCGTTGGTACGTTGAGGGGGCGCTGTTGACGATAGGCTAATTCGTTACATTCAGTAACAGTTTTGGAAGGGCCGGTCGGCCATAACTGCGTGTAGGACGCGATCGGTCACGGAGGAGCTCGTCGTTTATACTTGTAGAGGCCTCCCAGCCGACTGGTTCATCCTGTCGAACACCCTCGAAACAGAGACTGTAGCTCACGTGTCTGTGAAGGCTGTCCGGTCCGAGGCTGGCTTTACGCTGATCGAGGTGATGGTCGTCGGCGGCATCATGGCGATTGTCGCCGCGATTGCCGTGCCGACCGTCGCGTCGATGTTGCGCCGCTACGCCCTCAACAGCGTGGCGCAGCAGCTTGCCGCCACCATCCGTTCCGCGCGCTACACCGCAGTCGCGAAGAACAAGTGGGTCCGCATCCGGTTCGACTGCCCGGCGACCGACCAGTACCGCATGATCGAGTACGTCGCGGTCAGCGCCGTGGACGAAGCCGCGGATCGCTGCAGCCTGTCGGCGTATCCCTATCCCGACGATACGCCCGGGGTCCCGGAAGTGGACGGGCCGGTCATCGCACTGCCGAACGGTATCTCCCTGGGCACTGTGACCGATATACAGATCGATCCCATGGGCCGCATGGAGCTGCTCTCCGGCTGCCCGACGTGCGTGGCGAGCTCGGGCACGGCGTCGCTGACGATCGACGACGGATCGGAAGCGCAGACGGTCTCGGTGGACCGGACGGGCAGGGTGACTGTGGAAGACCCGGTGGTGAGCGATGGCGGATGATCGCGGCCGTGGGCGCCGGAACGGTCCGCGTACGCGGACCGTTCAGCCAGCACTGCCTTGTCGGGTCGCACAGCGACCCGACAGTGGCGAAGGCGGCTTCTCGCTGATCGAGGTCATGATCTCCATGCTGGTGGTGACGATCGGCCTGATCGGCATGGCCCAGCTCATGGCGGTCACGACGATCGTGCACTCCGACGCGCGTGAGACATCGATGGGGACGGAGCTCGCCCAGGCCAAGCTCGACGAGCTGTCGGGCATGGACCTGGCCGGCGACGCGGAGGTGCAGGTCGGCGGCGACCTCGACGCCAACACCGCCAACTACTTCTCCGAGCCGTCCCCGGGGGTCACGCTGCGCTGGCTGGTTGAGGCCGGCCCGACGGCTGGGACCCGCGTCCTGACGATCCGCGTCGTCAACACGGCCTCGCGCCAGTACGGCGACTCGCTCTATTTCCGGACGATGCTGCGGTAATGGTGATGCGCGACCAACGGGGCTTCACGCTCGTCGAGATGATGATCGCGGCCGCGCTGACGATGGTGGTCGTGGGCGCGGCGGTCGCGCTGGCGACGACGGTCCAGAACTCGTACTCGTACGAGATCAACGACGCGGCGATCCAGCAGGAGGCGCGCTTTGCGCTCGACTGGATCTCGCGGACGATCGCGCAGGGCGGCAGCAACCCGTACGACATCGGCGATCCGGCCGACGGCGCCGCGATCGACCAGGACCTGAGCTGCACGCCGATGGAGCCGGGGTTCGCCCTCAGCGTGGACGGCAACAGCATCCAGGTGCTGTCGGACGTCAGCCCGCCGAACGGACTGGTCGGCGGCGAGGACATGGACTGCGTCGAGCCGGGCGAGGACGTCACCATCGCCTTCGACGACGTGGCGAACACGATCACCCGCCTCGATGTCGCGCTCGACGCCACGGCCACGGACATGACCGACACCGTCGTGACCGATCTCAGCTTCACGTTCCTCGACTCGTCGCGGACGGTGACGACGAGTGCGGCCGCCCTCGCCTACGTGCAGATCAGCCTGACGGTGGAGTCGAAGACGCGGAACCCCTATACGAACCAGAACACCACCTACACGTACACCTCGGAAGTGCGCGTGAGGTCATAGCCGGCATGCCGTCGAGACGCCTGGCGCGGGAACAGGGGATGGCCCTGGTGGCGGTCATGCTGCTGCTGATGGCGATGTCCGCGCTCGCGGCCGCGCTGGCCATCAGCAGCACCACCGAGACGATGATCGCCCGCAACCACCAGAACGCCGCCCAGGCCCGCGCCGCGGCGGAGGCGGGGCTCGCGCACGCGATCGACATCACGCTCGACTACCTGGCGGTGTGGCAGGCCGACTTCGCCTCGGTGGAGATGGCGATGGACGCGCTGCTCACCAACCCCGCGATGTACATCGACGACTACGATGTCGTGGAGGCAGGCGTCATCCTCGCGGGCATCGGCACCAGCTACTCGAGCCTCACCAATTCGGTCAGCAGCTTCTCGAGCATCTTCTACGAAGCCGTGCTCATCGACGACGACGACGAGGACGCGCGCGACATCGTGCTGAGCGCCGACGACCTGACGCGGATGGGCGAAGACGGCGACCCGGGCGACGACAACAACAAGAAGCTCATCATCCGCGCGGTCGGCTACGCCGGCGGGAACGCCGTCTCGGCGGTCGAAGCCACCATCAGCTCGACGAGCATGCCCGGCCTGCTGACGGACGGGGACCTCACGCTCGGCGGCAGCTTCAGCCTCGGCGGCAGCGGCGGGTCCGTGCACACGAACGGCGACTTCACCGACAAGGGTGCCGCCTGGAGCGCAGCGGAAGGATGCACGGCCTCGGGCAGCGGCGTCACCGGGCCGCCCGCCTGCACCGGAGGCCAGGGCGAGATCGCGATTCCCGACAAGAGCGCCGACGACTATCTCTCGCTGGCGAAGTACATCCTGCACGATGACGGCGAGATGACCACCGTCAGCACGGGCACCAAGGCCGCGTGCGACCCGTGCGCGGGCGGGTGGGAGTTCAGCTCCGGAACGTGGACGCTGAGCGGCACGCTGGCCGCCCCGGACGGCAGCGTGTTCTACGTCGACGGCGACGTCGAGCTGGAGGAAGGCCAGGCCGTCACCTTCTTTGCCACCGGGGACGTCGGCGCCGGAAACGGCAACTGGGAACCGGCGCTGCCCGGCATCATGTGGGTGAACGACGGCGACTTCGACGACTCGGGCAACCCGAATTTCGGGACGGCGACCAACGCCGGATTGAT
Organism: Acidimicrobiia bacterium; assembly: GCA_016871375.1. Lineage (GTDB taxonomy): Bacteria > Acidobacteriota > Vicinamibacteria > Vicinamibacterales > UBA2999 > VFYY01. Next base: position 10,035 of record VFYY01000001.1, read on the forward strand.
CGTGATCGGGGAACAGATCTCGCTCGCCGGCACCCTGACCATCTACGGCGCGATCATCGTCCGTGACGCCACCAACGACAGCTCGACGGTTACCGACAACCTGCTGACGGGCAACGTCACCATGACCTACGACGGCTCGCTCGACGGCAATTTCTTCGGCGTCTCCGCCTGGCGGCGGAGCTTCTAACTCAGGCCGCGGCGAGCGGCAGCGTCACCTCGACGCTCGCGCCACCGGCCGGCGACGTCCCGATCCCCACCCGTCCGTTGTGCATCACCACGATCTTCTGGACGATGGCGAGTCCCAGGCCTGTGCCGCGTGACCGCGTGGTCACGAACGGCTGAAAGACGCGCGCGCGTTCGGACTCCGGGATTCCCGGACCGTTGTCCTCCACCGAGATGCGGCAGGCGCGGCGGCGCGCGTCCACGTCGCCGCCAATCACGATCGCGGGGCGCACGCCCGCGCTTTCGCACGCTTCCGCGGCGTTGCGCACCAGGTTGCCGAACACCTGTCGCAGCAGCACCTCGTCGCCGTCCACGTCGGCGAACCGTCCGCGGAGGTCGAGCGTCGCGCCCGCGGGCAGCTCGTGCTGCAGGTCCTCGCCGAGCCGCCGCAGCAGCGGCTCGAGCTCGACGCGCGAGAACTGGAGGCGCTCGGGGCGGGCGAAGTTGAGGAAGTTCGTGACGACCTTGCCGAGCGCCTCCGTCTCCTGCCGGATGCCCTCGACGTAGGGCCGGTACTGCCCGGGCAGCGCGTCGGGCACGATGAGCCGGCTGTAACCGTGGATCGTGGCCAGGCCGTTCCTGAACTCGTGGGCGATGCCCGCCGTCAGCTCGCCGAGACGCGCCAGCGTCTCCTTCAGGCGAAGCTGCTCCTCGAGCTCGACGACGTTCGTGAGGTCGGAGAAGAGGCAGATGGCGCCGTGGCCCTCACGGCCGCCGAGCGGCGAGACCGAGGCGCCAAGGTGCGTCGTGCGATCCGCGCCCGGAATCTGCAGCGAACGCCTGAGGATCGCCCGCCGCGTGCCGAGGCACTCGGTGATCGCCTCGACCAGCGGCGGGACCGACGCGAGCACCGCGCGATAGTCGCCGCCGGCGACGGCTGCCGGCACCGCGAGCATCTGCTGCCCGGCCGGATTGAGGATCTCGATCCTGCCCGTCCCGTCGACGACCAGCAGGCCGGCCGTGAGACTCGAGACGATCTGGCTGCTGAGCTGCTCGGACGCGACCGCGCGCGCGCTCATCGCCTGCTCCTGCGCCTTCAGCTTCGCCACCGCTTCCTGCAGCGCCGCGGAGAGGATCGCGGAATCGGCGCCGCCGGCCAGGTGGCGCTTGGCGTCGCGGGCGCCCGCCGCAAACTTCAGGACGGCGAATGTCATGATCGCCACCAGCATCGCGACGACCGCGGTCAGCCCCAGGAGCGCGTAGCCGTACTGCGTCATTGGTAGAGCGAGATGTACCAGGCGAGGATCGCGTCGCCGGCCACCGCGGCGATGACGGCGCCGATGGCGAGGAAGGTGCCGAACGGCAGCGCCGCCTGCATGCCGCCCTTGCGTGTGGCGATGACCCACAGGCCGATCGCCGAGCCGCTGAACGACGCCAGAATCAGCGTCAGCAGCATCTGCGGCCAGCCGAGAAACGCGCCGACCATGGCCAGCATCTTCACGTCGCCCATGCCGAGCCCCTCGCGGCCCCGCGTGCGGTAGTAGATCTCCGACAGCGCCAGCAGCACGCCGCCGCCCGCGAGGATCCCGATGAGCGACTGCACCCAGCCCGGCGGCAGGAAGAAGCTGGCCGCGAAGCCGATGACGATGCCGGGCAGCGTGATGGCGTTCGGCAGGATGCGGTGGCGGAGGTCGATGGCGAAGAGCACGATGAGCGCGCAGGCGAACGCGACGCGCACCACCATCAGCGGCGTCAGCCCGTAGACCAGCACGCCGCCCGCGAACACCAGCGCGGTTGCGAGTTCAACGCTGGGATACATCGGCGAGATCGCGGCGCCGCACGTGCGGCAGCGCCCCCGCAGCACCAGCCAGCTCACCACGGGCACGTTCTCGTACCAGGACAGCGGCCGTTCGCAGGACGTGCAGTGCGACGAGGGCCAGTTCAGCGACTCGCCCCGCGGCAGGCGGTAGATGCAGACGTTGAGGAAGCTGCCGACGACCAACCCGGTGATCGCTGCCAGCATTAGCAGGAACAGCAGCATTACTGGAGCGTGTAGGGCCCGGTGGGCAGCGGGCTGAGCCGCGAGCGCGGGTCGAGGCTCACGGTTCCACCGTCGATCCGGTACGGGACGCCCGTCGGATCGACAGGCGTGCCCGGCAACGCGCGGCCGCGCCGCAGTTCGGCGGTGAGGAAGTCGATCTGGTCCATGGCGTCGAGCTGCATCAGGCGGCGCTGCGCCTCGTTGCGGAACCAGTCCTCCTCCGCCGTGCGCGCGAACTCTTCCCAGAGTCGCCGGGAGGAGTCGCGGCGTCCGCCCTGCGCCAGCGTGACGGCCGCCAGCGGCGTCAGCCAGCTCGGCGCGTCCGGCAGTGCCGCCGCGCGCGTGAACCAGTCCGCCGCCGTCGGATAGTCCATCAGCCACCAGTAATGCACGAACCCGATCGCCTGGGCAAACCGCCAGTTCTCCGGCTGGGTGTCGAGCCCCTTCTCCAGCAGGCGAATGGCCTGGTCGGGCCGGCCCGGCCCACCGGGATGGGGCTCCGCCAGGAACACCGCCCCGAAGAGGTACGCCACGGTCATCCGTGGATCGAGTGAGGTCGTGAGGTCGAGCAGCGGAAACAGCAGGTCGTAGCGCTTGTCCGGGTCGTTCGACAGCTTCGTGCCGCCGTAGTGCTGCACGGTCCGGATCCAGTAGACGTCGGCGAGCAGCTGGTCGTACGAGAGCGCGAGCCGCTTCATCGCCTCCGGCGAGCGGACGTAGAGCATCGCCGGCGTCTGCGCGGCGGGCGGACCGCCGGCGCGGTCGTGTACCGCCTGCAAACCGATGACGCCGCCGCCGAGCAGCGCGAGCAGCACGAACAGCCAGCGGCGCCCGCTCATTTGAAATCGCGCCTGTCGAAGACCAGGACCGATGCCGTCAGCAGCAGCGCGATGTACACGACGCCGTACACCGCCGTCGTCAGCACGTACGCCGGCGGCACGGGGAGGGCATGCACGACCTGCGCCTTGACGTCGAAGGCGGCGAAGTTCGGCAGCACGTAATAGAGCCCCCGCGCGATCCAGCCCGCCGCCGGCGACTGGAGCACCGCCTCGAAGTTGCGGAGATCCGCGTTGAACGAGCCGATGACCCAGAGCCCGAGCGTCAGCGCCGCGGACAGGAACGGCCCGGAGAAGGTCGAGAAGAACAGCGCAATCGCCGTGACCAGCAGCAGCTCGACGAAGATGAGCGCGATGGCGAGCAGCATCCCCGGGTCGGTCGCGGGCGCCGGCCACGCCGCACGCATCGGCGCGGGGAACCGTGTGTTCAGGAATGCCAGCACCGCATAGAACGCGAGCGTCATCACGGCGACGTTGACGAAGAGCGTCAGCGCCAGGCCCGCATACTTCCCCAGGATGAACTCGTAGCGGCGGATCGGCTTGGACAGCAGGCTGTAGATGCTCTTGCGCTCGACTTCCTTCCACACCAGCCCGATGCCGATGAAGACCGCGATCAGCAGGCCGAAGGTGGCGATGGCCGCCAGCCCCAGGTCCTTGATGATCTTCACGTCCTGCCCCGCCGTCAGCTGCCCCAGCAGGAACGACACGCTGATGAGCAGCACCGCGAAGGCGACGAGGATGTAGAGCACGCGGTCGCGCACCGCTTCGCGGAAGACGTTGACGGCGACGATGACGAGGGCGCGCATGGGTCAGCGCTTCACCGCGGCCACCTGCCGCATGAAGAAGTCCTCGAGCGTCTCGCGAACCGGGTTGAGCGACCCGAGCTGCGCGCCGTGCGCGGTCAGGTCGGCGAGGATGCGATCCGGCGGCGTGGAGAGCGGCAGTTCGAGCGCGTAGCGGTCGCCGCCAAGCAGGGTCGCCTTCGTGATGCGCCCGAGGCCGCGCGCGTGTTCCAGCGCCTCCGTGGTGAGGCCCGTGACCACCAGTTCCCAGCCGCGCAGCTGGAATGCCAGCATGTCGGCGAGCGAGCCGGACGTGACGAGCCGTCCGCCGGCGAGGATCGCGACGCGATTGCACAGCGCCTCCGCATCCGAGAGCACGTGCGAGCTGAAGAAGACGGTGCAGCCGCGGTCGCGCAGCCGGAGGATCATCTCGCGGATCTCGCGGCGGCCGACCGGGTCCAGGCCCGACATCGGCTCGTCGAAGACGACGAGATCGGGCTCGTTGACCAGCGCCTGCGCGATCCCCACCCGCTGGATCATCCCCTTCGAGAACTTCCGCAGCTGGAACCGCCGCTCCGCGCCGATGCCGACTTCGTCGAGCAGCGACGAGGCGCGGCGCCGCCGCTCTGCCCCCGCGTAGCCGAACAGCGCCGCGAAGTACTCGAGCAGTTCCTCCGCGGTCAGGTAGTCGTAGAAGTACGGATGCTCGGGCAGGTAGCCGACGCGGCGCCTGACGCCCACGTCGCCGGCGGGCCGGCCGAGGATCTCGGCGCGGCCGCTGGTCGGGTGAATCAGCTGCATGAGCAGCTTCAGCGTGGTGGTCTTGCCGGCGCCGTTCGGCCCGAGAAAGCCGAACACCTCGCCGTCGGGCACGTCCAGCGTCAGCGCGTCGAGGGCGACGTACGGACGCCGCCGCCAAAACCCGACGCTGAAGTGCTTCGTGAGGGCTTCAGTCCGGATGGCGCTCATGGGGCGGCGGCAGCCGCGGGCTACTGCGTCCCGCTCGGCTCCGATGTCCGTCTGAGTTCGTAGGCGATCGCGGCGTCGAAGTACACGGGCCGCAGGCTCGAGTTGATCCTGATGCCGTTGATGTAGAAGGTCGGCGTCCCCTGAATCTGCAGGCGCTGGCCGAGCTGCGCGTCGGCGCGCACCTGCTCGAGCACCGTCGGGTACTGGGCGTCGAAGTCGTCGACCTGCGCGATCTCCTGCAGGCCCTGCTTCACCTGGTCGCGCGTCATCGCCTGCGACTGGTTCGCGAAGAGCCACTCCTCCATCTGCTCCCCGCGGTTCTTCGCGCGCGCCATGCGCACCGCCGCCGCGGCCTCGCAGGCGGCGCCGTGGATGCCGCCGGTGTTGCACTCGGCCTCCAGCGGGAAGTCCACGCTGACGAACTTGACCTGGTCGGCGGCGGAGGCGCGGTACTTCTCGACGATCCAGCGGTACTCGAGGTACGTCTGGCGGCACGCCGGGCACTGATAGTCGTTGAACTTGGCGACGACGACCTTGGCGCCGTCGGCGGGGATCCCGAGATCGGTCCGCGGCTGCATGGCGAGCCACGCCTCGAACTGCGCCACCTCGTCGGGGTGCAGCGTTTCGGTCGGCGGCGCGACAGCCGCGGCGACCGTCTCGCCGCCGGTCGAGGCCGCCTCACGCGGGAAGAACACGACGACGCCGAGCGAGGCGATGAGCCAGAGCGCGGCCAGCCCCGTCGCCGCGGAGTTCTTGAGCATGCCGCCGATGTCGCGGCCGACGCGGCCGGGCAGCGACCCGAGCGAGGCCGATCCCGCGCCGCCCGACAGCAGGAAGATGCCGATCACCGCCACGTACACCGCGACGCACAGCAGGCACGTGCGGTTGAGCACGAAGAACGACGCGTAGGCGAAGTAGAGCACCGCCGCCAGGCCGATGGTGGCGAGCACGAAGATGTAGCTCCTGGTCGCGGCGGCGGTGTCGGGGTTGCGCGAATTCAGCCCGAAGGCGGCGAGCAGCGCGACGAGCCCGGCCCAGATCGCGCCGCCGGCGGCCACCGGCACGCCGCGCACGGTGCCGTACGCGCTCTCGTAGACGGCCTCGCAACTCACCGTTTCGCTGATGTCGCAGAAGCTCACGTAGTTCGGGTCGGCGATCATGCGGTAGTGCACGTAGAGCGACGCGATCGACGCCCCGAGCGCCACCAGTGCGAGGAGGAGAATCCAGGTATTGAGCTGTTTTTTCATGATGCGGTCGCTGCCAGTCGCATCCTACGGGCGGCTCCGCGGGCTGTCAACCACTCGCGGGCGCAGGCCAGCAGCAGCGCCAGGGCGGTCACCAGCGTCACGCCCAGCCCCGCGTAGAACTGGAGCGGCCGGTAGCGGAAGCGGACTTCGTGCGGTCCCGGCGCCAGGCGCACGGCGCGGTAGATGCCGTTGGCGCGGAGCAGCTCGGCAGGCTCGCCGTCCACTTCGACCTGCCACCCCGGGTCGTACGTGTCGAGCGCGTTCACGTAACCACCACCTGCGCCAACCGACGCACTGATCAGCACCTCTGTGTTGCGCTCGCTGACGATGCGCGCGCGCGGCGGCCCCGGAGCGCCGGGCCGTCCGGCGGGCGGCGGCGGCTCCCGCTCGAGCAGCACTTCCGCGTACGGATCGTGCGCGGCCTCGAAGAGCGGACGGATCTGGTCGCGGCGCACGGAGACGACGCGGGCGGCAGGGGTTACGTAGACGCGCCGCGGCGAGGTCTCACATGCATACAGCGCCATCGGCGTCGTGGACAGATTGGGCGGCGTCAAGGGCTTCGCGCCGGGATGCGGCGGGTCGGCCATGTAGCAGTATCGGTTCCCCGTCCGCCGGATGAACCGAACGCGCTCCTCGGCGGACGCGCCGCCGAACATCTGGATCATCAGCGCGTACTCCGCCGGCCAGAGTTGTGGCAGGTCGTAGGAAACCGATTCCCGGACGCCCCAGACGGCCGGGAAGTACGCGAACTCCGCGCCGAGCACCGCGTTGCCCTGTTCGAACGGCAGCGCGGCGTCCGAGGTATACGAGACCGCCGCGTCGACGGCCCTCGGCGCGCGCCGCGGCGGCTTGATGGGCGCCAGCACGCGGCCGCCGACGTACACCCGATCGGGATGACGGCGCGCGAGAGGCAGCCACGTCGGCGACGGGAGGGCCTCGGCCGCCATCGTCGGATGCGCGTCGCGGTTGATCACCAGCGGATCGACGATGGCGACCGCGCACACCAGCACCGCGGCCGCGGGCGCCTGGCGGTGGCCGCTCCAGACGACGGCGACGAGCAGCGCGACGCCGCCGCTGATGGCCGCAACGGCAAGCAGCAGCGGCGGCGACGAGCTGACGATCCACTGCGTCGCCGCGGACGGATCGGCGAATGCCAGTCCGTCTCCCAGCCGTGCCCAGACGGCGTGGATGACGTCCGGCGAGACAGAGGCGCCGAGGCCCAGGGTCACGCCGATCGCCGTCACGGCGCCGGCGAGTGCGAGCGGGAGCACGGGCCGCCGCATCGCGCCTCGTCCACGGGCGTGGGCCAGCAGCGCGTCGGCGCCCATCGTGGCCAGCGCCGCGAGCGCGGCCATGGCGAAGACCAGGTACTTGACCGGAAAGCGGAACGACTGCACGAGCGGAAAGGCGCTCTGCAGCGCCGGGTAGAACGGCGTATATCGTCCGAGCGCGCACAGCAGCGCGACACCTGCCACCGCCCACCAGAAGACGCGGCGGCGGCGCGCGCCGGGCTCGCGCGAGGCCACGGCACCGAGCACCAGGGCGCCGACGCCGACATACAGCGTCACGAACAACGGCTCCCGGTTGTGAAAGGCGAGCATCCACGGCATGGTTTCCGCCTGGCCGGTCGCGGAATGGCCGAACAGGTGCCCCACCATCAGCTCGCCGATTTCCAGCGGATGCAACGACCACGACACGTCATCGACACCGATGGCGCGCAGCGACCGGGTGGCTGCGAAGCCGAGCGGAAACGTCTGCACGGCCGACAGCAGCGCGCCCGCCGTCAGGGCAGCGGTGACGCGGATCACACGGAGCAGCCGCTCACGCCAGGCGACCGCGCCGTGCCCGAACGCCGCGTAGACGAGGACGAGGACGGCCGTACCGGCAAGCGTGACGGGCTCGCCTGTGATCGCCTGCAGCCCCATCCACGTCGCGAGCGTCGCGACGCGGCCCGCGCCGGGCTCGTCCGCGAGGCGGTTGGTTGCCCATAACGCCCAGGGGATGCACGCGACCGCCCACGAGAGATTGGGAAAATTGCCCGTGGACACGACCGGCCCGACCGCCACGAAGATCGCGGCACCGACGAAGGCCGACGCCGGCGACCCGTACCGCCGCAGCCAGAGCCACGCGCCGACGGCGGCGACCGGAAACGGCGCCGCCACCCAGAAGTTGAAACCCGGAATCGGAGGAAGCGCCACCCGGACGAGCGTCACGGGCAGCAGGAAGAACTGGTTCAACGCGTCGGCAACCGCTGACTGTCCTCCCGCGGCGTACGGATCCCACCACGGCCAGTCGCCGCCGAGCACCGTCTCACGCAGCCACCGGTGGCGCGGCCAGAAATAATTCGAGAGATCGCGCACGTAAAAGACGTGCGTCGTGGAAAACCCGCCGGCGACCGGGACCAGCGCGGCCACCGCGGCAAGCACCGGCCACAGACGTGTCACTGCAGGGGGTTGCCCGCGGTCATGTTCGCGAGTTGGACCACGTCGGCCCGTATCTGGCCGGTTTCGTCGGTGGCGAAGAACCGGACGCCGCTCGTGCCGGTCGCGTCGGGGTCGCCCTGAACGAAGAACGTGGAGGTCGAAGCGGCGGACGCGCTGTTGCAGGTATCGCCGGCCTCGAGCACGCTCGCGCCCGTGGCGGTGATCGTGAACTCATAGCCGCTCTTGGGCGTGCCGGCGGGAGTCGCCTCGGCCAGGTCAGCCGGGATGAACGCCGTGCCGCCCGGGGGCGCGGTGGCGAGATCGGCCAGCGACGGCGCGTAGCCGCCACCGCCGCAGCCGGCGGCGTAGGTCATCTGCGCGCTGTGGATCGTCCGCATCGAGGCAATCGCCGACGCCTCGTTGCCCGACAGCTTCGCCCGCAGCAGGCCGGGGACGGCGATGGCCGCCAGAATCCCGATGACGGCGACGACCATCAGGAGTTCGATGAGCGTGAAGCCGCGGCTGTTCTGCATGGGTTCGTGCAGAGAAAAAGAGAGGGACGCCGCGCCGGCGTCCCTCTTGGATCACGGACGCGATCGCCCTTACTGCAGGGCCGTGCCGCCGGTGATGTCGGTGAACACCGCGTCGGTCGCCTGGCGAATCTGGCCGCTGTGATCCGTCAGGAAATAGCGCGTGCCGCTGCTGCCCGGGTCCACCGGCTCGGCGGTCGCGTTGAAGCCCGACGTGGTCGTGCTCGAGTCGTTGCAGGCACCCGAGGCCAGAACGGTATCGCCCGCCGCGTTCACGTCGAACTCATAGCCGCTCTTCGGGGTCGTGTTGGCCACGTCCGCTGCCGCCAGGTCGGCCGGGATGAACGCGACGTTGGAACCCGGCGCGTTCGTTCCGAGCGTGTCGAGCGAGCCCGCATAGCCGCCGCCGCCGCAGCTCGAGGCGAACGTCGCCTGGCCGCTGCTGATGGTCCGAATCGACCCGATCGCGGAGGCCTCGTTGCCGGACATGCGCGCCCGGAGCAGGCCGGGGACCGCGATGGCCGCGATGATGCCGATGATCGCCACGACGATCAGCAGCTCGATCAGCGTGAAACCCTTGTTGTCGCGCATTCTCATACAGGCAGGCTCCTCAGTTGTGTGCTGAAACGCTTAGCACCCCCCTTGAGGGCAACCCGTATGCCACGCCGCCCTTGTGTGGCATGGAGACTAAGCCGCTCTTTCACAGAGAGTTAGGCCACCGACGCGAACCGTGATCGTGCGAAAGCGTGCACAAGCTGACAAAAACTGTCAGCGAGGGCTGACACTAATTGACGATCTCGGAGGAAGCCCGCTCTCCCCGAGTCGTGCTCACCGCAGGTTGTATTTCTTGACGTAGTAGCGGAAGGACCGGAAGCTCATGCCGAGCAGCTCCGCCGCCTTCACCTGCACGCCGCCCGCGCGCTCGAGCGCGAGCGCGATGTAATGGCGGTAGAAGGCCTCGCCGCGCGCCTCCAGATCGAAGCCTTCGACCAGCTCGGGCAGGTCCGGCGCCAGCGCGCCCGCAATCGCCGACTGGCCGCGGCGCACATCGGCGGGCAGGCTCTCCGGCAGGATCGACTCGGTCTGCTCGAGCGCGACCGCGCGCTCGATCGCGTTCTGCAGCTCGCGCACGTTGCCGCGCCACTCGTGGTTCCGCAGGAGCTGCTGCGCGCCGGCCGACACCGTCCGCACGGGCTTCCCCATCTCCGAGGCGAACTGGCTCAGGAAGTGCTCGGCGAGCAGCGGGATGTCCTCGGCGCGCTCGCGGAGCGGCGGCACGTGCACCGAGAGCACGTTGAGGCGGTAGTACAGGTCCTCCCGGAACCGGCCGTCGGCAACCAGCTTCGGCAGGTCCTGGTTGGTCGCCGCGAGCACGCGCACGTCGGCCTGCATCTCTTCGGTGCCGCCGAGGCGCCGGAACCGGCGATCCTGCAGCACCCGCAGCAGCTTGACCTGCATCGTCGGCGTCATCTCGCCGATCTCGTCGAGGAAGATCGTTCCGCCCTCGGCGACTTCCATCAGGCCTTTCTTGCCCGTGTGCGCACCGGTGAAGGCGCCGCGCACGTGGCCGAACAGCTCCGACTCGAGGAGCGTCTCGGGCACCGCGCCGCAGTTGACGGCGACGAAGGGGCGGTCGCGCCGCAGCGAGTTGAAGTGAATGGCGCGCGCGACGAGCTCCTTGCCCGTCCCTGACTCCCCCGTCACGAGGACGGTGCTGGTGGTGTTGGCGACGCTCCTGATCGTCGTGAAGACGGTCTGCATCACGCCGCTGCGGCCGAGGATGCTCGAGAACTCGTGGCGCGTGTTGAGCGCGCGCTTGAGGAGGAGGTTCTCCTCCTTGAGCCGGTGCGTCTCGACGTGCTGGCGGATCTTGAGGCGCAGCTCGTCGACGCTGAACGGCTTGGTGAAGTAGTCCACCGCGCCGAGCCGCATGGCCTCGACGGCCGTGTCGGTCGAGGCGAACGCCGTCATCATGAACGCCACGATGTCCGCGTTGACCTCCTTGGCCGCGCGCAGCACCTCGACGCCGCTGACGTCCGGCATGCGGATGTCGGAGAGCAGCAGGTCGATGGGCTCGCTCTGCACCCGCTCGATGGCCTCGCGCCCGTTGGCGGCGACGACGACGTCGTAGCCCTCCCGGCGAAGGACGATGCGGAGCATCTCCCGCATCGACGGCTCGTCGTCGACGATGAGAATGCGCGCGGCGCCGGCCGGGCGCGGCTGCGGGGCCGGGTCGAGGGCCGCGGGCTTCACGCGGGCGGTGGTCTGCGTCATGAGGCGAGGCTCCCTGCGGCCACGCCTTCACGGACCGGGAACAGGACGCGCACGGTCGTGCCCACGCCGACGGTGGACGACACCTGGATGGAGCCGCCGTAGTCGGTGACGATGCGGTGCACGATCGCGAGCCCGAGGCCGCTGCCCTTCTCGAAGGAGGTGCGGAACGGCTGGAAGATGCTGTCCAGCTCCTCGGCGGGAATGCCGCGGCCTTCGTCCTGGACGGCGAGCACCAGCTCCCCCTCGCCGACGGCGGTGTTGTCCGTCACCGACAGCAGCAGGCGTCCGCCGCCAGGCATCGCGCGCAGGCCGTTGGTGGCGAGGTTCCAGACGATCTGGCGCACCTGGTTCTCGTCGGCCTCGTACCACGCCGGCTCCGCCGGAATGGCGACGTCCACGACGTGATCGCCGTGCACCTCCGCGCTGTTGCGCAGCAGGAGCGCGGTGTCCTGCACCACCTTGGCGATGTCGAGGCGCGCGACCGCGAACTTCTGCGGGCGGGCGTAGGCGAGGAACGAGCGGATCGTGTCGTTCAGGCGCTCCGACTCCTTGAGCACGATGTCCATGAGCTGCGCCTGGTCCTCGCTGAGCGGCAGCTCCTGGCGCAGGACCTGGATCGAGCCCGACATGGACGCCAGCGGGTTGCGGATCTCGTGCGCGATGCCGGCCGCCATCTCGCCGACCGCGGCCAGACGCTGCTGCAGCCGCGCGTGCCGCTCGAGGCGCTTGACGTCGGTGACGTCCTGGAAGGTGAAGAGATATCCGTGGCGGCCGCTCGGGAAGGCGACCGTCGACGCCGTCATGCCGATGTCGATGCGGCGGCCGTCCGTGGTGCGGAACTCGACGTCGGAGCGGAGGCTGCGGCGCTCGGCGAGGTCGCTGAGGCGCGCGCGCATGGCGAGCGGCAGCTGCAGCACTTCGGTGGCATCGTGGCCGACGGCCTGCTCCGCGGTCAGTCCGGTGATCTCCGCCGCGGACCGGTTGAACGTCAGCACGCGCAGGTCGCGGTCCGCCGTGACCAGGCCGCTCAGCAGGCTCTCGATGACGTGCTCGTTGAAGGCGCGCAGGTCCTCGAGCTCGTGCGACGCGTCCTCGAGGCGCGCGTCCGCCGTCCGCCAGCCTTCGGCGAGCGCGCCGGAAAGGAGCGCCACGGCGACGAAGCCGAACAGGTTGATGGCGACGGTGTACTGCGCAAACTGCTGCGACGGCAGGTCGAGGCGGAGATCGCCGAGCCACGACCCGGGCCCGTACGGGAACACGTTGAGGTACTGCGCGGAGACGAGCGTCAGGTAGAGGATGGCGCTGAGCGCCGCGACCTGCAGGGCGCCGCGGCGGAACCGCACCATGCTCGCCGCCATGATGGGCAGCAGGTAGAGCGACGAGAAGTAGCTGGTGATGCCGCCCGTGAGCTGGATGAACCCCGACACCAGGATCGCGTCGGCGCCGAGCTGGGCATCGGCGAGCCACAGGTGGCGGTCGACCAGGCGCAGGGTCCCCAGGTACGCCAGGCTCAGCGCGTAGGTCACCCCGATCAGGAAGAAGAACGGGTCGACCGGGAACGTGCCGGGCCTGTTCAGCTGAATCAGGATCGCCCAGCCGAGCAGCAGCGTGCTGACGACGACCCTGACCGCGATCAGCGTGGAGAGCCGGGAGCGTAAATTCATTTGCGATTTGCGATTTGTGATTTGTGATTTGCGTTTCCGATCGCAAATCACAAATCACAAATCCCCAATGTCCTAGCCTCCTCCCGTGAGCTCGCTGATGAGGCTGAAGATCGGCATGTACATCGCGATGACGATGCCGCCGACGACGCCGCCGAGGACCGCAATCATCATCGGCTCGAGCAGCGTCAGCAGGCCGGCGACCGCGACGTCGACCTCCTCTTCGTAGAAGTCGGCGATCTTCGACAGCATCGTGTCGAGCGCGCCCGTCGCCTCGCCGACGCCGATCATCTGCACCACCATCGGCGGGAAGACGGCGGTCTCACGCAGCGGCGCCGCAATCGTCTCGCCGCGCTCGATGCTGCGGCGCGTCGTGTAGATCGCGTCCTCGACGATGGCGTTGCCCGCCGTCTTGGCGGTGATGTCGAGCGCCTCGAGGATGGAGACGCCCGAGGCGAGGAGCGTCGACAGCGTGCGGCAGAACCGCGCCACCGCGATCTTCCGCATCAGCGGCCCGAGCACCGGCAGCTTGAGGACGATCCTGTCGACGACGTGGCGTCCCTTGTCGGTCGCGTAGTACTGCCGGAACGCGAAGCCGGCGGCAAAGAACCCCGCGATCAGGAACGGCCCAAAGCGCACCAGGTTGTTGCTGAGCGCGATGACGATGCGCGTCGGCAGCGGCAGCTCGGCGCCGAGGCCCGCAAACAGGTTGGCGAAGGTCGGAATGACCTTCCAGAGAATGACGCCGACGACCACGGTGGCGATGACGACGACCGCGACCGGGTAGACCATCGCCGACTTCACCTGGCTCTGCAGCTTGACCGCCTTCTCGATGTAGGTGGCGAGCCGCTTGAGAATGGTGTCGAGAATACCGCCCGCCTCACCCGCCGCGATCATGTTGGTGAAGAGCGGGTCGAACGTCTTCGGGTGCTTGCTCATCGCGTCGGCGAGCGACGCGCCGCCCTCGACGTCCCCGCGCGTGGCGAGAATGACCTCGGAGAAGTTCTTGTCCTCTTCCTGCGTGCCCAGGATCTCGAGGCACTGCACCAGGGGCAGGCCGGCGTCGATCATGACCGAGAACTGGCGGGTGAAGACCGCCAGGTTCTTCGGGTCGACCTTCTTGCCGCCCTTCTTCTTCACCGTCTTGGCGGCGGCCTTCTCCTTGACCGGGTTGATCTGCGTGACCAGGATCTGGTCGCGGCGCAGCGCGGCCACCGCCGCTTCCATGGAGTCGGCCTGGCGTTCGCCGGTCACGTTCTGCCCGGCGCGCGTCCGTCCGCTGTAGGCAAATGTGGTCATAGAGCTATCTCAAATCACAAATCGCAAATCGCAAATCACAAATCGCAAATGGGCCTACCGTCCCACCACCGGGCGCTGGCCGGGCGCGGGCGGGCCGCCCGGGCGGCCGAGGCCCGCGCCGGCCACGACGCCGACGCCGCGGTTGATCATCTCCTGCAGCTCGTCGCGGTTCGACGACTTCTCCATGGCGTGCTCGAGCGTGATGAGCTTCTTCTGGTAGAGCGTGGCCAGCGACTGGTTCTGCGTCTGCATCCCGAACTTCTCCTGGCCGGTCTGCATCGCCGAGTAGATCTGGTGGACCTTGTCCTCGCGGATCAGGTTCCGGATGGCGGGCGTCGGAATCATGATCTCGAGCGAGCAGACGCGGCCGCCGCCGACTTTCGGGACGAGCGCCTGGCAGACGATCCCCTCGAGCACGAGCGAGAGCTGCGTGCGGATCTGGCTCTGCTGGTGCGAGGGGAAGATGTCGATGATGCGGTTGATCGTCTGCGCCGCGGAGTTGGTGTGCAGGGTGCCGAACGTCAGGTGGCCCGTTTCCGCGATGCGCAGCGCCGCCTCGACGGTCTCGAGGTCGCGCATCTCGCCGATGAGCACGATGTCCGGGTCCTCGCGGAGGGCGGCACGCAGGGCGTCGGCGAAGCTCTTGGTGTCGGCGTGCACCTCGCGCTGGTTGACGAGGCAGCTCTGATGCTGGTGCACGAACTCGATCGGGTCCTCGATGGTGAGGATGTGCTCGTGCCGCTCCTTGTTGATCTTGTCGATCATCGCCGCCAGCGTCGTCGACTTGCCGCTGCCGGTCGGCCCGGTGACGAGGATCAGGCCGCGCGGCTTCTCGGCGAGCTGCGCGAGCACCGGCGGCAGCCCGAGCTCGTTGAAGCCGCGGATCTTCTCCGGGATGAGGCGGTAGACCGCGCCCACCGCGCCGCGCTGGTTGAACATGTTGCAGCGGAAGCGCGCGAGCCCCTTGATGCCGAACGAGAAGTCGAGCTCCAGCGCCTCCTCGAAGCGCTTCTTCTGCGCGTCGGTCAGCACGCTGTAGGTGAGCTGCTTGGTCTCCGAGGCGGTGAGGTCGGTGCCCTCGACGCGCTGGAGGTGGCCGTGGACGCGAATCTGCGGCGGCGTGTTGGTGGCGATGTGCAGGTCCGAGCCGCCGAGCTCGACGACCTTGTGCAGCAACTCAGGCAAATTGGCCATTACTTAACCGTCTCCCTGACGACCTCTTCGATCGTCGTCACGCCGTCCTTGACCTTCCGCAACCCGCTGCCGCGCAGCGTGATCATCCCTTCTTCCACCGCCTTGCGGCGCAGCTCCAGCGCGGAGGCGCCGACGAGGATCAGCTCGCGCAGCTCCTCGGTCACTTCCATCACTTCATAGAGGCCGACGCGCCCCTTGTAGCCGGTGCCGTTGCACTTCTCGCAGCCCTTGCCGTGGTTCGGCACCACGGTCTTCGCGTCCTCGGGCGTGAACCCGGCCTGGATCAGCGCGGCCGGCGGCGTGGGCATCGGCTCCACGCAGTTCTTGCAGATGCGGCGCACGAGGCGCTGCGCGCACACGAGGTTCAGCGAGCTCGCCACCAGGAACGGCTCGATGCCCATGTTCATCA
The DNA here is from genome assembly GCA_016871375.1 of Acidimicrobiia bacterium. Taxonomy (GTDB): domain Bacteria; phylum Acidobacteriota; class Vicinamibacteria; order Vicinamibacterales; family UBA2999; genus VFYY01. The sequence goes on from VFYY01000001.1 coordinate 25,862, forward strand.
ACCGGTTCACCGTGCTCGGCGCGTCGTTGGTATGGAGCGTGGAGAGCACCAAGTGGCCGGTGAGCGCCGCCTTCACCGCGATCTCCGCGGTCTCGAAGTCGCGGATCTCGCCGACGAGGATGATGTTCGGGTCCTGGCGCAGGAAGCTGCGCAGCGCGGCCGCGAAGTTGAGCCCGATGTTCTCGCGCACCTGCACCTGGTTGACGCCGACCAGGTTGAACTCGACCGGATCCTCGGCCGTCATGATGTTGGTGTCGATGGTGTTGATGCGCGAGATCGACGAGTAGAGCGTGTTCGTCTTGCCCGACCCGGTCGGGCCGGTCACCAGCACCATGCCCCACGGCTTCTGGATCTGCGTCTCGAACTTCGTCAGCGACTCCGGCTCGAACCCGAGCTTCGTCATGTCGAGCATCAGCTTGTCCTTGTCGAGCAGACGCATGACGATCTTCTCGCCGAAGAGCGTCGGCAGACAGGAGACGCGGAAGTCGATGTCCTTCGGGGAGCCGTTGTCCTGGAAGCGGATCTTGATGCGGCCGTCCTGCGGCAGGCGCTTCTCGGCGATGTCGAGCTTCGCCATGATCTTCACGCGCGAGGTGATCGCGTCGCGGAACTTCAGCGGCGGCGTCATGATGTTGTAGAGCAGCCCGTCCACGCGGTAGCGGACGCGGTACTCCTTCTCGTACGGCTCGATGTGGATGTCGCTCGCGCCCTTCTGAATCGCCGACATCAGGATGACGTTCACCAGCTTGATGACCGGCGCCTCCTCGCCCTGCTTGGCGAGCATGTCGGCGCTGATCTCCTCGAGCTCCTCGAGGACCTCGACGTCGCCGGCGTCGGCGGTCAGCAGCGAGACGTCCTCGAGCGCCCTGCTGGCGACCTCGAGCGCGCTCGGCCCCGTGGACGACCCGCCCGCGCCGTTGCCGGCGGCGGCCGCGGCCTTGCCGTAGTACTTCGCGATCGCGTCCATCACCGCGAGCTCGGACGCCACCACCGGCTCGACGTTGTAGCCCGTCATGAACTTGATGTCGTCCATGGCGAACACGTTCGTCGGGTCGGTCATCGCAATCGTCAGCGTGGCGCCGGCGCGCGAGAGCGGCACGATCTGGTACTTCTGCGCGGTCTCGGCGGGCACCAGCTTGGCGACGGCGGGGTCGATCTCGAACTGGGCGAGGGCGATCGAGGGCACGCCGTACTGCTTGCTGAGGAGCGAGGTGATCTCCTCGTCCTTGACGTAGCCCAGCTTGATCAGATTCAGGCCGAGCTTCCCCCCGTTCGTGCGCTGATAGTTCAGCGCCTCCTGCAACTGCTCCGGGGTGATGCGCTTCTCCTTGAGAAGCAGCTCGCCTATTCGAACGGCCATCTACGGACTGAAACGTGTATTAGGAACCGGCTGACAATTTCTGTCAAAAGGAAACGCGCGCCGCCAGGCCCCAGCCCTCCTCGTCGGCCGCCCCCCCTTTGACCGCGTATCCGTCCACGAAGACACCCGACCGCACCGCCACGCTGGCCCCCCCGGTGGCGCTTCGCTCCCGCCGGCCCACCATATTGAAACGGCCACCGGCCCGGATTCCGAACCGCCGCGCCTGGAACCACCGCTCGATCCCGGCGGCCACCACCCGGCGGTCCCCGCCGCCGGCGTCATACGACCGCAGGTCGGCATCGACGGCGACGGTCAACGGCCCGCCGGTCGCCCGCTCCGCGTCGAAGGCCGCGCCGGCCCGCACCTGGCGAGGCAGGCGAAAATCCTCGAATTCGGGCTGACCCACGTTCCGGACGACGGCTCCAAGCCGCACCGGACCGGCCACCGCGAGCACTCCCACATCCGCGTCGAATCGGTTGTGCGTGGCCCCCTCACCAACGGTGCCGCGCACGTATTTCAGCGTGGTTCCGGCATGAACTCCGGGCGTCAGCGTCTGGACCAGCGTGACACCCAGCTGGCTGGCGGACAGCGACCGGGCGGGGAGTCCAACCCGTCTATCTTCTCGGTCTGGTGTGCCCTGTCCTGTAGGGCTGAATGGCTGTATGTCTGTGAGCCGAAAGCGGTAATAGCCGATTCCGAATGGCGGCGTCGCAAGCGTGAACGAGGTCGTCCGGTGGCGCCAGGCCGGCAGCGACTCCTCCGCCTCGGTCGCGGCCCTTGCCAGCGCCATGTCCATGAACGGGCCCGCGGCAAGCCCACCCGGATTCCACCAGATGGCACTCGAATCAGACGCAACCGCGACGAAGGCTCCCCCCATCCCAAGCGCACGCGGACCAGTCGATTCGATGATTTGGGCAGACGCCGGAACGCTGAGGCCGAGGCAAAGCAGTGTAATACTGACCAGCTGGTCGCGCCGCCCGGCGGTATAATTTTTTTGATTACTCAAAACCGTAGAGAGGAACAGACGCAAAATCGTAATCGTATCAGGAGTTTGGGTGACATCGCCCGGATGCTCGGCATCATCCATTCGCCCCGCATCACGCTCACGGCCGTGGCCGCCGACCCCCGCTGGGGGCCGGTGATGGCGCTGACCTTTGTCGTCAGCCTGGTCAGCAGCGCCGCGCTCCTGGCGACCGACGTCGGGCAACTGGCGCTGGTGGACCAGTGGGAGCGCGCGGCGATCGCCTTCGGCCAGCCGGTGGACGATGCGCAATACGCGGCGATGCTGGACGCCAGCGAGAGGGGCAGCACGGTGTACGCGGCGGCGAGCTCGCTGCTGAGCGGACCAGTGCTGGCGGTGGGGCTCGCCGCACTCCTCTACGTGGTGTTCGCGCGAGGCGCAGCCGGCGTCACCTACCGGCAGGTGCTGGCGGTGGTCGTGTACGCGGGGGTGATCCTCGCGGCGCGGCAGGTGATCGCCGCGCCCGTGAATTACGCGCGCGAGACGCTGGCGAGCCCGACCACGGCGACGGTGCTGTTCACGATGCTCGACGAAGCGTCGCCGCTCGCGCGGTTCTTCGGCGTGATCGACCTGTTCGTGCTCTGGTGGATTGGCGTGCTGGCGGTCGGCATGTCGGTGCTCACGCGCCGGCCGGCCCGCCCCCTCGCCATCACGTTCGTCGGCGCCTACATTACGCTCGCACTCGTGCTCGCGATCGTCATGGCGGTGACGGGAGGAACCGCGTGACACGGAAGAGGAAGTGGATCATCGGCGGCGTGCTCCTGCTCCTCGTCGCGGGAGGCGGCGCGGGTGCGTACGTCGCCAACCGGCCGAACCTGCCGCAGGTGACGGCCGAAGCGCTGCGCATCCGCGACCTCGAGGCGATCGTCTCCGCCTCCGGCAAGATCCAGCCCAAGCGGCAGATCAACGTCTCGGCGAACACGATGGGGCGTGTGACGCGCCTGGCCGTCGAGGAGGGCCAGCGCGTGCGCGCCGGACAGTTCCTGCTCGAGATCGACCCGCGATCGCTCGAGGGCATGCTGCAGCGCGGCGAAGCGAGTGTGGCGGCGGCGCGGTCGTCGATGCAGCAGGCGCGCACCAACGTCGAGCAGGCGCGCGTCGGCCTCGATCTCGCGCGGCAGAACCTGCGCCGGCAGGAGGAGCTGTGGAAGGGCGGCCTGACGTCGCGTGAAGCGCTCGACCGCGCGCAGAACGAGGTCGCCAGCCGCGAGCAGGAGCTGAAGGCGCGCGAGCAGGACATCCAGACGCGCGAGGAGCAGATCCGGCAGGAGCAGGCCGGCCTCGCGACCACGCGCTACAACCTGAGCCAGGTCATCATCAACGCGCCGATGGACGGCATCGTGACGCGCCGCAACATCGAGGAGGGCGAGACGGCCGTCGTCGGCACGATGAACAACGCCGGCACGGTGCTGCTGACGATCGCGGACATGTCCGTGATCGAGGCGGAGGTCGAGGTCGACGAGACCGACATTCCCACCGTCACGATCGGCCAGGAGGCGCGCGTCACCATCGACGCGGTGCCCGACCGGACGTTCCGCGGCCACGTGACCGAGATCGGCAACAGCCCGATCCAGGCGACCGGCCAGACGACCACGACCACGCAGCAGGCGACCAACTTCAAGGTGGTGATCACGCTCGACGAGCAGGTGCCCGACGTGCGTCCCGGCTTCACGTGCACGGCCGAGATCACGACCGCGACGCGCACGAGCGTGCTGTCGGTCCCCATTCAGGCGCTCACCGTGCGCGAGATGCTGTTCGACGACGCGGGCACGCTCATCCACGAGCCGCCTCCCCCGCCGCCGCGCCGCTTCCGCTTCGGTCCCCCCAACCCGGAGCCGAGCGTCGCCGCCGCGCCGCCCGAACCTGGCCCGGGCCAGACGCGCGAGGAGATCGAGGGCGTGTTCGTCATGCGCGACGGCCGCGCCGTCTTCGTGCCGGTCAAGGTCGGCATCGCCGGCGAGCGCTTCTTCGAGGTGGTGTCGGGATTGAAGGAGGGCGACCGGGTGATCACGGGGCCGTTCGCGTCGGTGCGCGAGCTGGCCGACGGAGCCCAGGTGCGCCTGCAGGAGCCGCCGGCGCGATCGCAGCCGGCCGCGCCGTAACGTGCACCAGATCGTCGAGTCGATCGCGATCGCGCTGCGCGCCATCTGGGCGAACAAGCTGCGCTCGTTCATGACCGTGCTGGGCAACATCGTCGCGGTCACCTCGATCGTCACGGTGGTCTCGCTCATCCAGGGGATGAACGCGATGGTGTCGGACGCCATCGTGACCGACGTCGGCGCCGACGGCTTCACCATCCAGCGGATGCCGATCACGAACTCCGAGGAAGAGGAAGAACGCAACCGCAACAACCCGCTGATTACCCTGGAGGAGGCAAACGCCATCCGCGGGTTCAGCCCGTCGATCGTCGCGGTCGTCGCGCAGGCCCAGCGCCGCGGCAACATCACCTACCGCGACCAGGTGCTCGACCAGGTCCAGATCCAGGGCGTGACGGCCGACTACCTCGATTTCGCGACCTTCGACGCCGAGCGCGGGCGCATGATGACCGCAACCGAGGTGGAGCGCAACCGGCCCGTCGTGCTGCTCGGCTGGGACGTCGCCGACCAGCTCTTCGGGGACCTCAACCCGCTCGACAGGGAAATCCGGATTCAGGGCGCCCACTTCCGGGTCGTCGGCGTCAGCGAGCGCAAGGGCACGGTCTTCGGCAACTCGATGGACCAGTTCGCGGTGATCCCGATCGGCCTGCACATGAAGCTGTACGGCGCGCGCCAGTCGCTCTCGCTCATGGTGAAACCCGCCTCGACAGAGGCGATTGCCGCCGCGATGGACGACGCGACGGTGGCGCTGCGGGTGGAGCGGCGGCTGAAGGCGACCGACCCGAACAACTTCGGCATCTTCACCTCCGACACCCTGCTCGGCATCTACCAGCAGGCGACGACCGGCATCTTCAGCGTCCTCGTCGGCATCGTCGCGCTCTCGCTGCTGGTCGGCGGCATCGTCATCATGAACATCATGCTCATGGTGGTGAGCGAGCGGACGCGCGAGATCGGCCTGCGCAAGGCGCTCGGCGCCAAGCGGCGCGACATCCTGTCGCAGGTGCTGACGGAATCGGTGACGCTCTCGACCGTCGGCGGGCTCGCCGGCATCCTCCTCGGGTTCCTCGCGGCGCGGATCCTGTCGGTGCTCACGCCGCTGCCCGCGCGGCTGGAGCCGTGGTCGGTCGTGCTCGGCGTGGGCATCACCGCCGCGGTCGGCCTCTTCTTCGGCGCCTACCCGGCGTCGCGCGCGGCGCGGCTGGATCCGATCGAGGCGCTGAGGCGCGAGTAGCATGGGGTTCCGCCGACCGAGCGTCCGTATCGGCCTGCTGCGGGAGGTCGTCCACCTCGCGCTCGACACCCTGCGGACCAACAAGCTGCGCTCGGGCCTGACCGTCCTCGGCGTCGTCATCGGCATCACGGCCATCGTCGGCATGACGTCGCTCATCCGCGGCTTCGACCAGTCGCTGCGCGACAGCATCCGCGAGCTCGGCCCGAGCACGGTGTTCCTCGCAAAGTTCAGCGGCATCAGCCTCGCCGCCGGCAACTCCTTCGACGACCTGCTCAGGCGTCCCAACATCACGGTGGACGATGCGACGGCGATCGAGAAGCTGGCGCCGTCGGTGGGCATCGTGGACATCTGGCTCGGCGCCGGCGGTCCGCCGACGCAGGCGCGCGTCACCTACGACGGCGAGCGGACGAAACAGCTCGCGGTGCTCGGCGCAACCGAGAACTTCGCCGAGGTGAACTTCCTGAAGCTCGAAGCCGGCCGGTTCTTCACCGAGGGCGAGGTCGCGCGGCGGCGGAACGTCGTCGTCCTCGGTGACACGCCGTACCAGGCGCTCTTCGGCAAGTCGGGGCTCGACCCGGTCGGCAAGAAAGTCCGCATCGGCCAGTCCGAGTACACGGTGATCGGCGTCGTCGGCAAGCGCCCGGCGGCGGGCGGGTTCAACCTCGGCCAGGACGATCTGGTGGTCATCCCCGAGACCACCTATCGCAAGCAGTTCGGCATCCGGATGTTCCGGCGCGGCGACGGCATCATCCACCAGAGCGTGCTCATCGTGGCGGCGCCGCGCGTCGAGAGCGAGCGCGACACGCTGATTGCCGAGATCCAGGAGATCATGCGCATCCGCCACGGCCTGAAGGTGGACGAGGCGAACGACTTCGACATCGGGACGCAGGACGCCGCGCTGCGCGTGTGGGAACAGGTGAGCCGCGCGGTGCTGCTGGCGCTGGTCGTCATCTCGTCGATTGCGCTGATGGTCGGCGGCATCGGCGTGATGGCCATCATGATGATCTCGGTCACCGAGCGGACGCGCGAGATCGGCGTCCGCAAGGCGCTTGGCGCGCGCCGCCGCGAGATCCTCTTCCAGTTCCTCGCCGAGGCGGTCGTGCTGACGGCCTTCGGCGGCATCCTCGGGATTGCCTGCGGCAGCGCCATCGGCATGCTGGTCAACGTGGTGACCGGCTTCCCCGTGTCGCTGCCGTGGTGGTCGTTCGCGCTCGGGCTCGGGTTCTCGGCGGCGGTCGGTATCTTCTTCGGCATGGTACCCGCGGTGCGGGCAGCACGCCTCGACCCGATTGAAGCCCTCCGCCACGAATAGCGTGTGGAACGCCACCCGGTGGTATCTGCCCGCCATCCTCCTCGGTATCTATCCTGTCGTCACCGTCATCGGTGCGAATCTCGGCGTCGTCCCGTTGACTCCGTCCATCGTCGCCCGCTCGCTCGCCTTCTCGGCCGGCGTCGTCGTCGTCATCCTGATTGGCCTGCGGATGGTTCAGCGGGACCTTGCCCGACGAGCGTCGTGGCTGGCGTGGCTGCTGCTGCTGCTCGCGTTCTATTCAGCGGTGGTGCTGCTCGCGGAACGGCTCGGCTATGTGAACGTCTACGCCGGCGATCCGGGCTTTGCCGCCACCTATGGTCTCGTCGCGGCAGCCATCGCAACCGCAGTCAGTCGCCCCTGGAAGACACACGCCCGCGAGCCGAAGGCCTTTCTCCTGGTGGCCGTCGGGCTGGTCCTCGTGACACTGGCGCCAGGGCTTGTCGCGGCGGCACGCGGACGGGCCGCGGCCTGGAGACCCGCGGCTGACGCGGTGATCGCGGGGTCGCTGTCCGAGGCCCCACGGGGGGCGGTGGCGCCTGAGCGCGACATCTACTACGTCGTGGTCGACGGCCTGGGACGGCGCGACGTCGTCGAGGAGTTCTACGAGGTCGACCTCGCTCCCTTCGCGGACGACCTGACCGCGAGGGGGTTTTATGTTGCGGAGCGCGCGCGCGCCAACTACGCGCAGACGTTTCTGTCGCTCGCCTCGGCGCTCAACATGACCTATCTGGATGCGATCGCCGCCGAGGTCGGCGTGTCGGCCGAGGGCCGACAGCCGCTGATGTATCTCATCCAGCAGAACGCGCTGATGCGAGCGGCGTCGCGCGCCGGTTACCGGGTCATCGCCGTCGGCTCGGACTACATGGCGACGGAACGGTTCGCGCGCGCGGACATGTGCCTCTGCAGCCAGCACGGGCTGGACGATTTCGAGCTGGCGGCGCTGGAGTTGACGCCGCTCGCGGCGCTGCCGGCAGGCTGGCTGCGGGAGGACTCATACGATGCGCACCGGCGGAAGGTCACCGACTCGTTCGCCGGGCTCGAGCAGTCCGCGGCGCTGGCGGGGCCGAAGTTCGTGTTCGCTCACCTGATGGTGCCGCATCCTCCGTTCGTGTTCGCCGCCGACGGCGCGCCCCGGCACCCCCGCGGGGGAATGTTCGGCGACGGGGACGGCTTTCCCGGATCGCGCGCCGAGTACGTGGCCGGCTACCGCGACCAGGTGCAGTTCGTGACGGCACGGCTGTCGGCGGTTGTGGATGCGGTCCTGCGCGCGCCGGGACCACGACCGGTCATCGTCATCCACGCGGATCACGGCCCCGGATCGAGACTCGTCTGGAACGATCCGCGCAGGACCAGCATGCGCGAGCGGTTCGGTATCTTCGCCGCGTTCTATTTCCCGGACGGCCCGGCCGGGCTGTACCCGGCAATCACGCCGGTGAACGCGACGCGCGTGCTCGCCTCGAGATACCTCCACGCCAATCTCGCGGTCTTGCCGGACATGAGCTTCTTCTCCACCTGGAACCGGCCGTACAACTTCTTGAGGGTGCCGGCGGACGATCCGCCGCGCTCCGACTAGAAGATCCCCTATGGAGGAACACGCGGTATCGGCGCGCCACGCAAACCGCTACAGTCGGCTGCGGCCTGCGCCGAGAGAGATCGTATGCCGCGAGTCCGCGTCCCGGTGCGCCCGCTGATGGTCCGTGCGTGGGGGGTGGTGCGCTGGTGTCTGCCCGCGCTCCTGCTGGCTGTCGCCCCGTTGATGGTCGTATTCGGCGCCAATCTCGCCACTGTGCCGCTGCGCCAGGTCGTCGTCGTGCGGTCGCTCCTGGCGGTCGCCGGGACGGTGCTCCTGATGCTGTGGGGGCTGCGCTGGGCGCAGCGCGACCTCGCTGCGCGGGCGACGTTTCTGGCATGGTTCCTCCTGCTGTTCACCATGTACGAGCCGGCGGCGCAGGGTCTTCGCGCGTTCGGCCTGCAGATCTGGGCCCGGGACGCGCTGTTCGCCGTCCCGTACCTCGTCGCGATCACCGCGATCGCGGCCCTCGTGAGCCGCCCGTGGGAGACGCGCCCGCGCGACCCGGTTCCCCTCACGCTGGTCGGAGGCTTCTTCGTCTTCATTGCCCTGGCGCCGGCGGCAACCGCCGAACGGCCGGCGGCGCCGCTCTGGCGTGGAGCAGCGGACGCGATCATCGAGTCCGCTCTCTCGAAGATGCCCGCCGCACCGGCGCCGCCGTCGCGCGATATCTACTACATCGTGCTCGACGGCATGGGCCGCGCCGACACCCTGCTGGACAAGCACGCGGTCGATCTCGAACCACTGATCGCGACGCTTCGGGCGAAGGGCTTTTATGTACCCGACGCCGCACGCAGCAACTACTCGCAGACCTACCTGTCGTTGTCGTCAACGCTCAACATGAGCCACCTCCAGGACATCGTCCGGGTCGTCGGCACGGAGACGGACAACCGCGATCCGCTGCAGTACCTGATTCAGGAAAACGCGTTGATGCGCATGGCCGCGCGCGCCGGCTACTCCATCGTGGCGATCGGCTCCGACTACATGGCGACCCAGGAATTCGACCGTGCCGACGTCTGTGTGTGCAGGCTCGAAGGGCTCGACGAGGTCGAGCTCGCCGCGATGGCACTGACGCCGCTGGCCGCGTTGCCGCCCAGTCTGTGGGCGACCGATCCGTATGACGCGCACCGGCGGAAGATCCTCGACGGGTTCGAGGCGCTCGAGGCGTACACCCCGTCGTCGAGGCGGTCCTTCGTCTTCGCCCACATCATTGCCCCGCACCCTCCCTTCGTCTTCGGGAAGGACGGCCGTGCGCTGCGCCCGTCCGCGCGCTACAGCCTCGCGGACTGGCGGGGCTTCGGCGGAACGCACGAGCAGTACGTCAAGGGCTACGGCGAACAGACGGAGTTCATCCTGCGTCGAACGGTGGCGGCGATCGAGGCGATCCTCCGGCGCCCCGGGCCGGCGCCGATCATCGTCGTGCACGGCGATCACGGGCCGGGGTCGATGGTGCGGTGGGAAAAACCGAGCGACGAGAACGTCCGCGACCGGATGGCGATCTTTGCCGCGTACTACTTTCCCGACGGCGCCGCGGATCTCTATCCGACGATGACGCCGCTCAATGGGGCGCGCGTGCTCGCGCGCCAGTTCGGCGCCGAGCTGCCACGGCTCCCTGACGACAGCTTCTTCGCGGAGTGGAACCGCCCGTACGTGTTCATGCCCGTGCCCTAGCGCGGTTTCGACTTCTTCGTAGTGTCCGGCTGTAGCCGGACCACACACGGCGGTGCCGATCAACGTGGTCCGGCTACAGCCGGACACTACGACGTTTCAGAAACCGCTCTAGAATCGCATCCGATAGACGTTGTAGCCGTCATCGGGGGAGTTGGGGGCGAGCCGGACCCGCTCCAGCTTCACACCCTGCGCTTCCAGGCCCTCCGTCAGCGAGAAGATCGCTTCCCAGTTCGAGCTCACGATCAGGTATTCGGCGCCCGATGACCGCGCGATCGCGGCGACCGCCTGTGCCCGGTCCGCGCCGCAGCTGGCAAGCGTCCACCGCCGGTGCGGCTCAACGCTTGCCGGCGTCTTGAGGCCGACGAGATCGACGAGCGGATTGGAGGTGAACACGGAGAACACACCCGCGTCCTGCACCAGGAGGCGCGCGCCCGCATCGACGTGCTCCCTGACCCACGCCGCGGCGGCCAGACGCTCGCCGGGAATGCTCGAGTCCGCGCGGGACGGCTGGATCGCCCAGATCGCGAGGCCCATCACCAGAACGGCGATCGCCGCCGCCCGCCAGGCCAGTTCGCGACGCGTGAGGCAGACGGCCATGCCGAGTGCCAGCACGGGAACCGCGATCGGGTACAGGTAGCGGTGATCGTTGTGCCACAGCGCGCCTGGAAGCATCACGACATAGGCCGCGAACGTCGCGAGGCCGGCGGCCGCCGCAAGCCTCCCGAGGCGGCATGCCGGCACCCAGATTGCGGCAAGGACCGCCGCAGGAAGCGACAAGGCGAACCAGGTCCGCACGGCCCGGCCGGCGCTGCCGAGCTTCGCACCGAGCGGGAAACAGGATTCGGCAAAGAACGCCGCTTTCGCGGCCATCGTCTGTGGAATCCAATGGCCCGTATCGACGTACACCCACAGCGCCCAGGGCAGGCTGCAGAGCGCGCCCACTGCGATCGCTCGCACGCGCACGCGCGCCGGCTGGCGCCAGAGCACTGCGACCGCGCCCACGGCGGCAAACGGGAGCAGATCCGGTCGCAGCCACGGCAGCACGCCAGCGGCAGCCAGCGCGAGGAACGGACGACCGGCCACGCAGGCCGCCAACAGGGCGATGGCAACCGCCATCGCCCAGCCTGTCTCGACGCCGTTGATCGCCTGGTCGATGACCGCGCCGGTCGTCAGGATCATCACCGGCATGGCGGCGCGCCGCCATCCCGTGAGGCCCATGCTTCCTGCGAGGACCCACAAGGCCGCAGCCATCGCCGCCAGCCCGGCGGCGCGCGCCGCTCTCAGCGCGACGAGCGGCTCGAGGCCCGCGCCGAGCAACGCCGTCAGCATGAGGACGTACGGCGGCGAGGTGACACCGGTGAGCGGCCGCGTGCCGTATTGCGGATCGCCGCCGGCAAGCAGGCTCTGTGCGCTATCAAGCGAAATGTAGGCGTCGTCGAGCCACGGGAGCATGGGGGTGAGGAACCACGCTGCGGCTGCCAGGAGGACCGCCATCGTCGCCGCCCGGAAATGCATCGAGATGGCGATTCTAGCGCCGAAAACAACGGCTACAGTCGGCTAGAGTGTCCGCCGAGAAGGATCGTATGCGCGCCGTCCGTTGGTACGTGCCCCCGGTCCTGCTGAGCCTCTGTCCGCTGGCGATCGTCGTCGGGGCAAACGTCGGCACGGTTCCTCTTCGTGGCGCCGTCGTCGCCCGGGCAGTGCTGTTCGCGGCAGGCGCCGTCGTCGTGATGCTCTGGGCGCTGCGGGGCGTGCAGCGCGACCTCGGCGCGCGCGCTGCCTGGCTCTCGTGGTTTCTGATGCTGTGCAATCTGTACGGCGCCAGCGCACAGGGACTTCGGCAGCTGAACCTGCAGATCTGGGCGCCGGACCCGCTGTTCGCGATCCCCTATGTGGTGACCAGCGCCGTCGTTGCGGCGATCGCGTGCCGCCCATGGGAGGTGCGGCCGCGACAGCCGCTGCCGCTGACGATCGCCGCCGCACTGTTGCTGGCCGTTGCCTTCCTGCCCGCGGCCGCGGAGGGCCGGCAGGCACATCCGTCGTGGCGCGCGTCCGCTGATCGCCTCGTGACAGCGGCGCTCGCAGACGCGCCGGCACCTGCCTTCGTGCCCACACGCGACATCTATTACATCGTGCTCGACGGCCTCGGACGGGCGGACACGATGGCGAAGGACTACGGCGTTGATCTGACCGACGCGGTGGAGGCCCTCGAGGCACGCGGCTTCTATGTCGCCCGCGACGCCCGGAGCAACTACACGCAGACGTACCTCTCGCTCGCGTCGACACTGAACCTGAACTACCTCGACGATCTGGCTGTCGCAGTCGGACCGGCGGCGCAGGACCGCGACCCGCTCGACTATCTGATTCAGGAAAACGCGCTGATGCGGATCGCGTCGCGCGCCGGCTATCGCGTGGTCGCGATCGGATCGGACTTCATGGGGACGCAGCAGATCGAGCAGGCCGACGTCTGCATCTGTGCGCGGTCCGGCCTGGACGAAGTGGAGGTGGCGGCGATCGCGCTGACGCCGCTGGCCGCGCTGCCGCTCGAGGCGGACGCGCTCGATCCGTATGAGGCGCACCGCCGGAAGATCATCGACGGTCTCGCGGCGCTCGAGGGCTACGAGCGGGGAGGACGACGCACGTTGGTGTTCGCCCACGTGGTCGCGCCGCACCCGCCGTTCGTGCTGGCGAGGGACGGCACGCCGCTGCGGCCGCCGCGGCGGCCATACAGCCTGGCCGACTGGCGCGAGTTCGCTGGACCGCGCGAGGAGTACATCAGTGGATACGGCCAGCAGACGCAGTATGTGCTGGACCGCGTCGTGACCGCCGTCGACGCCATCCTGCGGCAGCCGGGCCCAACACCGGCCATTGTGATTCACGGCGATCACGGACCGGGCGCCCGCTGGCGCTATGACGGCCCGAGCGAGTCGGCCGTTGGCGAACGCATGCAGATCTTCGCGGCCTACCTATTCCCCGACGGCGCGGCCGACCTCTATCCGGCCATCACGCCGGTCAATGGCGCCAGGCTGCTCGCGCGGCGTTATCTCGGCGCGGATCTGCCCCCGCTGCCCGATCGCGTGCTGTTCTCGACGGGCGACCGCCCGTACGACCTGATGCCAGTCACGCAGCCACAGTCCGCCGGCCACTGATCGATGGTCAGTCTTCGCTGGTATCTGCCTCCAGTTCTGCTCGCACTCGCGCCACTCGCGACAGTAGTCGGCGCAAACCTCGGTAACGTGCCGCTGCGTCCTGAAGTGGTCACCCGCTCCGCGCTCACCGCCGCCGGCGGCGCTGCCGTTGTCCTGTTGGTCCTTCGCCTGGTGCGCCGCGATCTGGCCGCGCGATCCGCCTGGCTTTGGTGGTTCCTGCTGCTATCCACCCTGTATGGCGCGAGCGCGCGGGGGCTGCAGTACCTCGGCCTGCCGATTCTCGCGACCGATCCGCTGTTCGCCGTCCCCTACGTCCTCACCAGCGCGGTGGTTGCCGCCGTCGCGAGCAGGCCCTGGGAAGTCAGACCTCGGGACCCGGTGCCCATGACAGTCGTCGCCGCGCTGTTCGTGCTCGTCGGCCTGATACCCGCTGGCGCACAGGAGCGGCGGACCACGCGACCGTGGGAGGCAACCGCGGACGCATTGATCGAATCCGCCCTGTCCAGGCAGTCGGCGCCGGCGACGGTGCCCAGCCGCGACATTTACTACGTCGTGATCGACAGCCTCGGCAGCCCGGACACGCTGCGCCGCAGCTACGGCGTGAACCTGGCGCCCTTCGTCGACGCGCTCCGCGCGAGAGGCTTCTACGTGGTCGAGGGGGCGCGCAGCAACTACGCACAGACGTACCTGTCGCTCGCCTCGACGCTGAACATGGACTACCTCGATGGGATTGCCGGACGCGTGGGGCGCTCGACAACGACCCGCGACCCGCTCGGATATCTCATTGAGGACAATGCGCTCATGCGGATGGCGTCGCGGGTGGGGTACCGCGTGGTGGCGATCGGCTCCGGCTACATGGCCACGCGGAGGTTCCCGCGCGCCGACGTCTGCGTCTGTTCACTCAGCGGACTCGACGACATCGAGACCGCAACGTTGGCGCTGACGCCCCTGGCGGCGGCGCCGCTCGAGTGGTCGTCGCGCGTCGATCGGTACGCGGTTCACCGCCGCAGGATCATCAACGCGTTTGGCGCGCTCACCGAATACGGCGGCAGCACGCGGCCGGCGTTCGTCTTTGCCCACATCCTGGCGCCGCACCCGCCATTCGTGTTCGCCCGCGACGGTACGCCGCTGCGGCACCCGCGGGCAGAGTTCCGGGACGCGTACGGCCAGCAGTCGCAGTACGCGCTGACCCGGACCCTTGCGGTCGTCGACGCACTTCTGGCGCGGCCCGGACGTCCACCGGCGATCGTCGTCCACGCCGACCATGGGCCCGCCCGCGACATCCTCGATCGCATCAACGACCAGGGCATCGGTATCCAGGAACGGATGGAAATCTTCGCGGCGTACTACTTCCCCGGGGCGTCTCCTGGCTTCTATCCCGGCATGACGCCGGTCAACGGTGCGAGGCTGCTCGCGCGAGAGTATCTGGGCGCAGACCTGCCGCCGCTCCCGGATCGCGTCATGTTCTCGCCGCTCGATCGGCCCTACGACTTCGTGCCGGTTCCCTGACATGTGGATCCGCTGGTATGTCCCCGGCGTCCTCCTGGCGATTCATCCGGTCGCCGTCATCGTCGGCGCGAACCTCGGGACCGTGCCGCTGCGAACCGCCGTCGTCACGCGTGCGCTGATCACCGCGGCTGCCGCAGCGGTCGTGCTCACCGTGGCGCTGCGCGTCGCCCGGCGCGACCTTGCCGCACGGTCGTCGTGGCTGGCGTGGTTCCTGATCCAGTTCAACCTGTACGGCGCTGCGGCTGAAGGTCTTCGCGGGCTGGGCCTGGCGATCTGGCCGGGCGACCCGTGGTTCGCGGTCCCGTACGTCCTGACGGCGGGCGTGATTGCCGCGATCGCCAGCCGGCCCTGGGAGGTCCGGCCTCGCAGCGCGATGCCGCTGACCGTGGCCGCCGCTCTCCTGCTGCTGGTGGCGTTCATCCCGGCGGCGGCGGGCAGCCGGCGCGCGGATCCGACCTGGCGCGAGGCGGCCGAGCATCTCGCCTCGGCGCCGCTGTCGGGCGCCGGACGGGTCTCACCCTCGCGCGACGTGTATTACATCGTCCTCGACGCGCTCGGACGGCCGGACGCGCTGCGCCGCAACTACGGCCTGGACCTGCAGCCGTTCGTCGAGGCGCTGCGGGCGCGCGGCTTCTACGTCGTCGAACGGGCGCGCGCCAACTACGCGCAGACCTATCTGTCGCTCGCGTCGGCGTTGAACCTCGATTACCTGGACGGCATCGCGCAGGTCGTGGGCGCGCCGTCGACGACCCGCGAGCCGCTCGACTACCTCGTTCAGCAGAACGCGCTGATGCGGCTGGCGTCGCGCGCGGGTTACCGGGTCGTGGCGTTCGGATCGGATTACATGGCCACGCGGCAGTTCGACCGGGCTGACGTGTGCGTGTGCGCGGTGAGCGGGCTGGACGAGCTCGAGGTGGCGGCGATCGCGCTGACGCCGCTCGCCGCGGTGCCGCTCGGCACCGTCCCCGGCGACGCGTCGTTCGACGGACACCGGCGGAAACTGGTCCGCACGCTGACAGAGCTCGAGGAATGGCGGCGTGGGACCGAACCGACGTTCGTGTTCGCGCACATCCTGGCCGCCCACGCGCCGTTCGTCATCGCCCGCGACGGGAGCCCGCTGGCGCCCTCAGGCGCCCTGTACACCATGTCGGAGGGAGGCGCCGCCGGCCGTCCCCGGCAGGAGTACCTCCACGGCTACGCGCAGCAGTCGCAGTACGTGCTCGACCGCTTCGTCGCCATCGTGGACGCCGCGCTCCGCCAGCCGGGTCCCGCGCCGGCGATCGTGGTCCACGGCGACCACGGCCCGGGCCTGAGCACCGACACGTCCCTGGAGACGATGATGCGCGAGCGCATGGAGATCTTCGCGGCCTACTACTTTCCCGACGGCGATCCGGGCTTCTATCCGACCATGACCCCGGTGAACGGGGCGAGGCTGCTCGCGCGGCGCTACTTCGGCGCGGACCTCGCGCCGCTGCCCGACCGGGTCCTGTACTCGCAGTGGGTCCGGCCGTACGACTTCACCCCCGTGCCGGACCCGCCGCCTCAGGACTCCCTTTCGCCGGTGCGGATGCGGTAGCTCTCGAGGACCGGGAACACGAACACGCGGCCATCGCCGATCTCGCCGGTGCGCGCCGCCTGCACGATCGCCTTGATCGCCTCCTCGGCGATCGAGTCCGGCACGACGATCTCGATCTCCATCTTCGGCAGCAGGCTGACGTTGTACTCCTTGCCGCGGTAGATCGCTGTGTGCCCCTTCTGCTTGCCGTGCCCGCGCACTTCGGTGACGGTCATCCCCGAGATGTTCAGCTTCGCGAGCGCGTCCTTGACATCGTCGACCTTGTTCGGCCGGACGATGCTCTTGATCAGCTTCATGTCGTGCCCTCCAGTGTGCGTTGCAGGTCGGACGTCAGCCCGCGGTGCTCCGCGTCGGTGAGTTTGGCTCCGCCCTTCGTGATGTGGAACACGTCGATCGCGCGCTCGCCCTCGGTGGAAATGAGCACGAGGTCGACGTCGCAGCCGTGCTGCGAAATCACACGGCTGATCCGGTACAGCAGCCCGAGCGCATTGCCGGCCACGATGTCCACGATCGTGTAGCGCCCCGACGTCTCGTTGTCGGCGTGGACCACCGGCGCCACGCGCGGCGCCGTCTTCGGCTGCAGCACGCTCTGCTCGCGGCCGCGCACGAGCTGCCTGACGTCGGCGCGGCCGGCGACGACGTCCTGCAGCACGTGCAGCACCTGCCGGTGCGCGTCCGGGTTCAGCTCCAGGAAGCGCTCCTCGTCGGTGAAGTGGAAGACGTCCAGCACCAGCCCGTTGGGGTTCGTCATCGCGTGCCCGCGCAGGATGTTCATGCCGAACGACGACAGCACGCCGCAGATGTTCGAGAAGAGAAACGGCTTGTCGAGCGTGACGACCGCGAGCGTCCACACGGCGTCGGCGCACTCGAGCGAGAGGTGCACCTGGTCGGAGTTGATGTCGCGCGCCAGCCGGACGTGGCGGTAGATCGCTTCCTTCGGGAAGAGGTGCAGGTAGCGCTGCGGCAGGCCTTCGAGAAAGCGCGCGATCTCGGCTTCGGGCATGTCCGCCGGCCGGCCCGACAGCAGCTCCTGCAGCCCCGCCTGGCTGCGCTCGATCAGCTCGTCGCCGTAGCGCTGCGTCAAATGGTTGTACGTATCGACGTACAGCCGCCACACCAGCTCCTCTTTCCACGGGGTGAGCGTCTCCGGGCTCACCGCCTCGACGTCGGCCAGCGTCATCAGGCACAGCATCTTCAGCTTGTCTTCGGTGCCGAGCAGCGACGCGAACTCGCGGACGATGTCGGGGTCTTCGGTGTCCCGGCGGAACGCGACGAGCGACATCCTGAGGTGGTTCCGGATCAGGAACTGCACCATCTCGCACGACTCGGGACTCAGCTGCAGGCGGTTGAGGACGTCTTCCGCCATGCGCACGCTCTCGAGATGGTGGTCGTCGTCGCGCCACTTGCCGACGTCGTGCAGCAGGAGCGACAGCACGAGCAGCTCCGGCGCGGGCAGGCTCGTCGCCACGTTCTTGAAGCGCTGGCGCTCCGGCGCGTCGGTCGTCGAGAGGCGCTCGAGGTTCCGGATCGTCAGCAGCGTGTGCTCGTCGACCGTGTACTTGTGGTAGAAGTCGCGGACCACCCGCCACGAGATCGCCTGGAACTCCGGGAACACGCGCCCCAGCATCCCGCAGTCGTGCATCTGCGACAGGGCGGTGTAGAGGCCCGAACGCGGCTTCAGGAACTTCATGAGGGCCGCGCGGTCGCGCGCCTCGGGGACGAAGTCCTCCGCGCGGTAGCGATCCACGTGCTGCTGGATGCACGACAGCGCTTCTTCGGTGACCCCGGTGCCGAGATCGACGGCTGCCTGGAACGCGCCGACCCACGACGCCGGGTTGCGCGCGGCCAGTACCGGATCGAGGAAGCGGACGCCGTCGCGCGACCGTCCCAGGTTCGGGCCGACCGGCGTCGGCGCCGTCCGCCGCGTCCACTCGAGCGAGCGCGACACGATCCGCGCGTGGCGGAAGTAGTCGCTCATCAGCCGCTCCACGCGCTGCCGCGGCTCGTTGCCGGGGTAGCCGAGGATGTCGGCGGTCTTTTCCTGGAGCTCGTGGCTGAGCACGTTCTGATTGCGGCCGGTCTCGAGGTGCAGGATCGAGCGGACGCGGAGCAGGAAGTCCTCGGCCTCCTCGAACCGTCCGGGATCGGCGGGACCGCGGCGCAGCAGCAGCGGATCGGTCAGCGCGGTGATCGTGCGCGTCGCCATCAGGTCGCGCAGCGCACCCGGCGCCTCCTTCACGTCAGGCTCGAGCTGGTAGAGCGTCGAATTGAACTTCGCATGGCGCTCGTCGATGAGCGCCTCGAGCGACTGCACGATGCAGGCGTGCGTCGCCGGCTGGTGGAAGACCGCCTGCTGCCGATCGAAGAGCGCCTGATCGCCGGCCACGAGCCGCGCGTCGAGCAGCGCCAGCAGGAACTCGGGGTTGTCGGTCTCGAGGTCCGAGAACTCGTCGATCTCGCGCACCTGGTGCCCGACGACGACGCCGAGGTCCCAGAGCGGATGCATGAACGCGCGGAGAAAACGCTCCTCGGACGGCCCGATGCGGCTGCCGAAGAGCACGAGCAGGTCGATGTCGGAGTGGAGCGACAGGTGGCGGCGGCCGTAGCCGCCGAGCGCGACGATCGCCGCCGCGGCCTGCGGCTGCCCCGCCTCCTCGTAGAGCTGCCGGAGGAGATCGTCGACGCGGCCGGCATGCCGGTCGAGGGCCGCGCGCCCTGCCGTGCCCCGCGCGGTCTCGGCGCGCAGCTCGTCCTTCGCGGCGTCGAGCGCGGCCCGCAGCGTCGAACCCGTGCCCCGCGCGGTCATCGACATACGAGGAACATCTCCGGGTTCGGGTGGCGGGGTCATAACGGGGATGGCGACGACAGGAATCATCGTCGGCATCCCCGTTGGACTGCAACTAGAAGGCGAACCCGAGACCGATCGACACGATCCCGGCGGTGTCCTGGCCGTTGTACTCGCTCACGGTGTCGCCGAAGGCCTGGAACTCCACGCCGCCGTGGATATTGGCGTGCGAGCCCATGGGCACGGTGACGAGACCCCCGACGCTGAAGTAGCCGAACGTGGAGTCGCTGCCCGTGGCGAACTCGTAGTAGTCGCTGCCGCTGAGGCCGACTTTCACGGGAATCGCGAGCGACGCCCTCGATCCGCTGATGCCGGGCGCGATCCCGAGCTCGATGTAGGTGCCCGTCGAGTCGCCGGCGTCCGCCTGGTTGTCCATCTCGAAGGCGACGAGCGCGTAGGGCTTGAGCGCGCCGCGGCCGAGCGCCGCGCTGTCGTCGAACGACGCCTTCACCGAGAGCTCCTTCACGTGCGCGAACAGATCCGCCGGGCTCGTATAGGACGTGTAGGTGAACGCCAGCGCGCCCCTGCTGAAACCGAAGCCGAGCGTCCCGTAGAAGTCGGTCTCATACAGCTTGTTGCCGTCGTTGATCTGCGAATGGATCGCGTTCCAGGTCCCGATGTTGACGTTGACCGTCTTCAGCGAGCCGTCGCCCCTGAACGGCGTGAAGCCGAAGTCCACGAACGGCCACACGGAGACACCCTCGGTGTTCTGCCGGATGCCGCGGAAGTTGTACTGGTTGACGAAGTCGATGCCGCCCGTCACCACCACGACCGGAGCGGCGTCCTGGGCCGCGGCCGGCGAGGCCATGAGCGCCACGGCAAGCGCCGCCAGTGCGGAGAGTCCAAAACGTCGTGCGCGATTCAACATTACAGCTGCCTCCCTTGGATGGTGGTGAGCGTTACCCGTTGGACTTGAGCGGCTGCAGCAGCGGCTCCGGCTCGGCCGCGATCTCCCGCCTGTGTACCGCCGGCGAGGCGCCGCCGACGTGCAGGTACGCCTCTTCACCGTGCTGCGTGATGTCGAGACCCGTGCCCTCGTCGGTCGCATCGGCGCGGAGCGGAATCACCATGCCGATCAGCTTGAGCAGGATGAAGCTGACCAGACCGCTGTAGACGATCGCGGTCAGCACGGCCGCGCCCTGGATCCCGACCTGACCCGGGTTGCCCGCGATCAGGCCGTCGAACAGGCCGTTCAGGCTCTTCTCGGCGAAGACACCGGTCAGGAGCGCGCCCACCGTGCCGCCGACGCCGTGTGCGGCGACGACGTCGAGCGAGTCGTCGAGATTCGTCTTGGCGCGGATGATCAACGCGAAGTAGCTCGGCACCGCCGCGATGGCGCCGAGGAAGATGGCGTTCGTCGGGCTGATGAAGCCCGCCGCCGGCGTGATGGCGACGAGGCCGACGACAATCGCGGTGGCGCAGCCGACGGCCGTCGGCTTGCCCGAGCGCATCATGTCGAGGAAGGTCCAGACGACCAGCGTGGCCGCGGGCGCCAGCATCGTCGTCACGAACGCCAGGCCCGCGATCGGGCTGGCCGCGAGCGCGCTGCCGGCGTTGAAGCCGAACCACCCGAACCAGAGCAGCCCGGCGCCCAGCAGCACGAACGGCACGTTGTGCGGCAGGATCGGCGCATTCTTGTAGTCGGACCGCTTGCCGACCACGAGCGCGGCCACCAGCGCCGCCGCGCCCGCGTTGACGTGCACGACGGTGCCGCCGGCGAAGTCCCACGCCCCCATGTCCGCCAGCCAGCCGCCGCCCCACACCCAGTGCGCCAGCGGCGCGTAGACGACCACCGACCAGAGCGAGATGAACAGCAGGTAGGCCGAGAACCGCATCCGCTCGACGATGGCGCCCGAGATCAGCGCCGCCGTGATGATGCAGAAGGTGGCCTGGAAGGCCATGTAGAGCACGTGCGGAATGGTCAACACGTCGCCGAGGATGCTGCCGGTGTTGGCGAGGCCCACACCGGTCAGGAACGACGCCGACATGTCGCCGAGCCAGTTATTGCCCGCGGTCAGGGCGAGCGAGTACCCCACCACGGCCCAGAGCACGCCCACGAACCCCAGAGAGATGAAACTCATCATCATGGTGTTGAGGGCGTTCTTGGAGCGGACGAGGCCGCCGTAGAAGAAAGCCAGCGCGGGCGTCATGAGCAGCACCAGCGCCGTTGAAATCAACATCCATGCGGTGTCAGCTTGATTCATTCCTCACCTCAGCGACAGTGACCAGGGTCCGGGTTGACCGTGGGGGAACACGCCCCGCTTCATGCGGGCGTTGCCCGGCCGCTGAGCAAGATGGGATCCAGCCGGCAGGGCCACGCGGAAACCGGCGATCGGCGTGAATTTGTTCCGAAAACACGCTGTTCCGGAAGGTCCGGCCCGCAGCGATGATGGTGACAATTTTGTCAGAACGGCCACTGACGTCGACATTCGTGTCTGAATCAGTCCGATGCCCCGGGCGCGGGCGGTCCGCCGCGGGTCCCCGGTCCTGTACGAGACGCCTTACGACAGACAAAATCGTCGATCTAAAGTGTCAAACAGACATTCTTGTCTGATGTGCCGTTCTGTGACCTCCCCGACTATGATCCACGCCTGCGTGGGTCGACCCACAGGTCAGGAGGACTACCCCTATGAAGGTCTATGATGCCGCCGCCATCCGCAACGTGGCCGTCGTCGGTCATGGCGGGTGCGGCAAGACGCAGCTGGTGGCCGCCCTGCTCTTCGCCTCGGGCGCCGTCAACCGGCTGGGCAGGGTCGATGACGGGTCCACCGTCACCGACTTCGACGAAGAAGAGATTGCCCGCAAGCACACCCTCTCCTCCAGCCTGGCCCACACCGAGTGGCAGAAATCCAAGATCAACCTCATCGACACCCCCGGCTTCGCGAACTTCCTGACCGACGCCCGCTCCGCGCTGCGCGTCGTGGAAGCCGCCGTGGTGGTCGTCGACGCCGTCGCCGGCGTCGAGGTGCAGACTGAAAAGCTTTGGAGCGAGGCCGCCGGCCTCGGTCTCCCCCGCGTCGTCGCCGTCAACCGCCTGGAGCGCGACCGCGCGAGCCTCGAGCGCACGCTTGCGTCGCTGCACCGCGACTGCGCCCGCGAGATCGTGCCCATTCAGCTGCCGCTCGGCGAGGAGCGCGGCTTCACGGGCGTGGTGGACCTGGTGCGCATGAAGGCGCTGACGTTTGCCGCCGATGGCAGCGGCAAGGTGACCGAAGGCGACGTGCCGGCGGCGCTGGCGGACAGCGCCGGCAAGGCACGCGAGCAGCTCATCGAGATGGTGGCCGAGGCGGACGAGTCCCTGATGGAGACGTTCTTCGCCGAAGGGACCCTGACGCAGGAGCAGCTCGTGTCGGGTCTTCGCGCGGCGACGGTCGCCGGCAAGCTCTACCCGCTCGTCTGCACGTCGGGGCTGCACGTCATCGGCGCGCAGCCGCTGCTGGACGCGATCGCCAGCTACGTGCCGTCGCCCGCCGAGCGCGACTTTCCCGCGCTGGCGCCGGACGGCACCGACACCACGGTGAAGGCGAGCGACACGGCGCCGTATTCCGCATTCGTCTGGAAGACGATTGCGGATCCGTTCGCCGGCCGCATCACCATGCTGCGCGTGGTGTCGGGGACGCTGAAGTCGGACACGACGGTCCACAACGCCACGCACGATTCGCCGGAGCGCCTGGGCCACCTGCTGGCGCTGCAGGGCAAGACGCAGACACACGTGGCGGAGCTCAAGGCGGGCGACCTCGGCGCCGTCGCGAAGCTGAAGGACACGAAGACCAACGACGCCCTCGCCGAAAAGACGACCAAGGTGAAGTTCGCCGAGATCACGTTCCCGGAGCCCGTGCTCTCGTACGCGATCGAGCCGAAGTCGCGCGGGGACGAGGACAAGATCAACCAGTCGATGCAGCGACTCCGCGAGGAGGACCCGACCATCGGCTACACCCGCGACCCGCAGACGCACGAGCTGCTGCTGGCCGGCCAGGGCCAGCTTCACATCGAGGTCACGGTGGCGAAGCTGAAGCGCCGGTTCGGCGTCGAGGTGAACCTGAAGCCGCCGCGGATCCCGTACCGGGAGACGATTACCGCCTCCACGGAAGCGCACGGCCGGCACAAGAAGCAGACCGGCGGCCACGGGCAGTTCGGCGACTGCAAGATCAGGGTCGAGCCGCTGCCGCGCGGGAGCGACTTCCAGTTCGAGGACGACATCTTCGGCGGCGCGATCCCGCGCCAGTTCGTCCCGGCCGTCGAGAAGGGCATCCAGGACGCGCGGATGCGCGGCTTCCTGGCCGGCTACCCGATGGTGGACTTCAAGGCGACCGTGTTCGACGGGTCGTACCATCAGGTGGACTCGAACGAGCTCTCGTTCAAGATGGCGGGCTCGCTGGCGTTCAAGGACGCGATGACGCGGGCGCGCCCCACGATCCTCGAGCCGGTGATGAAGGTCGAGGTCTACTCGCCCAGCGACTTCGCCGGCGACCTGATGGGCGATCTGAACGGCCGGCGCGGCCGCATTGCGGGCATGGACACGCGCGGGGCGATGACCGTGATCCGCGCGCAGGTGCCGATGGCGGAGATGCTGACCTACGAGCAGCACCTCACGTCGGCGACCGGCGGCCGCGGGTCGTACCACATGGAGTACTCGCACTACGAAGAAGTGCCGCAGCACCTGCAGGGCAAGATCATCGCCGCCGCACGGGCGGAGCGGGGGCAGGAAGCGGTCGAAGAAGTCTGAGGTTCCGGGTTCCGGGTTCCGGGTTCGACGTTCGGCCCTGGCGGCTCCCGCCGCCAGGGCCTTTTCGTGTGCGCGACTACTGCCGTGTGCGCGACTACTGCGCCTGGCGCACTCGGAGCGTGATCGAGTACGGCTCCGGCCCCTCGGCGTCGACGAACGTCTTCCATCCCAGGAGAGCACCCCCAGACAGAGGCCGTGGATTCACGGACGCGCTGAAATCGAGGTCGGGCGCCTCTGGAAACGGAGCCGTCAGCACGATCGGCGCCAGCACCGCCTGCGCCTGGAGGATCGTTCCCGTCAGCTCCTGGAGGAAGGTGTTGCGGCCGTGCGTCGCCGTGCCGCCCTGGGTGCCGCTGACCGTCACCCCTCCGCTGCGGATGGCAAACCCTGGCGGGAGAAAGTCGCCTTGAATGGACGTCGGCAACGGATACCCGCCGATCGCGGCGGTGGCCAATCGCCCGGCATCAATGTTCATGACCACGGACGTGTTGCGGAGCGTGTAGAGAAAGTAGCCCCCTGTCGCAAACAGGCGCGCCTGCTTCTCGGCTGAGGTCCTCAGGCTGCGGAACGTCGCCAGCTGCGTGGTGACGACGGTCCCGCCCCGAATGGTCACCCTGAGCATGAGCCTGCTGGTGCCGGGACGCGCAGCGGGGTCCACGATGGTGAACGCCTCGGGGTTCGGCTCGGCGCCCGCGCGCTGCCACACGCCGGCGGCAGAATCGATGTCGTTGATGCGCAGTGGCGCCGGGACGACCGGTCCGGTCCCTTCCCACGTCGCCTGGATGCGCTCGATGATGGGGTCGGATGGATTCCCGCTATCGCTCTCACGGAAATTGCTCGCGATGCGGCCCTCGACGCGGTGGTTGACCGGCTGCCAGGTGCATTCGAGCAGCTCTCGGAACGGCAAGTTGAACGTCGGCGCCGGCCGCGTCACCGCGCAGGTGCTTGCGGCGTCCGCGTCGTAGGAGGCCTGAATCACGTCCACCTGCGGCGCAGCGAATACCTGCCCCGCGACCGCGTTCTCCTCCAGCCCCAGGCGCCCGCGGAAGACGAGCACGAAGAAGCCGGTGGGGTCATCGGGCGGTACGTCGAGCGGATATCGATTCCACGCGCCCGGCGCGAGCGAGATTGGGTTACCGCCATTGAGGACGGACCACCGGACTCGTTCCTCGGAAGCGCTCCCCTTCTGATAGCGGCCGTAGACCTCGAACACGCCCTCGAGCGGTTCGGCCGACTGGTTCTCCACGTCGATGAAGATCAGCGTGCTGCCGATGGGACCAACGCGGCGGACACCGACCTTGCCGCGGAAGAAGTAGTCGAGCACGCCGCGCGCGTACCCGACGGCGCGCGGCAGCATGTGCGTGGCCGTCTCCTCCCACACGGCCTCGTCCACGCACGGATACGGCGCCGGCCTGCCGGCGCTCCACCGGCTCAGAACGCTCTCGCTTGCGCACTCGGCCAGGGCGACGCTTGTCGGCAGTCCCTGGCCTGCAGGCTTGGCGAAATAGCGGCGGACCTGCGGGCTGTGCGGCGCCACGCGCGGGTTTGGCGTCAGCGCATCGCGGCGGGGAAAGGTGAACTGGCCCGTCAGCGTGTCCTCGCTGAAGAAGTTCGCGCTCGCGAACTCGGCGAGCCCGATGGGACCCGACAGCGTCAGGTTCGGATCCAGCGCCTCCTGCTCGTACCGGTCAGAGTCGATGAGCCGCGCGACCGGCGCCTTCGCGATCGTCTCTCCAGGCGGCAACACGATGTTGAACACCGAGGTGTCGATCGCGATCGGGCTCGACAGATACCGCGCGCGGAACGCTGCCTCGGCGGCTTTCTTCTGCGTGTCGTTCGCGCCGTCATGCTGATCCGACACCCAGTATTCGTAGTTTCCCGCCTTCTTGCGGAACAAGTACTTTCGCGAGATCTCGCCGAACGGATGCGCATCGTCTCGTGTGTGCTCGGGCACGGAGGCATCCACGACGAGGTGCATGACGTGGCCGAGCGCCCGGAACATGTCCGCAGCGGCCGCTTCTCGTTCTTGCGCGTCTGAGACGGTCAGGGCGCGAAAATAGAGTTCACGCGCGCGTTGCCACGACCAATTCCCGCCAGGCGATTGATCGGCACTCTGCATCCAATGAATGGATGAGCGACGCTGGGTCAGGAAGTTCAGACCCGCTTCAGGCCACGCCTTGAGAGGGTTGTGGAAGTGGTTGAGATACCGACTGTTTATCGGTACGCCATCGTCTTCGTGTTCGCCGCCCTCCTCGATCCATTGCTCAATGGTGAACGCCTGTGCTCCTCTGCGGAGACGTGTTTCACGCGCGCCGACGAGTCCGAGAGACGAGCGAATGTAGTTGTCGAAGGCCGCGTACTCGAGAGCAGCGGAATTGATCAGACGATGCGTCGAGACATTCAGCGCGGTTAGATTCGCTGAGCTATAACCAGCGGCAAGGACTACTAGCAACGTAAGCGCGCCCCTCGGCAACATAACTCTCTCCCTACAAAGAGCCACACCGTAACGCGTCGCTCTCACCGTGAGTTACCGCCAGATACTTAGGAATCCTCAGAGTGTTCTCGGGTACGGATGGCGACGACAGGTGACGCAAGAATTGGCACCGCTCTTCGCGGGACGGTAACCTTCGCATTCGCGTGACGGTCGGGTCGATGTACGCCTTACCGCTCGGAGGTGTCACCAAGACGTTGTCGTCCGCATAGCCATATCCCGCTCCGAAGGCGTGGAACGTCACCTCTAAGGTGAATATCGAGTTCAAAGGACTCACCGCTGGAATCTCAACCCGCCCGTCGGGGCCGCTGACAGCCTCGCGGGCCTCGTAGAAGTACCGCCCGCCGTCACCGGTGACGGTCGGGTAGACCTTCTCCCAGACAGCAAGGAAGACGACTCCCTGGATAGGCTTGCCCGTGTCCACGTCGATGTACTGATTCCGAAACGGGCCGCGGATTTCAGGGCCGGCACAGGCGGCTGTGAGTACGGCGACGAGAGCAGCGACGGTGAGTTTCATGTGAGCCTCGCTTGCAGGAGCGTGCTCAGAACCGCCACAGACGCCAGCGGCCGTCCGCGTCGAGCCGGAACCAGACGGCGTAGGAGTAGATCAGGCCGTCGCGCTCGGCGACCATCTCGTACTGCGCGCCGCCGTAGCCGGCCTCGACCAGCGTGATGGCGGTGAACACGAGGTCCACGTCCTCGAACGCATCCGGCGGCAGCGACGCGAAGTACTCGGCCCACCCGCCGCGGCGCTCCGCCGCAATGAACGATACGGCCGCCGCGACGTCACCTTTGCGCAGAGAATCCCGGAACCCCGCCCAGACCGCCTGCAGCCGTGCGTCGAGGCGGGAGCCGTCGTACACCTCGACTACCGCGCGCTGCGTCAGCACCGTGCCATCCGGCGCCGTAAACCGGAGCGCCGGGACGTGGATACCTGCGGTCGCGTAGGTGAAATACAGGCTGTCATCGTCCGGCACGCCGTCAAAATCCACGGTGCCGTCGCCCTCAAAGTCGATCGCCACCGGCGCGCCGACGAACCCGGCGACGCTCACGCGAACCGGCAACGGGGCGAGCCCGCCCGGCGGCCAGACGCTGAGCGTCTGCACTTCGCTGCCATCCGGCGCCATGATGAGGGTGACGCTCGCCTCCGCAGTGGCCCCTGAACTGTCCGTCGCGACGGCCCTCAGCGTGGCGAGCGACGGATCCGCCGGAATCTCGAGCGCGAAGCGGCCGTCTTCAACCGGCGCTCCGGCCATTCCACCGAGTCCCTCCGGCAGCGGCACCGTCACGGCCACCTCGCCTGCGCCGCCCTCCACGGTGCCGCGAAGCCACAGAGAACCGCCCGTCACGACGGCGCCGTCCGCCGGCTCGAGCAGCGACAACCGCAGCGAGCGGACGATGAACGCCTGAACGGCCGGCGTCAGGTCCTCGTTGCCCGCCAGATCGCGCGCCTTCACCTCGAAGCGATGCTCGCCTGGCGTCAGTCCGGTCAACGAAACGGTCGAGACCAGGCCGAACGGCGACCAGGCGCCGGCATCCAGCCGCCAGGCGAACTCGACGACCGGTGAATGCACGTCCTGCGCTTCCACGACGAAGGTGGCCGCGGGTTCGGCAATCGTGCCGGCGGGCCCGCTGACGATGCGCGTCTCAGGCGGGGTCCGATCGACGGTGACGAGCAGCGCCGTGCTTGCGCCGTTTCCGGCGCGATCGGCCGCGGTGACCGTGAGCGCGCGAGGCCCCTCCGCCAGCGAGGCCGTGCTGAGGCTTGCCGTCACTTCCATCGGCAGGTCCGGATCTGGATTCTCGAAACGCGCGGCAACCGTGTCGTCCCACAGAACCGCCACCTTCGCGACGCCACTGCCATCGTCATCCGCCTGCGCGCGGAGCGGCACGTCGGCCCGGGTGTAGATGCCCGGCGCGGGCTCGGCGACGGACAGCACGGGCAGGTGGTCGTCGTGAACGACGACGTGGGAACTCGCAGCGGACGTGAGGCCCCGGCCGCCGCTCGCGGTCGCGGTCAGCAGGAAGCGGGTCTCCTCGTTGAGCCCAAGCGGGACGGCCGCGGTGAACGCGCCGCTCGAGGCGTCGGCTGCCGCAGACGCACGCGGCCCAGCAGACAAGTCGGCAAACACCTGCACCAGGCTGCCGGGCGCCGCGTGGCCGCTGAGCGCCAGTGGCGCGGTATTCGTGAACGGCGGCACCACCGCGTCGGGCGGGGACGGCGCGCGGTATCGCCGGAGCTGCCGCACCGGCTCCGCTTCCACCACCAGCAGGTGGCCGGCCGGCTCGAACGCGACGCCCCGCGGACTTCGGAGGGTGCTCGCAAGCGCCGCGAACTCACCGGCCGGACTTTGTTTGATCACGCCGCCGCGGTCCCGGCCACGGCTGTCCCGGCGGACGCTCGCGACCAGCGCGCCAAGGTGGTCGGCGGCAAGAGCCACCGGCTCTTTCGCGGTGTCGCGCAAGAGCGTCCGCATCGGACCGGCAGCAGCCCCGTCGGCGCGCAGCTCGAACGCGACGATCTCGGTGTCGCGGCGACCGCGGTCGGTGTCGAGCCGGCGGGCCGCCGCGTACAGCACACCGTTGCTGACAGCGAGGCCGGCGAGCCCGCGGAATCCCCGCGCGACGGTCCGTACCTCACCCGACGGCGTGACATGAACGATGCGACGACGACGCTCAGTGACGTAGAGATGGCCGCCCGTGCCGACGGCAATCCAGCGCGGCCGAAGAATCCCCGACGCAACGATGCCCATCGCGCCGGACGCATCCCGCCGGAGCACGCGCCCCGCGCGCTCCTCCGCGATCAGCAGACCATCGTCTTCGTCGAACGCAATGCCTGCGGGAGCGTCGAGGCGCCGCAGGAGCACTGTGCGGCGGCCGTTGGACCCGACCTCGACGATCGTGCCTGCGGCGCGATCCGAGACGACGATCCGGCCGCCTGCGCTGACCGCGACGCCGACCGGATCCTGGAATCCGCGCGCGACGATCTCGTCCTGCGTCCCCACGGCGGGTGTCTGGAGGGTCGTCGCGAGCGCGACGAGCAGCGATGCGGCAACACGGTGCGGCGACATGCCGCACCGTGGCGAGCAACGGCTGGACCGCCGCCCGGCATCGACGGGTGTCGCCGCTAGTCCGTGATGGAAAAGAGGTTAGTGCGACGCGCGCGGGCCGTGCCAGCCGCCGGATTCGGAATCGTCAACCGCCGTTGTCGGCCAGAACGCCGACAGCGCCGCGCGAAGCTCGTCGACGTTGTCGAAGCCGGCGCGGTTGTGGCCGCCGGTCGTCTCGATCATCACCTTCGGCCCGCCTGCGCGCGCGAACAGCTCGCGCGCGGCCGCCATCGGCACCCAGCGGTCGCTCGGCGAATGGACGACAACCACAGGAGCGCGCACGCGCCCGATCTTGCCCAACGAGTCGAAGCGGCTCGACGCGAGCAGGCTGACCGGCACCCACGGGTACATGCGGCTGCCCATGAGCGGGATCGAGTCGATGGGGCTGAACAGCAGAACGCCCGCGCTCGGCAGGCGGGATGCGGTCTCGACGGCGACCGCCGACCCGAGGGAGCGTCCGGCCAGCACGATCCCCGACGGAGACACGCGGCGCTCGACGGTCAGATACCGGTACGCCGCGCGCGCATCCTCGTAGAGCCCGCTCTCGCTCGGCGTCCCCTCGTTGCGGCCGAAGCCCCGGTACTCGGGCGCCAGCACGTTGTACCCGAGCGCGCGCAGCTGATCGAGCTGCCCCTGCACGCGGGGGTTGCGAATCGAATGGCCGCTGCCGTGGAAGAACACGATCCACGGCGCCGCCGGGTCGCCGGCGTCGAGCCGCAGCGTCTCGAGCTTCTGGCCGTCGGCAGCCACGATCTCGATCAGCTCCATGCCGCCCGGCATCCACGCCGACGCCGCCGCGTGCGAGATGTGACTCCGGAACACGATGCGCGTCTCATTCGCCCAGAGAAACCCGACGCAGCCCGCGTACATGACGCTGCAGAACAGGACTCCTCCGGCGATGCCGCCCGCGATGCGTCTGGTCACACTCTTTCTCTCCTGAATTCTACCGAGGTCAGCGGCCGTGCTCCGGAGCGGACGCTCAGCCGTGCGGACGGCTGAAATCAGGCCTGATTCCGCGTGGCACGGACCATGAGTGATGCCCATCCGGAGGTGACCATGGCGGGAAGGCCAAGGGCAACGGCCCGGCGTTCTGCCGCAGCGGGCAGGGCCATCCGGTTCACGGCTGGGCGTGTGCCGCGACAAGGGCTGGACGCGCAACGACAACTTCTGGGATCGCGCGAGAGATCGGGACGATCGCGCACGGCGGCGTGACGACCGCGATCGCGATCGCGATCGGGACCGCCGCGACGACGGCGGCTGGTGGCCCTTCTAAACTGTCTCAACGAGGCGGGCTCGGCTTAGGCATTTCCACCGAGCCTTAGAGCTCGACGACCAGACGGCGAACCAAGGCCGTCACCTCCGATTGCCACGTAGATAGTACCCAAGGTACTCCAGCAGTCACGGCACCGGAGATCAGCCCCGCGATAACATTGCGTCCCGGAGTACCGACGGAATCGAGGTCCTTCAATTCATCGACGACGATACCGGATACCTGTCCGCTCGTAGAGGCCGCCAGTACCCCGCGATACCTGATCAGTTCTCGATCGTGTGACACCCAACGGCCTTCTACAGCGAAGTGAATCACCTGTAGGAGCGGTGTAGTTAGCACCGTGCGCGTGATCTCGCGCTCGAGGTCGGTCAACACCTGCACCATCCGTGCTTCGCGGAATTGACTCTCCGGCAGCCTTGCAACGCCCGCCAGCGAACGTAGCCACTGCTTACGCCACTCGAGGAGTTGCTTCGTGCGATGCCTGGATAAGGACAGGCCCAAGAAGAACGGGCAAACAAACGCGAACAAGTAAATCAGAAACGGCGCCGAGACTATCACCCAGGTGTCGGCCGCACTAGGTAACGAGGCACCGGCCTGTTCAGACACAAGTCTCGGAACAGCTAGATATGCCGCGATCGGGAATACCAGCATCAGGCCAAACGCCAACGACGAGTTGCGCACGTCATCGTCGCCATGGGTTGTCGCCACTGCGGGCCACATTGCAACCATCATCATGACTGCGCCCAGAATCGACGGCATGATGAAGAGCGTCCATGCCAAGCGGACGGGCTTCGCAGCACTAGGTCCTTCGGTCCAAAACACCCATAGAGTCCCGATTACCGACATCGCGAGGACACTTATCGCGATAGCTGAAATGGCAATTTGTGAAACTTGGAGTTGTCGTCTCGCGGCGTTTAGAAACCCGCGCTCGTAAGATGAAGCGAACATCAAAAACGCGAGCTTGTTTCGCTTCTCCTCGAGCCAAAAGCCGGAGACCGCTCCTATCACAACGTAGACGACATGCCCCAAGAATGTCGCCCCAACAACGAGTGCGACGGCACTCCACGCGAACGAAGCGGACACAGCCCAGAACGCCATGACAAAAAGGGCCATGAATCCCAGCTGATGTACCAACACGTCGTACCAAGGGGGCGCATGACCGAGCTGCCGAATTGAGCGCTTGCTTTGGAGGATCCCAAGCCAGAATGCCGCGGCCATCGTGAGAAGAAATGCGGCGGTACGCAATAGCTGCTCGATCATTTGGCGCCGAGATTACCAGACCCACACAATCGCCATTGCAAAAACAAAAGGCCCGGCGACGTCGTCGGCCGGGCCTCTGTCTGGAGCTTGAGCGTTGGGCGTTGGGCCTTGGGCCTTGGGCCTTGGGCCTTGTTATGATCCGCCAGCCTTGCGCGGCGTCGTGGCCTTGCGCGCGGCGCCCTTCGTCTGGCCGCCCGCCTGCGCCTTGGAGCCGCCCTGGTCCTTGCCGCCGCGCATGCGCGACGCGGCTGCCTTCAGGCGGTCGCCGACGCCCTTGGCCTTCGGCTTCTCGGCGGCGTCCTTCTCCTCGTCGCCCTTCACCTCCGCCGTGCGCGGATCGTACTCGCTGCCGATGAGCTCGACCTGCGCCACCTCGGCGGAGTCGCCGCGCCGGAAGCCGACGCGCAGGATGCGCGTGTAGCCGCCCGGCCGCTCCGCGAAGCGCGGCGCAATCGTCTCGAACAGCTTGCCGACGACGGCCTTGTCCTGGATGTCCTCGGCGACGAGGCGCCGCGCCGCCAGGGTCCTGCCGTTGGCGTCGCCCGCGGCGACGCCGCGCTTGGCGATCGTGATCAGGCGCTCGACGAACGGCCGCAGCTCCTTGGCCTTCGGCATCGTCGTCTCGATGCGCTCGTGCCGCAGCAGCGCGGTGGCCTGGTTCCGCAGCAGCGCGAGGCGATGCTCGGTGACGCGGCCCAGTTTCCGGTGTCCAACGTTGTGTCTCATAGCGTTTCCTGCCGGCTGCCCACTGCCCGCTGCCGACTACTCCTGGTGTGCCTGCGCGGGCTGATCGAGCCTCATGCCCAGGCTCAGGCCCATGCTGTGCAGGATCTCCTTGATCTCGTTCAGCGACTTGCGGCCGAAGTTCTTCGTCTTCAGCATCTCGGCCTCGGTCTTCTGCACGAGCTCGCGGATGGTCCGGATGTTCGCGTTCTTCAGGCAGTTGTAGGAGCGCACCGAGAGCTCCAGCTCCTCGACGCTCTTGTCGAGGTTCTCGTTGAGCGCGCCGGCACGCGGCTGCTCGGCCGCGGCCTCGGTCGCCTCACCCGCCTCCTCGAGGTTGATGAAGATGTTGAGGTGATCGCGAATGAGCTTGGCGGCCAGCGACACGGCGTCGCGCGCGGTCACCGAGCCGTTGGTCCACACGTCGATGGTCAGCTTGTCGTAGTCGGTGGTCTGGCCGAGGCGCGCCGCCTCGACGAGGTAGTTCACCTTCTTGACCGGCGAGTGCACCGAGTCGACGGGGATCCAGCCGATGCCGAGGTCCTCGTCGAAGTTCTTGTCCGCCGAGACGTAGCCGCGGCCGCGCTTCATGCGCAGCTCCATGTGCAGCTTGCCGCCCTCGGAGACCGTGGCGATGTGCGCTTCCGGCTCGAGGATCTCGACGTCGGCGTCGCCCTCGATGTCCTTGGCGCGGACGATGCCCGGCTTGTCCACGCGCAGGTACAGCGTCTTCGTGTAGTCGACGTGCAGCTTCAGCGGAATCTGCTTCAGGTTGAGGATGATGTCGGTGGCGTCCTCGACCACGCCGGGAATCGGCGAGAACTCGTGGAGCACGCCGTCGATCTTCACCGCGGTGATGGCGGCGCCCTCAATCGAGGAGAGCAGCACGCGGCGCAGCGCGTTGCCGATGGTCGTGCCGAAGCCGCGCTCGAACGGCTGCGCGTAGAACCGGCCGAACCGGTCGGTGAGGGTGTCGCGCTCGAACTCGAGCCGCTTGGGACGCTGAAAACCTTTCCACAGCATGGAGTGCTTCCTTTCGCGAACGGGCCGCCAGGTGCGGCCTCCAGACCTGCGAGTCGTGTCCGCCGGCCTCCCGCTGCAGGTCTGTAAAGCTGCGGGCCGGCGGATGCGACGTAGGGCGGGTTCCGCGCCGGGTCCCGTGAGCGGACCCGCCGGGCACCCGGCCTACTTCGAGTAAAGCTCGACGATGAGCTGTTCCTGCACCGGCAGGTTGATCTGCGCGCGCGTCGGCACCGAGCCGACCTTGGCCGACATCCCCTCGGCGTCGAACTGCAGCCACTCGGGGATGCCGCGCCCCTTGACCTCCTCCATGGCGTGGAGAATCGCCGGCGCCTTGCGGCTGCTCTGCCGCACGGCGATGACGTCGCCCGGCTTCACCGAGTACGACGGGATGTCCACCTTGCGGCCGTTCACCGTGAAGTGGCCGTGGCGCACGAGCTGGCGCGCCTGCGGGCGCGAGGTCGCGAAGCCGAGGCGGTAGGTCACGTTGTCGAGCCGCCGCTCGAGCAGCTGCAGCAGCGTCTCGCCGGTGATGCCGCGCGTGCGCTCGGCCTGCTCGAAGTAGCCGCGGAACTGGTCCTCCAGCACGCCGTAGATGCGCTTCACCTTCTGCTTCTCGCGCAGCTGGATGCCGTAGCCGGCCATCTTCGACTTCCGCGTCTTGCCGTGCTGCCCGGGCGCGAAGTTGCGCTTCTCGATGGCGCACTTCTCCATGTAGCAGCGCTCGCCCTTGAGGAACAGCTTCATGCCCTCGCGGCGGCACAGGCGGCAGACGGGTCCGATGTATCTCGCCATTCAGTCGATCCTTGTCATTTGCGATTTCCGAATTGCGATTCGTGATGTCACATCACAGATCACAAATCACAAATCATCGATTCTCACACCCTGCGACGCTTGGTCGGACGGCAGCCGTTGTGCGGATTCGGCGTGACGTCGCGGATCGACTTCACCTCGATGCCGACGGTCTGCAGCGCCCGGATGGCCGACTCGCGGCCCGACCCCGGCCCCTTCACCCGCACGTCCACGGAGCGCAGGCCGTAGTTCTTGGCGGCGTTGCCGGCGTTCATGGCGGCCTGGGTGGCCGCGAACGGCGTTCCCTTGCGCGAGCCCTTGAAGCCGATGCCGCCCGCGCTCGACCACGCGATCACGTTCCCCTCGGTGTCGGTGATCGTGATGTGCGTGTTGTTGAACGAGGCGTGGATGTGCACGTAGCCGTGGTGCACCACGCGCTTCTCGCCGCGCTTCTTGAAGGTCTTCTTGGGCGCCTTCTTGCCGCCCTCGCCCTTCTTGGGAACGTCGGGTGTTGCCGCTGCTTCAGTCTTGGCCATGATTCCTCAGCGATTACTTCGTCTCGGCCTTCCGCCGGGCGACCGCACCCTTGCGCGGCCCCTTGCGCGTGCGCGCGTTGGTGCGCGTGCGCTGCCCGCGCACGGGCAGGTTGCGGCGGTGGCGCAGGCCGCGGTAGCAGCCGATCTCCATCAGCCGCTTGATGTTCATCGAGATCTCCTTGCGGAGGTCGCCCTCGACGCCGCCCACCTCTTCGATCACGCGGCTGATCTTGCGGACATCGTCTTCCGACAGGTCCTTGACGCGGATGTCCCCGCTCACGCCCGCCGCCGACAGGATGTCGTTCGAGCGCTTCCGCCCGATCCCGTAGATATAGGTCAGCCCGATCTCGACCCGCTTGGTCCGCGGCAGATCGACGCCAGCAATACGCGCCATCGCTTATCCCTGCCTCTGCTTGTGCTTCGAGTTCGTGCAGATCACGCGCACGACACCGCGCCTGCGCACGACCTTGCACTTGTCGCAAATTCTCTTCACCGACGCTCGTACCTTCATAAGGTCCTACAGCTTTCTCACGATCCGGCCGCGGGTCAGATCCCGCGGCGTCAGCTCCACGACGACCCGGTCGCCGACGAGCACCCGGACGAAGTTCTTCTCGACCCCGCCGCCGATGTGCGCCGTCACCCGCGCGCCCTCGACGGTCACTGCATACAACCCGCTCGGCAGCTGCGCCGCGACGACGCCTTCCATCTGCGATGTGCGATTTGCGATTCGTGAATCATCCATACGTCACAAATCACGAGTCACACATCACAAATGCGCGTGAGGGAGCAGCTCGCGCGCCTTGTCGGCGTCCTGCTCGAGCAGCGTCAGGATCTCCCGCCCGTCGCCGGTGACGACCACCGTGTGCTCGAAGTGCGCCGACAGGCTCCCGTCGCGCGTCACCGCCGTCCACCCGTCGCCCAGCACCTTCACCGCCGGGTCGCCGAAGTTCACCATCGGCTCGATCGCCAGGACCATCCCTTCCGACAGCCGGGGACCGCGGCCGCCGGGTCCGTAGTTGGCGATCTGCGGCTCCTCGTGCAGCGCGCTGCCGATGCCGTGCCCGACGAACTCGCGCACCACCGAGAACCCGTGCGCCTCCACGTGCCGCTGCACGGCGGCGCCGATGTCCGACACCCGCGCGCCCGGCTTCACCGCGTCGATGCCCATGAAGAGCGCTTCCTGCGTCACCTTCAGGAGCGTCTCCGCCTCCGGCGACACGCGCCCGATCGGCACCGTCACCGCGCAGTCGCCGAAAAACCCGTCGAGCTTCGCGCCCATGTCGATGGAGAGAATGTCTCCGTCGACGAGGGTGCGGGCCGAGGGGATCCCGTGGACCACCTGCTCGTTCACCGACACGCACACGGTGGCGGGATACCCGTGATACCCCTTGAACGCCGGCTCGGCGCCCGCCGCGCGCACCTGCGCCTCGGCATACGCGTCGAG
This sequence comes from Acidimicrobiia bacterium, assembly GCA_016871375.1. GTDB lineage: Bacteria > Acidobacteriota > Vicinamibacteria > Vicinamibacterales > UBA2999 > VFYY01. Next base: position 62,574 of record VFYY01000001.1, read on the forward strand.
CTCCTGCGTCGTCACGCCGGGCGCCGCCCTCCCGCGCAGGTCGGCGAGAATCCGCCCCACGAGCTGGTTCACCCGGCGGAGCCTGTCGATCTCCGCCTTCGACCGGCAGACGATCACGCCACCGCCCCGCCCACGGCCGCCGCGTCGTCGATCACGGTGTCGAGCTCGTGCGCGACCCGGTCCGGCGGCTGCGCGCCGTTCACCACGCGGAACGTCGGCCGCTCGCGGTAGTACTCGACGAGCGGCCTGGTGGTGCGCTGGTAGACCTTGAGGCGCTCCATCACCACGTTCCTGTCGTCGTCGACGCGCGTCACCATCTCGCCGCCGCAGCGCTTGCAGGCCGCCGCCGCCGCCTCGCCCGGCTCGGCGTTGGTGCCGCACCCCGAGCAGATGCGCCGCTCGGCCAGCCGCCGCACCAGCTCCTGCTCGGGAACGACGATGTCCACGACGACCAGCGGCCCGCTGCCGCGCTCCTCGACCAGCTGGTCGAGCGCGCGCGCCTGCGCCACCGTCCGCGGAAAGCCGTCGAGGACGAACCCGGGCTTCGCGTCCGGCCGCGACAGCCGCTCGCGGACGATCGCCACCATCGTGTCGTCGTCCACCAGCTCGCCGCGATCCATCTTCGCCTTGGCGGCCAGCGCCACGGGCCACTGCTCCTTGACCCCGTCGCGGAGGATGTCCCCCGTCGAGATCTTGGGCAGGCCGCGCTCGCGCGCAAAGCGCGCCGACTGGGTGCCCTTTCCCGCCCCGGGCGGCCCGAGCATGACGATGTTCAGCCCCACCTGCGCCCCTGATCAGCCCCGGCGTCCGCGAATCCTGGTCTTCTTCATGAACCCGTCGTAGTGCCGCATGATGAGCTGCGACTCGACCTGGTTCACGGTGTCCATGGCCACGCCGACGACGATGAGGAGCGAGGTGCCGCCGAAGAAGAACGTGACGCCGAGACCCGTCGACACCCACTGCGGCATCAGCGCCTCGAGCTGCTCGCCGATCCCGGGGATCGGCGCCAGGCGCACGCCGCTGATCAGGAACGTCGGGATCAGCGCGATGACCGCGAGGTAGACCGCGCCGACCAGCGTGATGCGGCTGAGAATCGTGTCGATGTACTCCGCCGTCCGCTTGCCCGGCCGGATGCCGGGAATGAACCCGCCGTACTTGCGCATGTTCTCCGCCACGTCATCCGGGTTGAAGATGATCGCGGTGTAGAAGTAGGCGAAGAAGATGATGCCCACCACGTAGAGCAGGTTGTAGAGCGGCATGTTGTAGCCGAGCTGATCCGTGATGGCGCGGCCCCACGAGCCGGTCGGGAACATCGTGGCGATGGTGGCGGGGAACGCCAGGATCGACGAGGCGAAGATGACCGGGATGACGCCGCCGGTGTTGACCTTCAGCGGGATGTGCGTGCTCGAGCCGCCGTACTGGCGCCGGCCGACCACGCGCTTGGCGTACTGCACCGTGATTCGACGATGGCCGCGCTCGACGAAGATGATGCCGGCCACGACCGCCACCATCATCAGCAGCAGGAACACGATCCGCAGCAGGCTGATCTGCCCGGTGCGCATCTGGTCGAACGTGGTCAGCACCGCGCTCGGCAGGCCGACGACGATGCCGGCGAAGATGAGCAGCGACATGCCGTTGCCGATGCCGCGCTCGGTGATCTGCTCGCCGAGCCACATCACGAACAGCGTCCCCGTCGTCATCGTGACGACGCACATGAAGCGGAAGCTCCAGCCCGGCGCGTAGACGAGCGGCACGCCGGCGATCTGCGTCTGGTTCTCGAGCCAGACGGCGATGCCGAGCGACTGCACGAGCGCGAGCCCGAGCGTGAGGTAGCGCGTGTACTGCGTGATCTTGCGGCGGCCGAGCTCGCCTTCCTTCGAGATGCGCTCGAGGGTCGGCCACACGACGGTGAGCAGCTGCAGGATGATCGACGCGCTGATGTACGGCATGACGCCGAGCGCGAAGATCGTCATCTGCGACAGGTTCTGCCCGGAGAACATGTCGTAGAGGCCGAACATCGTGTTCCGCGTCTGTTCCGCCAGCACGAGCAGCGCCTGCGGGTTCACTCCCGGGGTGGTGATGTGGCTGCCGATGCGATACACGCCGAGCAGCGCCAGCGTGAACAGCACGCGGTTGCGCAGGTCGGCGATCTGGAACAGGTTCTTGAGCGCGTTTTCCATTTAGGCCAGCACTTCTGCCGCGCCACCCGCCGCGGCGATCTTCTCCGCCGCCCTGCCGCTGAACTTGTGCGCCCGCACGGTCAGCTTCTTCGCGATGTCGCCGCGGGCGAGCACCTTGATCGGGGCCGTGGCGCCGTGCACCAGGCCGCTCTCGCGGAGCAGCTCCGGCGTGATCACCGTGCCGGCGTCGAAGCGCTCGGCCAGCGTGTCGAGGTTGACGACCGCGTACTCGCGGCGGAACCCGTTGTGGAACCCGCGCTTCGGGATGCGCCGGTGCAGCGGCATCTGGCCGCCCTCGAACCCGCGCTTGAACTTGAAGCCCGAGCGCGACTGCGCGCCCTTGTGGCCGCGCCCGGCCTGCGCGCCCTGGCCCGTGCCGTGGCCGCGGCCGACGCGCTTCTTCGCGTGCTTCGCCCCCTGGGCCGGCTTGAGATTGGAGAGATCCATATGTGTATTTGTGATTTGTGATTTGTGATTTGCGATTTGTGATTTGTCTTCACGAATCACGAATCGCACATCGTCAATCGCTCACCCTCACCAAATGACGCACCTTGTGAATCATGCCGCGTGTTTCCGGCGTGTCCGGCAGCTCCACCGTGTGGCGGATGCGGCGCAGGCCCAGGCCTTCCACCGTCAGCGCCTGCGTCTTGTTGAACCCGATCGGGCTGCGCAGGAGGGTCACCTTGACCCGCTTCGCGGCCGCGCCCTTCGCTGCAGTCTTCTTGGCCATCGTTACGCCCCGACCAGTTCCCCTTCTTCCTTGCCGCGCATCCGCGCCACCAACGCCGGATCCTTGAGGCCCATCAGCCCCGAGAAGGTGGCGCGCACCACGTTGTGCGGGTTCGCCGATCCGAGCGACTTCGTCAGCACGTTCTGGATGCCCGCCGACTCCACGACCGCGCGGACGGCGCCGCCCGCGATGAGCCCGGTGCCCTCGGGCGCCGGCTTGAGCAGCACGCTGCCCGAGCCGAAGCGGCCGACCACCTGGCGCGGAATCGTGGTGCCCCTGAGCGGGACCTTGATGAGGTTCTTCTTCGCGGCCTCGATGCCCTTCTTGATCGCCGACGGCACTTCCTTCGCCTTGCCGACGCCGAAGCCCACCACGCCGTGGCCGTCGCCGACGACGACCAGCGCGCTGAAGCTCAGGTTCTTGCCGCCCTTGACGACCTTCGTCACGCGGTTGATCGAGACGACCGTGTCCTTGATCTCGAGCTGGGACGCGTCGATCTTCTCGCGGTCGCGATTCATGTTCGCCATCAGAACTCCAGACCTGCTTCGCGCGCCGCGTCGGCCACCGCCTTCACGCGCCCGTGATAGAGGAACCCGTTGCGGTCGAACACGACGCGCTTGACGCCCTGCTCGAGCAGCCGCTCGGCGATCGTCTTGCCGATCGCCTTGGCGCCCGCGACGTTGCCGCCGCGCGCGTCCTGCTTCATGCCGCCCTTCACCTTCGGCTCGACGCTGGACGCCGACGCGATCGTCCTGCCGGTCCTGTCGTCCACCACCTGCACGTAGATGTGCGCCACGCTGCGGAACACCGTCAGGCGCGGCCGCGCCTCGGTGCCCTGCACGCGCTTGCGGATCCGGTGCTTGATCCGGTCCCGGCGATCCTCTTTCGTCTTGATCCGCATCGTTATGCTCCGGTCTTCCCGACCTTCTTCTTCAGCACTTCGCCCGTGTAGCGGACGCCCTTCTGCTTGTACGGGTCGGGCTTCCGCATGCGGCGGATGTTGGCCGCCACCTGGCCGACGAGCTGCCGGTCGGCGCCCGTCACCGTGATGTGCGTCTGCTTGTCGATGGCGACGTCGATCCCGTTCGGGATGTCGAACACGATCGGATGCGAGTAGCCGAGGGCGAACACCACCTGCTTGCCCTTCACCTCGGCGCGGTAGCCGATGCCGACGATGTCGAGCTCCTTCTTGAAGCCCTCGGTCACGCCGGCCACGGCATTGGCGACGAGGCTGCGCGCCAGGCCGTGGAACTTGCGCAGCTCGCCGTCCTCGCGGGCCAGCGACGCCACCAGCTGGTCGCCGGCGCCGGTCTTGTCCCGCGCGAACACGATGCCCGGCGGCAGCGCCTGCCGCAGCTGCCCCTTCGGGCCCTTCACTTCGACCGCGTCGGGCGCAATCGTGACGGTGACGCCCTTCGGGATCGGGATCGGCTTCTTACCAATTCGAGACATGGTCCATTACCACACGTTGCAGAGCACTTCGCCGCCGACGCCGGCCTTGCGGGCCGCGCGACCGGTCATCACGCCGCGCGAGGTCGTCAGGATGCTCGTACCCAGGCCGCCGAGCACCGTCGGCACGTCGTCGACGCCGAGATAGACGCGGCGCCCCGGACGGCTGATGCGCTCGATGCCGCTGATCACCTTCTCGCCGCGCGGGCCGTACTTGAGGAACACGCGAATCACCTGGCGCGGCTGCCGGCCCTCCTTCTCGGCCGGCTCCTCGACGAGGCGATAGCCCTGGATGTAGCCCTCGTCCTGCAGGATGCGGGCAATCTCCGCCTTGAGCCTGCTGGCGGGCAGGTCCACCCGGGAGTGCTTGGCCGCAACCCCGTTGCGGATGCGCGCGAGCATGTCGGAAATCGGATCTGTCATATCCCTCTCACCACGAGCTCTTGGTCACGCCGGTGATGTCGCCTTCGAGCGCCAGCTTGCGGAAGCAGAGGCGGCACATCGAGAACTTGCGGATGAACGCCCGCGGCCGCCCGCACAGCTTGCAGCGGTTGCGGAGGCGGATCTTGTACTTGGGTGGCTTCGCTTCTTTCGCGACTTTTGCTGTCGTTGCCATCTCGATCCTTCTAGTTCGTGGTCCGGAACGGCATGCCCATGAACTGCAGCAGCTTCCGCGCCTCTTCGTCGGTCCTGGCCGTCGTCACCACCGACACGTTCATCCCGCGCGCCTTGTCGACCTTCATGTAGTCGATCTCGGGAAACAGCAGCTGGTCGCGCAGGCCCAGCGTGTAGTTGCCGCGGCCGTCGAACCCCTTCGGCGACACGCCGCGGAAGTCGCGCACGCGCGGCAGCGCGATGTTCATCAGGCGGTCGAGGAACTCGTACATCCGCTCCCCGCGCAGCGTGACCATCGCCCCGACCGGCATGCCCTGGCGCAGCTTGAACTGCGCGATGGACTTGGTGGCGCGGCGCACGACCGCCTTCTGGCCGGTGATGCGCGACAGCTCGTCGGCGCCGACGTCGGCCAGCTTGGCGTTCTGCGTCGCCTCGCCGAGCCCCATGTTGATGACGACCTTCTCGATCTTGGGGATCGCCATGACGTTCGTGTAGCCGAACTCCTTCTTGAGCGCCGGCACGACGTCCTTCTGATACCGCTCTTTCAACCGGCTCATTTGTCGACCACTCCCTCGCACTTGCGGCAGATCCGCACCTTGCGGCCGTCGTTGAGGATCCGGTGCCCGACGCGCGTCATCTTGCCGCACTCGGGGCACACGAGCTGGACGTTGCTGGCGTGCAGCGACGCCTCGCGCTCGACGATCCCGCCCTTGATGTTGCGCTGCGGGTTCGGCCGCGTGTGGCGCTTGATGATGTTCACGCCCTCCACGATCAGCCGGTTCCGCGTCGGGAGCACCTTCAGCACGCGCCCCCGCTTGCCGCTGTCCTTGCCGGTCGTGACGACCACCTGGTCGTTGCGGCGGATCGGTGTTTGCAGTCTCGACATAGTTCGTTCCCGGGCCGACTACCGTCGGCCCCTACAGCACCTCGGGCGCCAGCGAGATGATCTTCATGAACCGGCGCTCGCGGAGCTCGCGCGCCACCGGCCCGAACACGCGCGTGCCCACCGGCTCGCCCTGGTCGTTGATGAGCACCGCGGCGTTGCGGTCGAAGCGGATGTAGCTGCCGTCGCGGCGGCGCTGCTCCTTGACCGTGCGCACGATGACCGCCTTGACGACCTGCCCCTTCTTGACCGTCCCGTCCGGCGTCGCTTCCTTCACCGAGGCGGTGATGATGTCGCCGAGCCGCGCGTAGCGGCCGGTGGACCCGCCAATCGGGTTGATGACGGCGATCTTGCGCGCGCCGGAGTTGTCGGCGACGTCGAGAATCGATCGCATCTGAATCATGGCGGCTCTCCGTTAGACCTGCGGCGCCCTGGCGACGACGCGCGTGACGACCCAGCGCTTGCGCCGGCTGAGCGGACGCGACTCGGCGATGGCGACCGTGTCGCCCACCTTCGCCTCGTTGTTCTCGTTGTGCGCGACGAACGTCGACGTCTTGCGCTGCGACTTGCCGTACACGTCGTGCCGCACCTGCCGCTCGACGGCGACGACGACGGTCTTCTCCATCTTGTCGCTGACGACGGTGCCGGTGAGTTGTGACTTAGCGCTCATGTCCTGCCTACTGCCGGCTGCCGGCTGCCTGCTTCTCTTTCAGAATCGTCTTGATCCGGGCCAGGTCCTTGCGGACCTCGCGCACCCTGGCCGGCGCCTCGAGCTGGCCCATCGACTTCTGGATGCGCAGCCGGAAGAGCTGATCGTCGAGGTCCTTCACGCGCGCGCGCAGATCGTCGACCGTCAGCTCGCGGATCTCCGCCACCTTCATGACACCCTCTCCTGCGCGAAGCGCGTGGCGAACTTGGTCTTGATGGGCAGCTTGGCCGCGGCGAGCTCCATCGCGCGCCGGGCGTCGACCTCGGGCACGCCCTCCATCTCGAAGAGGATGCGGCCGGGCCGGATCACGCACACCCATTCCTCGGGCGCGCCCTTGCCCTTGCCCATGCGCGTCTCCTGCGGCTTCTTCGTGATCGGCTTGTCGGGGAAGACGCGCACCCAGATCTTGCCGCCGCGCTTGGTCGACCGCGCCAGCGCCACGCGCGCCGCCTCGATCTGGCGCGCCGTCATCCAGCACGGCTCCATCGCCTTGAGCCCGAAGTCGCCGAACGACACGTCGGACCCGCGCCACGCCTTGCCGGCCATGCGCCCGCGCTGCTGCTTCCTGTACTTGACCTTCTTCGGCATCAACATGATGCGATTCCTCGTTCCACGTTCCGCGTTCGCTCGCTACGCTCGCCGCTCAGGACGACGCGGCGCCCGATCGCGATATTCCTCGTCGCGGCCCACGCGCGGCACGAGGCGCTCGCCCTTGTAGAGCCACACCTTCACGCCGATCTGCCCGTAGGTCGTGTTGGCTTCCGCGAAGCCGTAGTCGATGTCCGCGCGCAGCGTCTGCAGCGGCAGCTGGCCGTGCAGGTACCACTCGGAGCGCGCGATTTCCGCGCCGTTCAGCCGCCCCGACACGCGCACCTTGATGCCGCGCGCGCCGAAGCGCAGGGCGGACTCGACCGCCTTGCGCATCGCGCGGCGGAACGCCACGCGCTTCTCGAGCTGCACGGCGACCGACTCGGAGATCAGCTGCGCCTCGAGCTCCGGCTTCTGGATCTCCTGGATGTTGATGAAGACCTGGCGGCTCGTCCGCTTCTGGATCTCCTGCTTTAGCTTGTCGACCTCCGTCCCCTTGCGGCCGATGATGATGCCCGGGCGCGAGGTGTAGATGTCGATCTTCAGGTTGTTCGCCGCGCGCTCGGTCTCGATGCGCGACACGCCCGCGTGCGAGAAGCGCTTCTTCAGCTCCTGCCGCAGCTTCAGGTCCTCGTGGAGCAACTTCGCGTACTCCTTGTCCGAGAACCAGCGCGAGCGCCAGGTCTTGTTGAAGCCGAGCCGGAATCCGTAGGGGTGAACCTTCTGGCCCACAGTCTCTCCTATTTGCGATTTGTGATTTGTGATTTGCGATTGGAGCTGTGATTCGAAATCACAAATCGCAAATCGCAAATCGCAAATGTCATTACGCCTTCGCCGCCGCCGCGCGCTTCGGCGCCGCGGTCTTTCTCGCTCGCGCCGGTTTCTGCGCGGCGTCTCCTTCTTCCGATACCCTGGCGATCTTGAGCGGCCGCTCCGCCACGCGCACGGTCAGGTGCGCGGTGCGCTTGGTCACGCGGTAGGCGCGGCCCATCGGCGCCGGGCGCACGCGCTTCATCGACGGCCCCTGGTTGGCGTAGCACGCCAGCACGTAGAGGCGCTCGATGTCGCCGCTGAACCCGTCCTTCTGCTGCGCGTTGGCCACGGCCGAGCGCAGCACCTTCGCCAGCTCGCGCGCGATCGTCTTGCGCGTGAACTGCAGCGTCGCCAGCGCCTGGTTGACGCCCTTGCCGCGGATCAGCTCGCACACCAGCCCCGCCTTCTGGGCCGAGGTGCGGACGCCGCGCGCGGTTGCCTGAGCTTCGATCATGTCGTCGTGCCCTTCGTCGCCTTCGTGGCCTTCGTGCTCATGCCTTCGCCGCCGGAGCCGGAGCGGCGCCCGCAGCCGGCGCGGCCGCCGCGGCCTTCTCGGTCTTGGTCGTGTGGCCCTTGAACGCCCGCGTCGGCGCGAACTCGCCCAGCTTGTGGCCCACCATGTTCTCGGTCACGTACACCGGGATGAACTTCTTCCCGTTGTGGACCGCCATCGTGTGCCCGACCATCTCCGGGATCACCGTCGAGCGGCGCGACCAGGTCTTGATGACCTTCTTCTCGTTCGCCCGGTTCATCCCCTCGACCTTCTCGAGCAGCGAGGTGTCGACGAACGGGCCCTTCTTCAGTGAACGGCTCATTTACTTCGTCCTCCGCTGGACGATGAAGCGATCGGCGTCCTTCCGGCGGCGCGTCTTGTAGCCCTTGGTGGGCTGGCCCCACGGCGTCACCGGGTGCCGGCCGCCCGAGGTCTTGCCCTCGCCGCCGCCGAGCGGGTGGTCCACCGGGTTCATCGCGACGCCGCGCACGTGCGGCCGCTTGCCGAGCCAGCGGCTCCGGCCCGCCTTGCCGATCGACACGTTCTCGTGATCGAGGTTGCCGACCTGGCCGATGGTCGCCACGCACTCGACGTTGATCTTCCGGATCTCGCCCGACGGCATCTTCACCGAGGCGTACTCGCCGTCGCGCGCCACCAGCTGCACCGACGACCCGGCGCTGCGCGCGATCTGGCCGCCCTTGCCCGGCTTCAGCTCCACGTTGTGGATCTGCGTGCCGAGCGGAATGTTCTTCAGCGGCAGGCAGTTGCCCGGCAGGATGTCCACGTTGTCGCCGGCGACGATCGTGTCGCCGACCTTCACGCCGACCGGCTGCAGGATGTAGCGCTTCTCGCCGTCCGCGTAGGTGACGAGCGCGATGCGCGCCGAGCGGTTCGGGTCGTACTCGATCGTGGAGACCTTCGCCGGAATGTCCCGCTTGTCGCGCTTGAAGTCGATCACCCGGTACAGCCGCCGGTGGCCGCCGCCGCGCCACCAGGACGTCAGGTGGCCCTGGTTGTTGCGGCCGCCCGAGCGGTGCAGGTTCTCCGTCAGCGGCGCGTACGGCTCGTCGGTCGTGATCTCGTCGAAGGTCAGCGACGTCTTGCCGCGGACGCCCGGCGAGGTCGGGTTGTATTTGCGAATAGGCATGACTGTTTACGCCCCCTGGAGGAATTCGGGCATCTTTTCGCCTTCCCGCAGACGCACGTACGCCTTCTTCCAGTCCGAGCGCCGGCCGGCGTAGCGGCCCTGGCGCTTCATCTTTCCGTGCGCGAGCGACGTGCGGACGCTCGCCACCTTCGAGCCGAGCAGCTGCTCGACCGCGCGCTTGATGTCCACCTTGTTGGCGTCGCGCGCCACCTCGAAGACCAGCGTCGCGCCGTCCTCGCGGATGACGGTCGTCTTCTCGGTGATGAGCGGGCGCCGGATCACGTCGGTCAGCTTCATGGCTAGCCCAGCGCCTCCTGCAGCTTCTCGAGCGCCGCGCGGGTCAGCACGACGCGGCGCGTGTTCATCACGTCGCGCGCGCTCACGCGGTTGCTCGGCACGACGCGCACGCCCTCGATGTTGCGCATCGACAGCGACAGCTTCTCTTCCGGCTTCACGTCCACCAGCAGCACTCTGCCGGCTCTCTTGCCGCGGTCCACGCCGAGGCGCTTCAGCATCTCCGCCGCGGCCTTCGTCCTGATCTCGGCCACCGTCAGCGCGTCCACGACGAGCACCTCGCCGTCGCGCAGCTTCTGCGTCAGCGCGGCGCGCAGCGCGCCCTTCTCGACCTTCTTCGGCAGCTGGTAGTCGTAGCTGCGCGGCTGCGGGCCGAACACGGTGCCGCCCTTGCGCCACAGCGGGTTGCGGATCTCGCCCACGCGGGCGCGGCCGGTCCCCTTCTGCCGCCACGGCTTCTTGCCCGAGCCGCTGACCATCGCGCGCGTCTTGGTCGCGTGCGTGCCGCGCCGCTCGGCCGCATTCGCCCGCACGACCGACTCGTGGATCAGGTCGGTCTTGACCCGTCCGCCGAACACCTCGTCGCGCAGATCGATGGAGCCGACCTTCTCGTTCTGTGCGTTAACAACGTCAACAGTCATAGGTTTCTTCCGGGCCGACTGAAGTCGGCCCCTACTGCCTGCTGCCAGCTGCCGGCTGCCAGCTATTTCTTGCCCTTCTTCTTCACGGGCTCGACCTGCGCCACCTTGATCTTCTTGGCGGCGACCGCCTTGCGCACCACGACGACGCTGTTCGGGCCGCCGGGCACCGCGCCCTCGACGAGGAGCAGGTTGTTGTCCGCGTCCACGCGCAGCACCTTCAGGTTCCGCGTCGTCACCCGCGCGTCGCCCATGTGGCCGCCCATGCGCATCCCCTTCACCACGCGCGAGGGGTAGGAGGAGGCGCCGATGGAGCCGGGCGCGCGGTGGAACATCGAGCCGTGCGTCGCGCGGCCGCCCTTGAAGTGGTGCCGCTTGACGACGCCCTGGAAGCCCTTGCCGCGGCTGGTGCCGATGACGTCCACGCGCTCGCCGTCGGCGAAGATCGAGACGTTCACCTGGTCGCCGGCCTTCGGCGCCTCGCCGCCGTCCGCCACCTTCACCTCACGCCGCACGCGCGTCGCCGGCACGTTGGCCTTCTTGAAGTGCCCCTGCGACGGCTTGTTCTCCCTGGTCGGCTTCGCCTCGACGAGCCCGAGCTGCACGGCCTGGTAGCCGTCGCTCCCGACCGTCTTGACCTGCGCGACCACGCACGGCCCCGCCTTGATCACGGTCGCGGGCGAGACGGTGCCGTCCGCAGCGAAGAGCTGCGTCATGCCGACCTTCTTGCCGATGATGCCTGTGACAGCCATGACTTACTTCCCGTGCTCCTTGCCGAACGCCTTGATCTCCACGTCGACGCCGGCCGGCAGGTCGAGCTTCATCAGCGCATCCACCGTCTGCGGCGTCGGCTCGAAGATGTCGATCAGCCGCTTGTGGGTACGGATCTCGAACTGCTCGCGCGACTTCTTGTCGACGTGCGGCGAGCGCAGCACCGTCCACTTGTTTTTCGAGGTCGGCAGCGGAATCGGTCCCGCCAGCCGCGCGCCGGTCCGCTTCGCGGTCTCGACGATCTCGCCGGTGGACTGGTCGAGAATCCGCGAGTCGTACGCCTTCAGGCGGATCCGGATCTTGTCGGAGAACATGGCCATTGTCTGTGTCTCTCTTGCGGGCGACGCGTGCGTCGCCCCTACTCGATGATTTCGGAAATCGTCCCGGCGCCGACCGTGCGGCCGCCTTCACGGATGGCGAAGCGGCTGCCCTTCTCGATGGCCACCGGCGTGATCAGCTCGCCGACGATCGGCGTGTTGTCCC
>VFYY01000002.1 GCA_016871375.1 Acidimicrobiia bacterium
GCCGGCCGACGGCGACTGGCTCACGTGGCGGCGGGCGTTCAACGCGCAGGGCTTCAGCCCGCTGCGCCAGATCACGCCGCAGAACGCCGGGCGCCTGCGCGTGGCGTGGAGCTGGTCGCTCCCGAACGGGCCCAACGAGACGACGCCGCTCGTCCACGACGGCGTGATGTTCCTGCACAGCTACGGCGACAAGGTGCAGGCGGTGGACGCGGCGACCGGCGATCTGCTGTGGCAGTACTCGCGCCGGATGCCGAAGGGCGCGCCGACGACGGTGAAGCGCGCGATGGCGATCTACGGCGACTACCTGTATGTGCCGACCTCCGACGTCCACATCGTCGCGCTCGACGTGAAGACCGGCAAGGAGATCTGGGACACCGCGGTGGGCGACTACACGAAGGGCTTCGGCATGACCGGCGGGCCGCTGGTCGCCAAAGGCAAGGTGATGATCGGGACCAACGGCCGCGCCCCGGGCGGGAACTACATCGTGGCGCTCGACACCGCGACGGGGCGGGAGGCCTGGCGCTTCTACACCATCGCGCGGCCCAACGAGCCCGGCGGCAACAGCTGGAACGGCCTGACGCTCGAGCAACGCAACGGCGCGTCGGTCTGGATTCCGGGCAGCTACGATCCCGCGCTCAACCTCGCCTACTTCGGTCCCGCGCAGACCTACGACACAGGCCCGCTGCGGAATCTGTCTGACGAAGGCGACAGCATCACCAACGACGCGCTCTACACCGACGCGACGATCGCCATCAACCCCGACACCGGCAAGCTGGTGTGGTACTTCCAGCACCAGCCGAACGACCAGTGGGATCTCGACTGGGCGTTCGAGCGCCACCTCGTGCGCCTCCCCGTCAACGGCACGCAGAAGACGGTCGTCGTCACCGGCGGCAAGCAGGCGATCTTCGACGCCATGGAAGCCGACACGGGGCGCTACGTCTTCTCCATGGACCTCGGCCTGCAGAACGTCGTCACCGCGATCGATCCACGGACGGGCGCGAAGCGGGTGAACCCGCAGCTCGTGCCCGGCGACGGGCAGACGAAGTTCGTCTGTCCGCACGCGGGCGGCGCGAAGTCGTGGCTGCCCTCGTCGTACAACCCGGAGACCAAGACGCTGTACATCCCGATGGTCGAGTCGTGCATGGACCTGACGCCGGTGGCGCCGGGCGGACGGGGGAGCCTCTCGACGGGCGTGCGCTGGACGCTGCGCCCGCGGCCGGACAGCGACGGCAAGTACGGCCGCCTGCAGGCGATCAACCTCGAGACGCGCACGTCCACGTGGATCGAGCGCCAGCGCGCGCCGCAGACGACGGGGACGCTGGCCACCGCCGGCGGCGTGCTGTTCGCGGGCTCGCTGGACCGCGTGTTCGCCGCCTACGACGCGGCCAGCGGAAAGCCGCTCTGGAAGGCGCGGCTCAACGACGTGCCGAGCTCCGCGCCCGTCAGCTATGCCGTGAACGGCCGCCAGTACGTGGCGATGGTCGTCGGCAACGGCGGCGCGCAGGCGGCGACGTTCCCGCCGCTCGTGCCGGAGATCCAGAACCCGCCCGATCGCGGCGCGGCCGTGTGGGTCTTCGAGCTAGGCGGCTAGCGCGGTTTCGACTTCTTCGTAGTGTCCGGCTTTAGCCGGACCACACACGGCGGTGCCGATCACCTTGGTCCGGCTAAAGCCGGACACTACGGCGTCGTTTGCGATTTGCGATTTGTGATTTGCGATTTGTGATTGGGATTTGGGATTTGGGATTTGGGATTTGCGACCGCTGCCTCAGACAGCAGCAGGCGTCGCGCCGAAGTTCAGCTTCAGCCTGAACTCCCGCCGCAGCAGGAACAGGTTCAGCCCGAGGTGAATCCACACGCCGGCGACTGACAGGTACCACACCCACGCGAGCTGGAAGCCGGGCAGGCGCGCGAGCAGGAACAGCGGCACCGCGATGAGCACGATGCGCGTGGCGGAGCTGACGAGCGGCGGAATCGTGTTGCCCACCGCCTGGAACATGCTCGAGGTCACGAACACGATCCCCGACGCCACGAAGCTGAAGGCGATGATCGTCAGGTACTCGGTGCCGACGCTGATCGCCTGCGGGTCGGCGGAGAAGACCCGGATGATCGGCCCGGGGAAGAGCCAGAAGCACATGGCGGTCAGCATCATCACGCTGCCCGCCATCAGCGCCGCGGTGCGGAAGGTGTCCTTCACGCGCTGCGCCTGGCGCGCGCCGAAGTTCTGGCCCGCCACCGGCGCCGCCGAGAAGCCGAGCGCCACGGCCGGCATGAAGCACGCCTGCAGCACGCGCCCGCCGATGCCGAAGCCCGCCTGCGCCGCCGCGCCGAACGGGCGGCTGACGACGTAGACCATGAAGAGGTAGACGGCCATGAGCGCGAACTCCGCGCCGGCGGGGAGACCGATCTTCAGCAGGTCGCGCCAGAGATCGAGCTGCGGCTTCCACTGCCTCCACGCCAGCGTGAGGTACGACTCGCGCGGGATGAAGTAGACGACCAGCCACAGGATGCCCGCCACGATCGCCACGAGCGACGCGATCGCCGCGCCGGCGATCCCCAGCGGCCGCCCGGTCAGCCAGCCGAACATGAGAAACGGCGCGAGCACGAGGTTGATGAGGATGGTGACCGCCCCGACCACCGAGCCCACCTTGAAGTTGCCGACGCCGCGCAGGGCCGCGCCGATCGCCACGAGCGCGAACTGCAGCGCCATCGCGGGAATGAACCAGAACAGGTAGTCGGCGGCCAGCTGCGCCGTCTCCGCATCCGCGCTCATCTGCGTGGCGTACGGGACGCGGAACGCCATCACGACGACGAGGAAGACGACGCCGACGACCATCGACAGCGCCTGTGCCTGGTTGAAGACGAGCACGGCGCGGACGTGATCCTTGCGGCCCACCGCGTGCGAGACGAGCGTCGTGGTGCCGACGCCGAGCATCTGCGTCGCCGCCAGCACGATGAACATCAGGTTGCCGCTGATGGCCACGGCGGCAATCGCCTGCGTGCCGATGCGGCCGACCCAGTAGAGGTCCACCAGCACGTACAGCGTCTGCAGCACCATCGTCACGAGCATGAAGCCCGATGTCTTCAGCAGATGGCGCGGAAGCGGGCCGGTCGTGAAGTCCTGCATGGGTCGGTTGTCAGGGAATGCGCGCGTCGAAGGTGCGCAGCGCGGCGACGATCATATCCGCTACGTCACCGAAAAACGTCACGTTGATCTTGTCCGCCGTGTCGGTCGGCTGGTGGTAATCCGGATGGTTCTCCACGCCGAAATAGACCCAGGGCAGCCCCGCCTTGTGGAACTCACCGTGATCGGACTGCGTCGTCCAGTCGTCCGCGCCGCCGCCGGTATCGTGACCGAAGCGGACCGTGACCTTCGATGGCCTGGCGGCCTCCTCGACGATCGGCCGGATCCACGGGTGGTGCGACGTCCCCGCCGCATAGATCTCGTTCCGGTCGCTGCGCGACAGCATGTCGAGGTTGACGTTCAGCGCGATGGCGTCCCGCGGGATCAGCCCCGACTCGAGCAGCGCCGCGGCGCCGCGCTGGCCCATCTCCTCCGCATCGAGCGCGGCGAACACGATCGGGTGCCGCGGCCGCTGCATCGAGAAATGGCGTGCAGCCGCGAGCAGGACGACCACGCCGGACGCGTTGTCATCCGCCCCGTGATAGAGGGCGCCGCCGCGGATGCCGTCGTGATCGTAATGAGCGGTGACGACGATCGTCCGCGCGCGGGGATCGGTGCCGGCCACGCGTCCGATCACGTTCGCGGCGGCTGCGCGCCCGTTGCGCCCAACTGCCGTGAACGGTTGCAGATACCCCGACGTGCCGGCCGGCGTGAGCCCGATCTCGCCGAACCGCTCGACGAGCCACGCGCGCGCCTTCATCCCCCCAGCGGTTCCGGCGCGGCGTCCTTCCATCGCGGGCGCGGCCAGCGTCGCCACCTCGCGCATGAGCCGATCGCGGTCGACGGCCGTGCCCGACTGACCCGCGAGTGTCGCAACCGCACAGGCCGCGCAGAGCAGGACCCCGAGCACCGGAGCGGTCCGCAGCCGCATGTCAGAGTGTAGCCCGCCTCGGCTGAAGCCACGGAGCGCACGCCTGCTGAGCACGCGTCGAAGGGCGGTATGATGCACCGCGCAATGCGCCGACCGTCAGCGCTGATTGCACTTCTGGCATTTGCCCACTTTGCGTCGACGGCTGACGCGCAGACCCCTGCACGCGCCGCGGCGCTGAGTCCCGAGCGGACGCTGTCGCAGTACGTGCGCTCGGTGTGGCAGCGCGCCCAAGGGCTGCCGCAGAACTCCGTCTTCGACATCGCGCAGACGCGCGACGGCTACCTGTGGGCGGCCACGCAGGGCGGCCTCGTGCGATTCGACGGCGTTCGCTTCACGGTGTTCTCCACGCGCACCGAGCCGTCGGTGCGGAGCGACTACTTCACGACGCTCCACGAGGATCGCAGCGGCGTGCTCTGGGCCGGCACCGCGGGCAGCGGTCTCTTCACGGTGCGCAACGGACGGCTGCAGCCGTTCGCCGCCGCGCCCGCCGGCGCGGACTTCATCAACGCGCTGTACGAAGACGCCGACGGCACGCTGTGGATTGCAATGACCGGTGGCCTGTCGCGCCTCGCCGGCGGGAAGCTGACGACGTTCACGACTGCCGACGGATTGCCGAGCGCCGCGGTGCGGTCGGTGACGCGCGACACGCAGGGCACTGTCTGGGTTGCGACCGAAGGCGGCATCGCGCGGTTCACGGCCGGGAAATTCGTCGCCCAGGCAACGCCGCAGCTTCCGTCGCCTGACGTCCGCGTGCTCTACGCCTCTCGCGACGGCACGGTCTGGATCGGCACCGCGCGAGGACTGGTCCGCGTGCGCGGCGGGACCACGACGACGCTGACGGCGCGCGAGGGGCTCGCGGGCGATTTCATCCGCGCCATCTTCGAGGACGCGGCCGGGTCCATGTGGATCGGGACGCAGGAGGGCGGCGTCAGCCGCATCGCCGGCGGCCGCATCGACAACTTCAGGTCGTCGGATGGCCTCCCGACCGATGACGTGCGCGCGTTTGCCACCGACGCCGACGGCGACCTGTGGATCGGGTTGAACATCGGCGGGCTCGTGCGGTTGAAGGAGCCGCGCGCGGTGACCTACGGCCAGCCGGAGGGCCTTCCGCACGACATCGTGCTGCCCGTGGCCGCGGACCGCGACGGGACGCTGTGGGCGGGCACCTACGGCGGCGGCGTGGCGCGGCTGACGAGCGGCGCCTGGACGCACCTCTCGACGCGCGACGGCCTGCTGAACGACGTCGTGCTCTCGCTGGCGCCGTCGGCGCGCGGCGGCATGTGGGTGGGCACGCGCTTCGGCATCAACCGGATCGAGGGCGGACGCGTGACGCGGCTCGGGAGCGAGGCGAACGCGCCGGACGCTGCGGTCACTGCGCTGCTCGAAGACCGGACCGGCACGCTCTGGATTGGGACGCGCGCCGGCGTGCTGCGCTACGACGGGTCGCGCGTCGGCCCCTTGCCCGCCGCGATCGACCCGGGGCCGAACCCGGTGGTGGCGATGATGGAAGCGCGCGACGGCGCGCTCTGGTTCGGCAGCGAAGGCGGCGGCGCGGCGCGCGTGTTCGAGGGCAGGCTCACGCGCTTCGGCACCGGCGACGGGCTGCCGAACCTCGCCGTGCTGACGATCTCGGAGGACTCCGACGGCGCCGTGTGGCTCGGCACCAACGGCGGCGCCGTGCGCTACCGCGACGGCCGGCTGACGACCTATCGCGCGCGCGACGGCCTCATCGACGACACCATCTACCGCATCCTCGACGACGGCGCCGGCAGCCTGTGGTTCACCTCGAACGTCGGCATCCAGCGGGTGGGCCGGGATCAATTCGCGGCCTTCGACGAGAAGCGGACGCCGCGGCTGTCGGGCGAGCAGCTCGGCGAGGCCGACGGCATGCGCAGCAGCGAGTGCAACGGCAGCGTGCAGCCGGCCGGCTGGCGGACCGCGGACGGCGTGCTCTGGTTCCCCACGATCAAAGGGCTCGTCCGCATCGATCCGGCTGCACTGGCGCTGGCGCGGAGGCCGCCGCCGGTCGTGCTGGAGGCGATCGTCGCTGACGGGCGCGAGCAGGCCGCATCCGCCCCATCCGGCAAGTCGGCAGGCGGCGGGGTCCGGCTCGAGCCGGGCGTGCGCACGCTGGAGTTCCGCTACACGGCGTTGAACCTCGGCTCCCCCGAGAGCGTGCGCTTCCGCTACCGGCTGGACGGCTTCGACGGGGACTGGATCGACGGCGGCAACCGGCGCGTGGCCTACTACACCAACCTGCCGCCGGATACGTACACGTTCCGGGTGAGCGGCGCGAATGCCGACGGCGTCTGGAGCGACAGGGGCGCGACGGCGGTCGTCACGCTCGAGCCGTTCTTCTCGCAGACGCCCGCGTTCTATCTGCTCTCGATCGCGACGCTCTTCCTGGTGATCTTCGGGCTGCACCGCGCGCGGGTCGGCGGCCTGCAGGCGCGCGGGCGCGAGATCGCGCGCGTGGCCGAGGAGCGCCGCTGGGCGCTCGAGGCCCTGCAGGACAGCGAGGCGCAGTTCCGGACGCTCTTCGACAACGTCAGCGAAGGCGTCTACCGCTCGACGCCGGACGGCCGCATCGTGCTCGCCAACAGATCGATGGCCACGCTGCTCGGCTACGACTCGGTCGAGGAGCTGCTGAAGGTGCCGGCGCGCGAGCTCTACGTGGACGCCGGGGAGCACGCGCGGCTGATCACGCTGGCGCGCGAGACCGGCGAGGCCCGCGCCGTCGAGGTGCACCTGCGGCGGCGCGACGGCCGGCAGGTGACGTGCCTCGAGAGCACCCGCCTCATGCGCGGCCAGGGCGAGCAGCCCGCGTATTTCGAGGGGACGCTCGTCGACATCACCGACCGCAAGCAGCTCGAGGAGCAGCTCCTGCAGCTGCAGCGCATCGAAAGCATCGGCCGGCTGGCCGGCAGCGTGGCGCACGACTTCAACAACCTGCTGACGCCGATCCTCGGGCACACCGATCTCATCGCCGAGGAGCTGCCCGCCGGCGATCCGCGCCGCGCGCGCATCGACCAGATCCGCAAGATGGCCCTGAGCGCGCGGTCGCTCACCCGGCAGCTCCTCGCGTTCAGCCGCCGCCAGATTCTCCACAAGCGCGTGCTCGACCTGAACGAGTCGGCGGGGCAGCTCGAGGACATGCTGCGCCGGCTCATCGGCGAGCACATCGACCTGCGCCTGCGGCTGGCCGACGGCCTGGCGCCGGTGCGCGTGGACTCGGGCCAGCTCGAGCAGGTGCTGATGAACCTGGCGGTGAACGCGCGGGACGCGATGCCGCTGGGCGGCACGCTGACGATCGAAACCGCGAACGTGACGCTCGACGAGCACACCGCCGCGCAACGGCCCGGCGTCACGGCCGGCGATTACGTGATGCTCTCGGTGACCGACACCGGCCAGGGCATCAGTCCCGAGGTGCGCGACCACCTGTTCGAGCCGTTCGTCACCACCAAGCGCCACGGCACCGGCCTCGGCCTTTCCACCGTCTACGGCATCGTCACGCAGAGCGGCGGCCACATCACGGTCGAGAGCGAGCCGGGGCAGGGCGCGTCGTTCCGCGTCTTTCTGCCGGCGCTCCATGAAGCCGTCGCGGGACACGAAGCCGCAGCGAAGCCGGCGGTGGACACCGCGGGACGGACGATCCTGCTGGTCGAGGACGACGATGACGTACGCGGCATCGCGCGCGAGGTGCTGGAGCGCGCGGGCTACGTGGTGCTGGCGGCCGAGGATGCCGAAGACGCGCAGCGCGTCGAGGAAGCGCACGCCGGCGCCATCGACCTGCTGCTCACCGACGTCGTCATGCCGGGCCTCGGCGGCCCGGCGCTGGCCGAGCGGCTGCTCGCGCGGCGGCCCGACATGAAGGTGCTGTACACGACCGGCTACATCGACGACGACGTCGCGCACCACGGCGTGCTGCAGCCGGGCGTGGCCGTGCTGGAGAAGCCGCTCACGCTCGAGGCGCTGCTCGAGGCTGTGCAGGAGCGCCTGTAATGTGGCATCCTTCCGGTTCTCTGATGGAGGAGTGATATGCGCCCGATGAAGATGCTTTCCGTGACCGTTGCGATCGTCGCTGCCGTGGTCGTTCTACGGGCGACGCTTGCGTCGCCCCTACAGGCGCAGGCCGGCGCACGCGTCTTCGAGGGGGCGCGTCTCATCGTCGGCGACGGCAGCGCGCCGATCGAAGACTCCGCGTTCGTCGTGCAGGGGAACCGCATCACCGCCGTCGGCCGGCGGGGCCAGGTGAACGCGCCGGCGGGCGCGCAGCGCGTCGATCTCACCGGCAAGACCGTGATGCCGGCGATCGTCGACACGCACACGCACCTCAGCCAGGCGAAGGATGCGCTCAGCAGCGACCTGCGGCGGCGTCCGTACTACGGCGTCAGCGCGGCGATGAGCCTCGGCCAGGATCTGGCGGACGCGATGTCGATGCGCGGGCAGCCGCAGCCCGGCCTGGCGCGCTTCTTCAGCGCCGGCCTGGGCATCACCGGGCTGGAGAAGGGGCGCATGACGTCGGCCATCCAGGTCACCACGCCCGCTGAAGCGCGGGCGGCCGTGCAGAAGGTGGCGGCGACCAAGCCCGACGTCATCAAGATCTGGATCGACGACCGCATGGGCACGGTCGTCAAGCTCGCTCCGGATCTGTATGCCGCGGTGATCGACGAGGCGCATCGCAGCAAGCTCCGCGTCACGGCGCACATCTTCGCGCTCGAGGACGCCAAGGGCGCCACCAAGGCGGGCCTCGACGCCTACGCCCACGTGCCGGCGCGCGACAAGGACGTGGACGACGAGTTCATGGCCATTCTCAAGGCGCGCAACCCGTCCACGGTGTGGCTGGTGCCGAACCTGCCCAACCGCGGCGTGCGCATGGATCTGAGCTGGCTGAAGGACAGCCTGCCCGCCGCGGAGCTGCAGAAGCTCGAGATGGGCAACACCGACAACGCCCAGGCGCAGCAGGCGTTCGGCATCCAGGCGCGCAACCTGAAGAAGATGAGCGACGCCGGCGTGCGCGTCATCCTCGGCACCGACGGCAACACGGCCTGGCAGCCGCACGTGGAGATGGCGGACATGGTGGCGTCCGGGCTGACGCCGATGCAGGTGATCGTCGCCTCGACGCGCAACGGCGCCGAGTTCCTGCGCATGGCCGACGCGGGCACGATCGCCGCCGACAAGAGCGCGGACTTCATCGTGCTCGACGCCAACCCGCTCGACGACATCACGAACACGCGCAAGATCAATCGCGTGTTCCTGCGCGGCGACGAGGTCAATCGCGCGGTCTCGACACAGTAGGGGCGGGGCACGCCCCGCCCGTCACCGGATCGGCTGTCCGACGATGAGGGCCCGGTTGGCTCCCGCCCGCGGGCGGAACTTCTGGGCCCTCCCGTTGTTCACCTCGGCGAGATAGAGATTTCCCTCCGGGTCCACGCTCATGCCGTGGACGTTCCACATCGCGCCGGGCCACTCGCCCTGGCTGCCCCACGAGTAGAGATAGTGGCCGTCGATGTCGTACTTGACGATCTTCGACGTCGAGTTGTCGGCGACCCACAGGCTGCGATCCGCGGACAGGTAGAGCACCTGCGGCGTTGACGGGCGGCCGGTGCCGAACTGATCGAGGAACGTGCCGTTCTCGTCGAACACCTGGATGCGCGCGCTGGAACGGTCGGTCACGTACACGCGCCGGCTGCGTGGATCGACCTGCACGCCGTGCACCGCGTCGAAGGTGCCCGGCCGCGTGTCGTTCGGCGGCGTGCCCTTCTGCCCCCATGCCCTCAGGAACGTGCCGTCCTTGTCGAACTTCACCACGCGCGTGTTGGCGTAGCCGTCGGAGACAAAGAGCGTGGAGTCGGGCAGCCACGCCAGGAACGTCGGCCTGTTGAAGTGTGTCGCGTCTTCGCCGGGCACGCCGCGGACGCCGAGCGTCTGCACCAGCGTCTTGCCGTCGTTGGTGAACTTGTAGACGGCGTGCTGCCGGTCGTCCACGACCCAGACGTGCTTCTGCGGGTCGTACGGGTTGATCGCCACCGAATGCGGACGCCGGAAGATCGAGTCCCACTGGGTCCACGACTCGACGATGTTGCCCGCCGCGTCGACGACGACGAGGCAGTGCTCCCAGCGCGCGTCCACGCCGAGGGTCCCCTTCCAGCCGTTCCAGCCGTCGCTGCCCGAGTTGCCCGGGCTGCTGAGGGGACCGACCGACGCGTTGCGGAACGGCGTCTGCGAGACGGGGAAGGAGAGACTGGGCCCGACGCCGGGGTACGGCACTTCCGCCGGCCGCTCGAGCAGCGGCAGCTCGCCGCGCTGCAGCACGTACACGCGGTTGGCGCTTTCCGCGAAGATCCCCTGCACGGCGCCCCACGTCCACGTCTCGTGGCCGGCGAGCTGCGACAGCGGCCTGGGCCAGTTCGCCACCACCTCGTACGGCCCGGTCTGATCCTGGCCGCCCTTCTGGCCGGGCACAGCCGCGAACTGCGCGTGGACGGCGACGCCGGCGGCGACGGCGAAGGCGATGGCCAGGACGTGTCTCATCATCGAGCTCTCCTCAGCGCCTCGGCGAAGATGTCGGCCGACTGCGCGCCTGAAATGGCGAAGCGGTTGTCGATCACGAAGAACGGGACGCCGCTCACCTGGAGCGCGGCGGCGTCCTGCCGATCGACCCGCACCGCGTCGGCGAAGCCGTCGCCCGCGAGCATCCGCGCCGTCTCCTCGCGGTCGAGTCCCGCATCCACCGCGAGCGCCGTCAGCGACTCGTGGTCGAAGATCGACCGCTGTTCCGTGAAGTAGGCGCGATAGAGCCGCTCGAGCGCGGCATCCTCGAGCCCCTTGCCCCGGGCGAGGTGAATCACGCGGTGGGCGTCGAACGTGTTGCCGGTGCTGGTGCCCGCCAGATGGTAGTCGAGTCCTTCGGCAGCCGCCACCTGCTGCATCCGCGCGTCCATGGCGTCGGCCTGCGGCGCCGACCAGCCGTACTTCGACATCAGGTGCGCGCGCCGGCTCGACGCCCCGTCCTTCGGCGCGCCGGGGTTGAGCTGGAACGCGCGGTGCACCACCTCGACGGCGGGCGGACCGTCGAGCAGCGCGATCGCCCGCTCGAACCGCCGCTTGCCGATGTAGCACCACGGACAGACGATGTCGGACCAGACGTCGACGCGCAACGGTATCCTCGTGCGGGGGTAGGTACAGTCTACGAACGAACCCCCGGAAGCAGGACCGTTGACGTCAGCGCACCTCGAACTCGACGGCGTGAGCGGCCGTGCCCGCGACCGTCCGCAGCGTGTGGCCGCCAGCCGGTGTGTAGATCCATCGGCCGGGCTCCTGTATCCGGAACGGCTCGGTTCCACCATCCCCCTGGTTCTCGACGCTGCCGCTGACGAGCACCGTGACCGTCGGGCGCTGGTGGTTGTGGTCGCTTTCCGGCGTGGCCGCGTCGAGCTTGACGTCGTACAGGATGAACGCCCGCGTCTGCTGCGCGATCGTCGTGCCCGCCGCCTTCATCGGTGTGAGCGTGGACCAGCCGCTCTCGCGCTCGTTGGTCACGGCGATGAGGCGGTAGGGGATCTTGTCCAGGTTCTGGATCGTGTGCGCGCCCGGCGTCCCCGTGTACTGGGTGGCGTTGAGCGACCCGATGGCGCGCTCGCGCGGCGGACCCCACTCCGCGCCCGGCGTCCTCACGCGGGTCTGCGCGTTCATGATGGCCACGGTCGCGACGTCCCGCTCGTGGGCGTGCTCGTGTCCCATCTCGCCGGCGGGGATGTTCACGTCGAGAATCCTGAACCAGTTCGTGTACAGCACCTGCCGATGATGCGGATCTTTATAGACGGGCGGCGCCTGCGCCGACGCCACGCACGACCCGAGTACGAACACGATAGTCAGCAGTCGCTTCATGGTTAGCTTCCTTGACGCGTGTCCACCACGACGTCGCCGCCCTTGATGACGACGCGGGCGTCGAGCAGGTGCCAGTAGCCCTCGAGCGGGTTGCCGCCGAGCAGCACGATATCCGCCAGCTTGCCGGTCTCGAGCGTGCCGAGATCCTTCTGTCGATCGATGAACGCCGCGGAGTTCGGTCCCATCACCCTGATGATGTCGATCGGCGAGAACATCAGGTTCAGCGTGCGGAGCTCGTGGGCGAGCCCGTGACGCGGCAGGTAGCCGGTGTCGGTGCCGTATCCGTAGACCACGCCGTTGTCGAAGAGCGTCCGCGCGTTCACGGCCTTGTAGCCCGCCTCGCGCCCGCGGCCTTCGCCGTCGATGATGGCGTCAGGCCAGGGCTTGCCGTCGCGGAACGTGCCGACGTTGTTCTGGTTGAAGACGCCGAAGACCGGCACGCCGAACCCCGCGCAGGAGAGCACCTCGACGCCCGCCGCCGCCACGGCCTTCGCGTCGGCGTCCGACAGCCAGCCGAAGTGCGGCGTGTGCACCAGCTTCTGCGCGCCGACCTTCACGGCCGCCAGCATCGCCTGCGGGCTCACGGCGTGCACCATGGTCTGCAGGTTGTGCTTCTTGCCTTCCTCCACGACGACACGGAGGATCTCCACCTCCTCGGCGGTCGCCTGGGGCGAGATGCTGGCTTTGATGTAGTCGATCTTCGCGTTGGCGAGCGCCTGGACCTGCGCGCGCGCGGCGTCGGCGGTCTTGAATCGCCCGGGGTCCGCGCGGCCCGAGGTGAGGATGCGCGGGCCCTTGATCTTCCCGGAGTCGATCATGTCGCGGAGCTGCGCGCCGCTTGGCGGCGCGCCGCCGCCCTCCAGCAGCGTCGTGTAGCCGGCCTCGAGGAACTCCCGCATGTGGGCGGCCGCGCGCGTGTCGAAGTACTCGCCGGCGTTGCCCGGGATGACGTGGCGGTGGCCGTCGATGAAGCCGGGCACCGCGGTCATGCCGCGGCCGTCGATGACGCGGGCGCCCCGCGCGGCGCCGGCCGCGGCGCCCACCGACGCGATGCGCCCGCCCGTGACGACGATCGAGCCGGACTCGATGACCTGACCGGTACCGGTGATGACGCGAACGTTGTTGATCACGAGGTCCTGGGCCGCGAGCGTCTGCGCGGCGCCCAGCATCAGCGCCAGGACGAGGAAGGAAACCGCGAACCGTCTTTTCATGGCGGCCATATCTTAGCTGAGGAGCCTGGAGCTCGGCATCGTCGCCGGGTTCCGAGCTCGTCGGGCCGCGGTGCACAGCGTGCACCGGGAGTCAGGTCCTCACGATACCTCAGCACGCGCACAAGCAGTCAGGTCCTCCAGCGTCCACACCGGCTTCATCAACCCGGCGTCGGTGTGGACGCTTCCGCGTACGAGGTGGCTGATCTCGTGCGCGATCACGCGGCCCGTCACCAGCGACCGATCGGCGTTCACGTCGGCCGCGATCCGCTCGATGCGATCGATGAAGACCGTGGCGAGCGTGCCGTGGCTCCGTGCGGGGTCCACGTAGGCGTGGCCGAGCACCTGCCGGTTGGCGGGTCCCGGCGCGCGCACCAGCCGGACGATGAGCTCACGGGGCGCGGGCGCGTCCGCGCACCAGCCGTGCAGGCTGCCGGCGCGGCCGTCGCAGTCGTGCCACACGACGTCCATGTGCTCCGCCGCCAGCGCCAGCCGCGCATCGTCCATCATGCGCGCGCGTTCGCGCGCGTCCAGTCCCGCGGCGTCGTAGATTCGTACCACCAGCGAGTGACGAACCGCGGCTGCCGTGGTGACCAACGGCAGGCACACCGAGTACACAACCACCGCAAGAATGCTCGTGGCAACGCGCACGATGTGGGAGTGGACGGAGGAGCGCGGGCTGGAGTTCCAGTCTCTGCGCCTGCGGCGCCGGCATGATAGAAGATGGGGCGTGAAGAACGCGCTGCTCGTCTCGCTGCTTGCCGCCTCCTGCGTCGTCCTGTCAGTCCAGGCGCAGAATCCCGGCGCCGTGCTCTACGAAGGGGCGCAGCTCATTACCGGCGAGGGCGGCGCGCCCGTCGAGCGCTCGGCGTTTCTCGTCGCGAACGGCCGTTTCTCGCGCGTCGGCCGCGCCGGCGAGGTGCAGGCGCCGCCGGGCGCGTCGCGCGTCAACCTCACCGGCACGACGGTGATTCCGGCGCTGGTCGATGCGCACTCGCACATCGGCTACATGAAGGACCTCACCAGCGGTCCGCAGAACTACACGCGCGAGAACATCCTCGACCACATGCGGCGCTTCGCGTATTTCGGCGTCGCGGCCAGCCAGGCCATGGGCAGCGATTTCGGTGAGCTGCCGTTTCTGTTGCGCGAGGAATTCGCGGCAGGCGGGCACCCCGGCCTGGCGCGGTTCCTCACCGCGGGCAAAGGGTTGGCGCCGCTCGTCGAGATCGGCCCCGCGAACATGCGGCATGCCGCCTACGCGATCACGACGGTCGAAGGCGCGCGCGCGGCCGTGGAGGAGCTCTCACGCCGCCGGGTCACCCTGATCAAGACGTGGGTGGACGATCGCGGCGGCGCGATCGCGCCGCTGGCGCCGGAGCTGTACCGCGCCATCATCGCCGAGGCGCACGCGCGCGGCATGCGTGTGGCGGTCCACGCGACCGCCGCCGCACACGCGAAGGCGCTGCTCCGCGCCGGCGTCGACGTGTTCGCGCACATGATCGTGGACGTGGACGAGGAGCTCGTCACGCTCTTCAAACAGCACCCGGACGTCGTCGTCCTTACGGCGCTGGGCGGGCCGCGCCGCATCGTGTCGGCGCCGTGGATCAGTCCGCCGCATCCGCTCATTCGTGAGACCGTGTCGCCGGCGCAAATCAGGCGGCTGCAGGATCGACTCGCGAACCAGAGCGCGCAGGCGGTGGAGCAGGGACGGAAGGAATGGGAGCGCCTGGTGCGATCGATCCGGACGCTCGCGGCCGCCGGCGTGAAGATCGGGATCGGCACGGACGGCGGAGGCCAGACCGGGGATCAGTTCGTCGGCTGGACCATGCACACGGAGCTCGAGAACCTGGTCGATGCGGGGCTCACGCCGGCGCAGGCGCTGACGGCGGGCACGCGCGTGTCGGCCGAGGTGCTCGGCCTCCTCGACCTGGGCACGGTCGCGGCGGGCAAGAGCGCCGACTTCGTCGTCCTCGAGGCCAGTCCCCTGAGCGACATCACCAACACGCGGCGTATTGCGCGCGTGGTCCTGCGCGGGCACGAGGTCAACCGAACGCCTGTTCAGCGATAAACCCGGGCTGACGCGGTTTCGACTTCTTCGTAGTGTCCGGCTTTAGCCGGACCACACACGGCGGTGCCGATCAACGTGGTCCGGCTGAAGCCGGACACTACGACGTTTCAGAAACCGCTCTAACGCGCCGGGCAGCTGTCGGGGAGGAGCTGGAACGACTCGACGTCGATGACGACCTGGTTGTACATCGGGTCGTTGCGGTCGCGCGGCGGCGCGCCGCCGATGCGGACGCGGCCGCCGAAGAGGCGCACGCCGCCGGGCCCGGCGAGATCGGATTTCCGCACCAGGCCCGTGATCTCCACCATCGAGCCCTCGCGGCGCCTGATGTTCCCCAGCACGCTGCGCGGTCCTGACAACCGGAAGCGGCGGCCCGGCGCGATGCCGTTGCTGGATCTCTCGCGTCCCTGCGGTACGTCCACGATGAAGGCGCGGTCGTGCGCGCAGCCGGCAATGCGAACGCGGCTGGAATCGGAGGGGACGGGACGCTCCTCCTGCGCGTGCGGGAGCGTGGGGACGGCGACGAGCACGAGCACGGGCAGCAGCCGCCGCATCGCGCAAGTGTATCCTTTCTCGCGTGTCCGCGCTGCCGCTCACGATCGCCACCACCGACTACGACCATTTCCGCGACTTCCGCTTCGGCCTGGTGAAGGCCGAGGGGATCGACCACACGTGGCTGACCCTCGGGCACCACGAGTGCTTCGCGCGCTTCACCGCGAACCGCGAATTCGACCTCTCCGAGCTGTCGTTCGCCAAGTTCTGCACGCAGGTGAGCCGGCCCGACGCCGACATCGTCGGCCTGCCGGTGGTCTGCTCGCGGCTGTTCCGCTTCTCCTCGTTCTATGTGAACCGCAGGAGCGGCATCCGGACCGTGGCCGACCTGAAGGGAAGGCGGGTCGGATCGCCTGAGTGGGCGCACTCGGCTGCCGTCTACATGCGCGGCTGGATGCAGAACGAGATGGGCGTCGCGCTCACCGACGTCGAGTGGTACCAGGCCGGCGCCAACGCGCCCGGGCGCGAGGAGAAGGTGGAGGTGAACCTGCCGAAAGGCGTGCGCCTCACGCGCGTGGCCGATCGCAGCCTCAGCGACATGCTGGCCGCGCACGAGATCGACTGCGCGATCATCGCCCGGCCACCGACGTGCTTCCTCGATGGCCACGCCGATGTCGTCCGGCTGTTTCCGAATCACGTGGAGATGGAGGAGGAGTACTACACGCGGACGAAGGTCTGGCCGATCATGCACATCATCGCCATGAAGCGGTCGATCGCCGAGCAGCACCCGTGGGCGCCGCGGAACCTGTTCAACGCGTTTCTCGAGTCCAGGCGCCGCTCGCTCGAGCGGATCCTCGATCCGGCGGTCTCACGGTATCCCGTGCCGTGGCTGACGCAGTACGCGCGCCGCATGCGCGACACGTTCGGCGGCGATCTCTTTCCGTACGGGATCGAAGAGAACCGGCCGACGCTCGAGCAGATGGCGCTCTACACGCACCAGCAGGGCATCGCCCACCGGCAGCTCAGGCCAGAGGAGATGTTCCCGGCCGGGATAATGACGAAGGTTGTGATCTGAGGACCCACGCCGTCCACCCGGCTGCCGCCACTGCGGCGGTCATCAACAGCTCCGCCGGGCTCGTCGTCGTGATCAGCCAGGTGCTCACGGCCGCCGACGCGAGCGCGATCGCCACGCCGCCGCGCAGGCGGAAGAGCGCCGCGGGGGCACTCCCGCGGCGCAGCACCGGCAGCGACAGGCAGACGACGATGTAGGTGAGCACGCGGGCGGTCACGGTGATGGCTGCAGCGGTGGCGAACTCGGCGAAGAGCGACGCGACGAACGCCGCGGTGACCATGACGCCGATGGCGAGCATCGGCGTTCGAAAGTCCGGGTGCAGCCGGGCGAAGCGCGCGGGGATCTGGCCGCGCTCGGCCATCGCCAGCAGCAGGCGTGTCGAGCCGACCAGCACGGCCAGCATCGTCCCCACCATGAGCACGATGGCCGCGATGGCGACGATCCACGCCGCACGCGCGCCGAACAGCCGCTCGACGGCGTCCGCCACTGGACGGTCGGAGACGGCGAGGTCCGGGACGGCGGCGATGCAGACGACCTGCACGCCCAGGTACAGCAACGCCGCCATGCTGACGCTGGCGAGGATGGCGATCGGCATGTTGCGCTGGGGGCTGACCGTTTCGCCGGCCGCATAGGTGCCGTTCTCGAAGCCGAAGAACGCGAACAGCAGAATCACCACCGCGGCCGAGACGTCAGTGACGGTGGGGAGCGGACCGGCGATGGCTGGCAGCGGCGCGGTCAGCAGGCCGATGGCGACGAAGCCGACGATCAGCCCGAGCTTCGTCAGCGTCAGCAGGGAGCTCGCCCACGCGGTCGGGCGGATGCCGCGGACGAGGACCGTCGCCATCGCGCCGTACAGAACCGCGAAGATGCCGATGCGCAGCGCACTGCCGACCGTGCCGCCCGTCAGCGCGCCGACGTACGACATGAGCAGGCTGGCGACGGTCGCGATGGCGACGACGCGCGAGGTCAGCGTCAGCCAGCCGGTCAGGAAGCCGGCGGTGGGACCGAACGCCTCGAGCGCATAGAGGTAGGGCCCTCCCGAATCGCGGTAGCGGCTGCTGACTTCGGCGAAGCAGAGCGCGATGCCGGCGACCAGGATGCCGGAGGCGACCCAGACGAGGGGGCTGTACGGGCCGGCGAGCGCGTACGCCCGCGCGGGCAGGCCAAGGATGCCTGCGCCGATGATGCCGTTGATCAGGAGCGCGACGAGATGCGGGAGCGACAGCCCGCGGACGAGCGACACAGCCGGGCTGCGAAGGTATCACCTTTCGGCCCGGCCGGCGGGGTTTACGATTGGATCTTCGCGGCGAGCGCGTTCCGAATCAGGTCCCCGGCTTGCGCGCTGCTCAGCCGGGCTGAGAACCTGGCGTCGATGTACAGCGCGCCGCTGCGGCTCTGAAACAACGTCACCCGTCGGGTCTCGACTCTTTGTCAGCGCGTCGCCACCACAGCGCGCACGCAATGAGCCCTCCGAGAGCGATCAGGACGCGAACTCTCCAGATGCCGTTGAAAACCGTGTCGTCGACCGTGATGCCGCTCACCCGGGCGGCGTGCACGGAGTACGGCCACCAGTCGACGAAATAGGCCGCGTCGTCCATTCCCGCCCAGGGATGCTGGGTCAGCACGGTCAGCAACCCGGCGAGCATGACCGGCGCCAGCAGCGATGACTTCTGTTCGTGTGCCCACGTTCCAACCGCGAGCAACCAGAAGGGAATCAGAAACGGCACGAGCGTCTGGGCTTCGACGCCCCCGGTCAGGGTGAACACCAGCGGCACGGCGACGAGCGCCCACATCTCGGGCTGCCGGCCGAGGAACTGGCCGATCCAACGTGGCCGCGAACAGAGGAGGATGGTTAGGCCGCCGACGACGGTGACCAGAAAATAGGCGCCGAACATCATGAACACGGGTTCGGTCCAGAGGACGACGTCCGACCGCACGCGTGAGAACCGAAGGAGGTCCCGTAAGCCGGATGGGCCGCCGCGGGCCCACGTTTGGATCAACAGCCACACGAGCAGGCCGGGAGCAAACACGAACAACTCAGACAGGCGTCGCCGGTTCAGCCTCCAGCTCCGCCAGGTACCGAACACGGGTGAGGCGACGCCGACCGGAGACCCGAAGACCGAGGCGATCTGCGCGGCCGCAATGAACCGCGAACCTCCCGTTTCGCATGCCGCAACTCCGAGTGTGGTCAGCGCGACGCCGAACAAGTACGGCTGCGCGGCACTGTACGCCGCAGTGCCGACAGGCCATCCAGCCAGAGTCAAGGTCATCAGGGCGCACACCTTGACGCTGAGGGGCGCGCGTCGCGCATCGAGAATCAGAGCGGCGGCAAGAATCAGAACGAGAAATCCGACGAAGTTCACGGCCTGGAAGCTGCTGACGAGGTTCCCGGTCACGAGATAGATCGCTGTCGCCGCGAGCGGAAACGCCGGCCACAGCCGCTCGCCCAGCGTTTCTCCCCGCAGGGTGTGAGCGGTCACCATACTGGTATACATCGGTCCCCGAGGTCCGAGGCCCTCATGAAGGGGCGTGGCACCCGAATACAGCCTCAACGCGACATAGAGACTCCCTGCCGCGATGAGAAGGAGCGCGTTGGTCGCCGACCGAGTCATCGCAAGGGTTCCTTCGGCGTGCAGGTCCGGATGGTAGTCTCGATGTCCGAGTCCTTGTCGGCCGGGGCGGCGGACGATCCCAGATCGGAAAGCACCTCCGGAAGTCGCATCCTAGCGAAACATGCCGTCCGGTCGGTGTTACGTTGGACGACTCCCGAACGCTGAAGGAGCCGTACGATCTCGGCGTGCCTGCCCAGGATCGCCGCATCGATCGGGAGCAGCTCGTGACTGGCCTGGTCGAGGAGCCCTTCGCGCACGCGCTGAGGCTGGTTGGCGTCCTGGCCTTCGGCCATGAGCTGCAGCGCGCGCGCCGCCCGTCCCATCGCGGCGGCCTCGGACACGGTGCCGGCCTCGGGCACGGTGAGCGCTCCGCACCCGAGCGATTCGGCGACGACATAGCCGACGACAAGAACGAAGCCCGCCAGCGGCGGCAGCACGACACGCGCGGCTACGTCCGTCGACATCACTGGGTCCGATCGAACAGCGCGCCGATCGCTCCGAGCGACAGCTGCGGAACGCGCGGCGCGCGCAAGACGGCATCCTCGAAGAGCTGTTGCTTGATGGCGGCCTGTGGCGCATCCAGCGAAGTGTCCGTCGGCTGTTCACGAGCCCAGTCGTCGTAGTACGCCCACTCGTCGCGGACGCTCATCGCCCGCGCGCGCAGGCTGTCGTGAATCCCGACGAACCTGACCGTCCAGCCAACGGCGATCACGAGAACGAGCACCGGCGCCACGATCAGAGGCGTCACACGCGGCGACGCCTCCGCGGCGGTCATCTCGCGCACGACCATGTACGCCGCGGCGGCATAGAAGAGGCCGGCCGGACTCATGATTACGTCCTTTTCATAGGCGGCGGCGAACAGCGCATTGGCCGGGAGCATGACGAGGAACAACACCACGAACCGGTCGGCGTCGTTGAACGCTCCAGCGCGCCACGACGAGAACCGGAGCGCGGTGTAGCGGCCGATCAGCAGGGTCGTCGCGGTGCTCGTGATGACGTTGACGACTTGCCAGGCTTCGGGAATGCCGCTCGTGAGGTTTCTGACGAACGCCCAGACACCGCCGCGCGGTTCGGCGAACAAGACGCAACTGATCGCGCTCACGAAATTGTACAGATGGAACGGCGCAGGATTGGACCCGAAGCGTGCCACGAGCTCGTCGGGATCGAGGGCCGAAAAACCGAAGCCGGCGCTCCGCTCGGTGAGTCCCGGCGCGCTGCCTCCGAGTACGACGAAACGTCCGACGAAATACAGCGCGACGCAGGCCGTCAGCACGATCAGTCCATGACGCGAGACGCCTCGACAGCCGACCGCGCGGGCAGCGACAAAGAGCACCCAGACCAGCAGACCACTCTCGATCGTCAACATTGCCGCGACGAGCACGACCGCAGCGGCGGCATCGACCAGCGCTCGCGGCCGCGCCTGGGCGAGGTTCACGGCTGCGGCGCAGCAGACGAGAACGGTCAGGAAGTGATTGATGGGAAACCCTTCGAGTACCACGCCGGCGAAGGTGTGGATGCCAACGAGAATCGCCAGTGCCAGGGGAAGCGCGACGATGCCGGCACGGCTTTGCACGCGCAGCATTCGCACCGCGAGCAGCAGCAGCACGACGACCTGCGCCGCCTGGAAACCGCGAAACGCCAGGTGATAGTTGCCGCCCGACAGGTCGACAACGACTTTGATCAACCCGCGCCGCAGGGGGCGAAAATAGCTGCCGTTCTGGAACTCGGCGCTGACGACTTCGAGCAGCGAGCGCCCCGCGATGTTCGTGAACTCGGTGAAGGAGTCACTGAGCTGGACGGGAATCTGCAGCAGGAAGATGCTCATCAATCCTCCGACTGCCAGAGCGGACGCGTAGCCGAGTCGGCGCGGGCCCGCGGCTGGTGCGCTCTGCTTCGAATCGATGCCGGCCGGGGGCAATGGCAACGGAGTGGGAGATTACCACCATCCGCCCGTGACCGCCTGGCATTGACGCACGGTCGTGCGATTCGCCTTCAACATCGCGTCGTCATCGTGCCTCGGACCTCGGCGATCCTCGCCGTGACGGGACCTCTGCATAACGGCCCAGCCACGCGTTCCAGCGAATTCGCGCCACATCTCGCAGCATGAGAAGACCATCGCGCAACGGCCTGACGCGCGAGCGTTGCTGGAATCGCCATTCGATGGGAACTTCGTGGACACGCAGGCCGCGCAAGCGCGCGACGAACAGGACTTCGACGTCGAACGCCCATCCCTCGATCATCAGCCATGGCACGATGCGTTCGACTGCCACCGCGCTGAACAGCTTGAACCCGCATTGCGTGTCATTCACGGCGGCCAACGCCACGGTGCGGACCACACGGTTGAAGAGGCGGCCGATGAAGTGCCGGATCCACGGCTCGTCTATGCGCCTGGCCGTCGTGCCTTCGCGGGTGGCGATGGCGATGTCACATCGGCCCGGGACCTCGTCGAGAAAACGCGGCAGCTCGAACACCGGCATCGACAGATCCGCGTCGCACATGAATCTGAGCTGCCCTCTCGCGGCCATCAAGCCGTGGCGCACTGCGCCTCCCTTGCCGCGGTGGGGCTCGCGCCGCAACACAACCCGCGGGTCTGCCTCGCCAATCTGTTCGACGATGCGGGCGGTGTCGTCCGTCGAGCCGTCATCGACCACGAGGATTTCCCACGTATCGGCCACGGCGGCGAGTCTCGATTGAAGCGCGAGAACGCTCTCCGCAATCCGCGTGCCTTCGTTGAAAGCGGGAATAACGACCGACAGGGCGACGGCAGGCTCATCGTGTGTCATGCGACGGTGCGGACGATGGATAGATCGAAGCCGTCGTTCCTCGGATTAGGCTGAAACCGGGAACGTCACCAGCGTCGTGGGAACTCACAACTGAAGATGTGGAGCCGGCGGTCGGACTTGAACCGACGACCTGCTGATTACGAATCAGCTGCTCTACCAACTGAGCTACGCCGGCAAGGCGGGTCGAACGATCGATCTTAGCATGCCGAAGGGCCGGCTGAAGCCGGCCCCCACGACTGAGGCGTGGTGAGCCGGCCGGCAGGACGAGCAGCGGTCGGCGCGAAACGAGGCGGACCTGACAAGGTCCGCCCCACATGAATCCAGAGTTATTCGTGGCGGTGGATCTCGTGGACGTAGTGGGCGCAGGCTTCGACCTCGCGGATGTAGTCGTCGAGCAGCCGGCGCTCCAGTTCGGCCAGCGGTTCTTCCATCGGCGGCACGTCAGGACTCATAGGCACCTCAGCGGGAACGCCGGACACGCACTCGGGGCGTCCGGATCTCCATGATCCAGACGCCCCGAGCGGATTGCACGCCCGATGCGGCGCGCTAGTTGCGCGCGGCGACCTTGATCTCGGTCAGCTTCGCGATCATGTCCTCGGCGGAGGTCGCCGGCCGGACGGCCTTGTCGATCGCCGCGATGCGGCCGTTCCTGTCGATGTAGAACGTCCACCGGTTGGCGAAGCCGCGCTGCGGGTTCAGCACGCCGTACTTCGTGGCGACTTCCCTGGTCGGATCCGCCAGCATCGGGAAGTCTGCTTCCTTCTTCTCGACGACCTGCTCGCCGAGCTTCACCGACGTCGCCTTCGCGAACGCGATGTTGTCCGCGAGCGTGTCCACGCTCGCCATGAAGTACGCCACCTCGAACTTCTTGATCCGGTCGCCGTTCTCCGCCAGCGACTTGCACTCGATCGTGCAGCCCTGCGTGAACGCCCTCGGGAACCAGGCCACGACGACGGCCTGCTTGCCCCGGTACTCCGACAGCCGGTGGGCCTTGCCGTCGGTGCCCTGCAGGGTGAAGTCGGGCGCCATGTCGCCGACCTTCAGCTCCACGGGCGCCTGCGCCCCGAGCCCCACCACGACCGCCGCCGCCACCGCCATCGTCATCCATGCGCGCATCCATCAACCTCCGAGGGGGCCGAGTATATTCCTAAAACTGCAGGCCGCCGGTGTCGGCGTCCTGCGCGGCCGGTGCCGGGCGATCGATGCCGAGGAGCTCGCCGTGCACGCGCTGCCGCTCGCGGTCGATCTGGTCCGGCGTCGCGCCGAGCCGCCGCAGGACGGCCTCGGTCATCGCCAGCGCGACCTCGCCTTCACCGGAAAAGACCTGCTCGGCGCCCGCGTTCCTCAGCTTGGGCACGTCGCGCAGGTACGCGCCGCGGGCGAACGTGTGGATGACGGGGTTGAGCTCGCGCGCCGCACGGATGGCCTCCGGCGCTCCCGCGTCCGCACCGCTGACGATGAGCGTCGAGGCGTGGCGCACGCCGGCCGTGCGCAGCGTGTCCGGATCGCGGGCGTCACCGTAGACCGCCGAGATGCCGTCCTGCCGCAGCTGGCGCACGGTATCGATGTTCATCTCGATCACCGTGGGCGCGATGCCGTTCTCGCGCAGCAGCCGCGTGACCGTCCTCCCGGTGGGGCCGTAGCCAATGACGATCGCGCGATCCTCGGCCTGCAGCGACGAGGCGGCGCCGCGGTCTTCCAGGTGATCCGTGAAGCGTCCGCGCGTGAACAGCCGGCGGTGCGCCAGCCACCGCTCGGCGGGACCGATGATCTTCGCCACCACGGGATTGATCAGGATCGACGCGATCGAGACGGCCACGACAATGTTCATCGCCGTCGCCGGCAGCACGCCGAGGTCGGTGGCGAGCGCGGCGAGGATGAACGAGAACTCGCCGGTCTGCGCGAGCGACGAGGGCACGGTGAGCACGGTCCGGATCGGGTACTTCATCAGCGCGACGATCAAGGCGGCGACGAGCGGCTTCGCGAAGACCACGATCAGGAACGCGGCGAGCGCCAGCCACGGCGCCTCCAACAGCCGGCCGGGATTGAGCAGCATGCCGACGGAGACGAAGAAGATCACCGCGAACGCATCGCGCATCGGCAGCTCGTCGGTCGCGGCCCGCAGGCTGTACTCCGAGCGCCCCACCGCCAGGCCGGCGACGAAGGCGCCCAGCGCCATCGACACGCCGAATACCGTCGTCGCCAGCACGGCGATGCCGAGCGCGAGCACGAGCACGGTGAGCGTGAACAGCTCGCGCGACCGGGTCGCAGCGACGCGGTCGAGCAGCTGCGGGATGATGCGCGTGCCGGCGAACGCCGCCGAGGCCAGCAGCGCGATGATCTTGGCCAGCGACACGCCGACGGCGGCCAGAACCCCTTCCGCGTCCGCGCCGCGCGCGACGATCGTCGGCATCAGGACCAGCACGAGCACGGTGAACAGGTCCTCGACGACGAGCCAGCCGACCGCGATGTGACCGCTGGACGTGTGGAGCTGGCGCGAGTCCGACAGCACGCGCACGAGCACGACCGTGCTGGCGACCGACAGCGTCAGGCCGAAGACGACTGACGACGTCCAGCTCCAGTCCATTGCCTGCGCCGCAAGCGCGCCGAGGAGGGTGGCGGTCGCGATGCCCGCCGCCGCGCCCGGCACCGCGACGCGCCGGACCGCCAGCAGCTCTTCCACGTGAAACTGCAGGCCGACGCCGAACATGAGCAGGATCACGCCCACTTCGGCGAGCTGCTCGGCCAGCTCCGCGTTGGCGACGAGCCCCGGCGTATACGGCCCGATCGCCACGCCGGCGAGCAGATACCCGACGATGGGCGAGAGGCCGATCCGGTGCGTGACGTAGCCCAAGATCAGCGCCGCGCTGAGTCCGCCGGCCAGCGTCAGGATCAGTTCGAGTTCCTGCACGGCCACGATGGTACCCCGTGACGCACATCCGATCTCCCGGCCCGTCCGTAATGGACAGCGGAGGGTTAGAAGCGATGTCTGAAGCCGGGAATACGCAGATCGTGAAAGACGCCTATGCCGCCTTCGGGCGCGGCGACGTCAACGCCATCCTCGCCCTGGTGGACGAGCAGGTCGAGTGGGAGGGCGTGAAGGGGAGCGAGGGTGTGGCGCCGCACGCCGGCCTGAAGCGCGGCCGCGCGGCCGTCGGCGAGTTCTTCGCCACGGTCGGCACGACGCTGGATTTTCATCAGTTCGAGCCGCGCGAGTTCGTGGCCCAGGGCGACACCGTGGTGTCGGTGGGCACGTACAAGGCGACGGTGAAGGCGACCAGGAAGACGATTGCGGCCGACTGGGTGATGGTCTTCACGATCCGGAACGGGAAGGTCGTGCGGTTCCGCGAGTGGAGCGACAGTGCGGCGGTGAATCGCGCCTTTCTCGGCGCGGCCGTTACGGCGTGATCCGGCGGGCCGTAAAGGCCAGCCCTACGACCTCGACGACCTCGGCTCCAGCCGCGCCAGCGCCAGCGTATCGCTGACCACCGCCACCGCCAGGGCGACGACCAGCCCGGCCATCAGCAACGTGATGCCGACGATGTCGAGGACGTGGTCTACGTAGAAGCCGTAGCGCGACCGCTCGACGCGGCGTACGCGCGCGAGCGTGCCATCGAGGCTGTCGCCCAGCCAGTTGAGCGCGAGCGCGATGATGACGAGCCACAGGCCGCGCGTGTCCCAGCGGGCGAGGGCGTAGCCCGCGCCGGCGATGCGGACGAGCAGGCGCTTTTCAGCAGAGGCCGTCAGGGCGCGAGTCACGGGCGTGATTGAGGATGCTCATGTCCGGAGACGTGTCGCGTGCCCCGCTTCCGGCTCATGGCGCGTGCCGTGGTTCCGGCTCATGGCGCGTGCCCCGCTTCCGGCTCATGGTAGGGGCGCGGCATGCCGCGCCCGTGTGTAGTAACATTCTCTCCTTACCGTTCTGGGGAAATCGCTCGCAGTGGGTACACCTGACGCTCAGGCTCCGGCACGCGGTCCGCTGGTGGTGCGCGGCGCCCGGACGCACAACCTGAAGAACGTCGACGTCACGCTGCCCTCCGGCAAGCTCGTGATCATCACGGGGGTCAGCGGATCGGGGAAATCCTCGCTCGCCTTCGACACCATCTACGCGGAGGGGCAGCGGCGCTACGTGGAGTCGCTGTCGGCGTACGCCCGCCAGTTCCTCGAACGGATGGAGAAACCCGACGTCGATCGCATCGAGGGCATCTGCCCTGCCATCGCGATCCGCCAGAAGAACAGCGTCCGCAACCCGCGGTCGACCGTGGGCACCACGACCGAGATCCACGACTACATGCGGCTGTTGTACGCGCGCGTCGGGCGGACGTACTGCCGGCAGTGCGGGCAGGAGGTCGTCCGCGAAACGGCTGAGGTCGTCGCCCGCCGGATTGGCGAGCTGCCGGACGGCACGCGCGTGATGATCGGGTACGAGATCCCGGTCGTGGAGATGCCGGCTCGAGGCGCCGCTGACGCGGGCGGCGACGAGGAGACGCCGGACGAGACCGAGGAGCGCAAGGGGACCTTCGATCCCATTGCCGAGACGCTGAACACGCTGCGGCGCCGCGGCTTCGGCCGCCTGCTCATCGACGGCCGGGCGGTGACGTTCGACGAGGTGGACCCCGCGGCGCTTCGGGGCCAGACGCGGCTCGAGGTCGTGGTCGACCGCCTGCGGATCGAAGGCGATCTCCGCAGCCGCCTCACCGACTCGATCGAGACGTCGTACCAGGAGGGCGGCGGCGCCGCCTTCGCGATCGTCGTGGGGTCAGACCCCATTCACGGGTCGACTCAACCCCTTGATACGCCCCGTGTCATGGGGTCTGACCCCATGAGCCGCCTCGTGTTTTCCGAACGCTTCGAGTGCCGGCCCTGCGGCATCCCCTACGAAACCCCGCAGCCGCGCCTCTTCTCGTTCAACAACCCGTTCGGCGCCTGCCCGACGTGTCACGGCT
Source organism: Acidimicrobiia bacterium (assembly GCA_016871375.1). Classification (GTDB taxonomy): domain Bacteria; phylum Acidobacteriota; class Vicinamibacteria; order Vicinamibacterales; family UBA2999; genus VFYY01. Next base: position 27,121 of record VFYY01000002.1, read on the forward strand.
TCGGCAACATCATCGAGCTCGACATGGACCTCGTCGTGCCCGACCACTCGAAGTCGATCAACCAGGGCGCCATTGAGCCGTGGAGCAAGCCGCACTACCGCGCGCAGCTCGCCGGGCTGAAGCGCGCGGCGCGCAAGGCCGGCCTGCGCCTCGATGTGCCGTGGGCGGATCTTTCCGCCGACGAGCGCCAGTTCGTCGTCGAAGGCCACGACCCTTCGACAGGCTCAGGGCAGGGCGACTACGACGGCATCCGCGGCTTCTTCCGCTGGCTGGAGCGCAAGAAGTACAAGGTGCACGTCCGCGTGTTCCTGAGCCGCTATCGCGGATACCTGGCCTGTCCGGACTGCGGCGGCGCCCGTCTGCGGCGTGAAGCGCGTGTCGTACGTGTCGGCGACCGGACGATCGATCAGGTGTCGGCGCTGACGGTCAGCGAGGCGCAGCAGTTCTTCGCCGGTCTGCAGCTCACCGAGAAGGAGGCGGCGGTCGCCGAGAAGGTGCTGCGGGAGATCCGGCGGCGGTTGTCGTTCCTTGCCGACGTGGGCCTCGACTACCTGACGCTGGACCGGCTGTCGTCCACGCTCTCCGGCGGCGAGTCGCAGCGCATCAACCTCGCCACCTCACTCGGGTCCGCGCTCGTCGGGACGCTGTACGTGCTGGACGAGCCGTCGATCGGCCTGCACTCGCGCGACAACCAGCGCCTGATCGACATCCTGCTGCAGCTGCGCGACCAGGGCAACACGGTCCTCGTCGTCGAGCACGACGAGGACATGATCCGCGTCGCCGACCACATCGTCGACATCGGACTCGGCGCCGGCGAGCAGGGCGGCCGCGTGGTGTTCTCGGGCGATCTGCCCGGCCTGCTGCAGGAGCCGCGGTCGCTGACCGCGAAGTACCTGCGCAACGAGCTGGCCATTCCGGTGCCGACTCCGCGCCGCCGCGGCACGGGCCAGAAGATCACGCTGTACGGCGCCAGCGAGCACAACCTCAAGCACGTGGACGTCGACATCCCGCTGAACACGCTGACGTGCGTGACCGGCGTGAGCGGGTCGGGCAAGTCCACGCTCGTGCACGACGTGCTGTACGCCGCCATCAAGCGCGCCAAGGGCGACTGGGACCGCCGCGTCGGCGTGTGCCGCGGCCTCGAGGGGCTCGAATACATCAGCGACGTCATCCTGGTGGACCAGACGCCCATCGGCCGGACGCCGCGCTCGAACCCGGTGACGTACCTGAAGGCGTTCGACCCGGTTCGCGAGCTCTTCGCGCTGACGAAGGACGCGCGCTCGCGCGGGCTGACCGCGAGCCACTTCTCGTTCAACGTCCCGGGCGGCCGCTGCGAGGCCTGCCAGGGCGAGGGCGAGGTGCGCGTCGAGATGCAGTTCCTCGCCGACGTGTTCGTGCCCTGCGACCAGTGCGACGGCATGCGCTTCAAGCCGCAGGTGCTCGAGGTGCGCTACCGCGGCAGGAACGTGCACCAGGTGCTGGACATGACCGTGCGCGAGGCGCTGACCTTCTTCGGCACGTCGCCGAAGGTGCTGCGCCGCCTGCAGGTGCTCGACGAGATCGGCCTCGGCTACGTCCGTCTCGGCCAGCCGGCGACGACGCTGTCGGGCGGGGAGGCGCAGCGGATCAAGATCGCCGCGCACCTGGCGTCGTTCGGCGGCGAGCGGCTGCTCTACATCCTCGACGAGCCGACGACCGGCCTGCACTTCGACGACATCGCGAAGCTGCTGGCCGCGTTCCGCAAGCTGGTCGAGGCAGGGCACACGCTGCTCGTGATCGAGCACAACCTCGACGTGATCAAGACGGCGGACCACGTCATCGACCTCGGCCCCGAGGGCGGCGAGGCGGGCGGCCGGGTGGTGGCCGCCGGCACGCCGGAAAAGGTGGCCGCGGTGGAGGCCTCGCACACGGGGCGCGCGCTGCGCCAGGTCCTGGCGGACGGCCGGACCAATGCCTACGCCACGCGGTAGCAAGCCGGGTCCGCGACGCGATGCGAGCGGAACCCGGCCTACGTACGTAGGGCGGGTCCGCGCCACGAACACGAGTGGACCCGCCGTCCTGCCGCGATCGTTCTACAGCCGCCCGACGCTGAAGGTCGCTGAAGATCTCCTCGGGAAGGTCCTCGTCCACCGCACGCCGGACGGCGTCGCGGCCGGGATGATTGTCGAGGCCGAGGCCTACATCGGCGAGGACGATCCGGCGTGTCACGCCGCGCCGGGCCCGACGCGCCGCAACGCGCCGCTCTACGGACCGCCCGGCATCGCCTACGTCTACCTGAACTACGGGATCCATCACCTCGTGAACGCGGTCACCGAGTCCGAGGGAGATCCAGCCGCGGTGCTGATTCGTGCGCTCGATCCGGTTGAAGGGCTGGCGCTGATGCGCAGGCGCCGCGCAACGGACGGACGGCACATCGAGGAACACGACCTGTGCCGCGGGCCGGGGAACCTCACGCGGGCGCTCGGCATCACGCTCACGGACAACCTGCTCGACCTGACCCTTCGACCAGGCTCAGGGCAGGCGTCGGGCCGTCTCACGATCGAGGATCGCCGCTTGAGGCGCGGCAGCGTGGCGTGGGGTCCACGCATCGGAATTAGGGTTGGCGTCGATAAGCGCTGGAGATGCTGGATTGCCGGACACCCGAGCGTTTCCGCGCCGAGAGCGAGTGGTACAGTTAAGAGATAAATGGGCACGACGCTCCTCCAGAAGGTGTGGGACCTCCATTCAGTGCGCGCGCTGCCGACGGGCCAGACGCAGCTCTTCATCGGCCTGCACCTGATCCACGAAGTGACCACGCCGCAGGCGTTCGACACGCTGCGCGCGCGCGGCTGGACGGTGGCGCGGCCCGACCGCACGTTCGCCACCGTGGACCACATCGTCCCGACCAGCCAGCGCACGCGGCCGTTCCTCGACGTGCTGGCCGAGGACATGATCGCGTCGCTCGAGCGCAACTGCCGCGACTTCGGCGTGCGCCTCGCCGGCCTCGACGACGAACGGCAGGGCATCGTGCACGTCATCGGGCCGGAGCTCGGGCTCACGCAGCCGGGCATGACGATCGCCTGTGGCGACAGCCACACGTCCACGCACGGCGCCTTCGGGGCGGTGGCGTTCGGTATCGGCACCTCGCAGGTGCGCGACGTGCTCGCGTCGCAGTGCCTGGCGATGGAACCGTTGAAGGTGCGGCGCATCCGCGTGACGGGGACGCTGCCGCCCGGCGTCTACGCGAAGGACGTCGTGCTCACGATCATCCAGCGCCTCGGCGTCGCCGGCGGCGTCGGCTACGCGTACGAGTACGCGGGCGAGGTCATCGAGCGGATGTCGATGGACGAGCGGATGACCATCTGCAACATGTCCATCGAGGGCGGCGCGCGTGTCGGCTACGTCAATCCCGATCAGACGACGTTCGACTACATCAAGGGGCGGCCGTTCGCACCGGCCGGCGAGGCATTCGATCGCGCGTGCGCCTGGTGGCGCTCGCTCGCCTCGGATCCCGACGCTGTCTATGACGATGACGTGGAGATCAGGGCGGAGGAGCTGACGCCCGTGGTGACGTGGGGCGTGAACCCGGGCCAGTCGATTGGCGTCGCCGAGGTCGTGCCGTCGGGGCGCGAGCCCGGCACCGACCCGGCGGCGGTCAGGGACGCGCTCGAGTACATGCAGCTGCAGCCGGGAAGGCCCATCGCCGGGCTGAAGGTGGACGTCGCGTTCATCGGCTCGTGCACGAACTCGCGGCTGTCGGACCTGCGCGAGGCCGCCCGCGTGGTGAAGGGGCGGCGCGTGGCGCCGCACGTCAAGGCGCTCGTCGTCCCCGGTTCGGCATCCGTGAAGGAGGCGGCCGAGCGCGAAGGCCTCGACGAAATCTTCCGATCGGCGGGGTTCGAGTGGCGCGCCGCCGGCTGCTCGATGTGCCTGGGCATGAACCCCGACAAGCTCTCGGGCGATCAGGTCTGCGCCGCCTCGTCCAACCGGAATTTCAAGGGCCGCCAGGGAAGTCCCACCGGCCGCACGCTGCTCATGAGCCCGGCGATGGTGGCCGCGGCCGCGGTGGCCGGGCAGGTCACGGACGTGCGCGAGATGGTGAATTGATGCAGGCCGAGCGCATCACGTCCGTCAGGGGCCGCGCGCTGCCGATGCGCGGCGACGACATCGACACCGATCGCATCATGCCCGCGCGCTTCCTCAAGGCGGTCACCTTCGACGGCCTGGAGCAGCACATCTTCGAGGACGAGCGCGCCGGATCGAAGGCGGCCAGCCACGGGCACGGCATCCACCCGTTCGACAACCCGCACTACGCGGGCGCCTCCGTCCTGCTCGTCAACAGCAACTTCGGCTGCGGCTCGTCGCGCGAGCATGCGCCGCAGGCGCTCCGCCGCTGGGGCATCCGCGCCGTCGTCGGCGAATCGTTCTCGGAGATCTTCTTCGGCAACTCGCTGATGATCGGCATGCCGTGCGTCACCGCGACGGCGCTCGAGATCCGCGAGCTGATGGACCGTGTCGAAGAGCGCCCGGACACGATCATCGCGGTCGATCTCGCGCGTGGTGTCTGCGAAACCGACGGCTACAGCTGCGCGGTCTCGATCCCCGCCGCGGCGCGCGACGCGTTCGTGACGGGCGCCTGGGACACGACGGGCCTGCTCCTCGAGCGCTACGGCGAGGTGGATGCCGTGGCCGCGCGTCTTCCGTACATCAAGGGTTTCTGACACGGTAGGGGCGCGGCATGCCGCGCCCGTTATAGGATTGCGCCCATGAAATTGAAGGGTGCACTCGCGGTTTCCTGCCTGCTTTGCGTCGCCCTGTCCGGCCAGGGCCGTGAGCTCGTCGCGCCGCCAACCACCGGGTGGCCGACCAACGGCGGCGACCTCTATAACCGCCGGTATTCACCGCTCACGCAGATCACGCGCGACAACGTCTCCGGGCTGAAGGCCGCGTGGCGTGCGCGCCTGAACGGATCCGGCCTGGCCGCCAAGTATTCCGGCGAAGCCACGCCCATCGTTGCCGACGGCGTGATGTACGTGGTTACCGGCGCGGATGACGTCTTTGCGCTGAGCGTCGACACGGGCGCCACGCTGTGGACCTACACGGCGAACCTCGATCAGACGATCGACGTCGTCTGCTGCGGGTGGACGAGCCGGGGCGTGGGCCTCGGCGACGGCAGGGTGTACGTCGGCCAGCTCGACGGCAAGCTGGTCGCGCTCGATCAGCGGACGGGCACGCCGGTCTGGTCGGTGCAGGCCGAGCGGTGGGAGGAAGGCTTCAGCATCACGAGCGCGCCGCTCTATTACGACGGCCTGGTGATCACCGGCTTCGCGGGCGCCGAATACGGCATCCGCGGCCGCGTGAAGGCGTACCACGCGAAGGACGGCTCGCTGGCCTGGACGTTCTACACGGTTCCGGGACCCGGCGAGTTCGGCCACGACACGTGGCCGCGTACCAACACCGTCTGGCAGAAGGGCGGCGCGTCCGTCTGGCAGACGCCGGCCGTCGATCCCGAGCTCGGTCTCCTCTATTTCTCCACCGGCAACCCCGGCCCGGACTTCAACGGCGCCGTGCGCGCCGGCGACAACCTGTTCTCGGCGTCGATGGTGGCGGTGGACGCGAAGACCGGCAAGTACCGCTGGCACTTCCAGCAGGTGCACCACGACATCTGGGACTACGACGCGCCGAGCCCCGTGGTCCTCTTCGACATCGAGCTGAACGGCCGCCCGCGCAAGGCCATCGCGCAGCCGGGAAAGACCGGCTGGGTCTACATCCTCGACCGCACGAACGGCCGTCCGCTCATCGGCATCGAGGAGCGTCCCGTCCCGCAGGAGCCGCGCCAGCTCACCGCGCGCACGCAGCCGTACCCGGTGGGCGACGCGTTCGTGCCGCAGGCAGTCGCCATCCCGCCCGAGGGGTTCCGCGTCGTCAACCACGGACGGATCTTCACGCCGTTCTGGACCGAGCCGATTGCCGCGAAGCCGGGCCAGGGCGGCGGGGCGAACTGGCCGCCGAGCTCGTACGACCCGGGCAGCGGCTTTCTCTACGTGTGCGCGGCCGACCGTGCGGGCGTGTTCCGTGCGGACGACATCGGCCCCGAGCTGCCGCCAGAGGGTGAGCGGTATCTCGGCGGCGCGTTCGGGACGGTGCCGTTCGGCGTCACCGGCATCTTTGCGGCGCTCGACATGCGCACCAACAAGCTGGTGTGGCAGCAGCAGTGGCCGGACCGGTGTTACAGCGGCTCGACGGCGACCGCCGGCGGCCTCGTCTTCGTCGGCCGCAGCGACGGCCGTTTCACGGCGCTCGATTCGCGGAACGGGCGGATGCTGTGGGAGTTCCAGACAGGCGCCGGCGTGAACGCGCCGGCCAGCGTCTTCGAGCACCGCGGACAGCAGTACGTCGCGGTGTACTCCGGCGGCAATCTCTTCGCTGGATCGCCGCGTGGCGACAGCGTGTGGCTGTTCTCGCTGAACGGCACGCTCGGTCCGGTCGACCGAGCGGTGCCGACGAATTAGCGCGGTTTCGACTTCTTCGTAGTGTCCGGCTTTAGCCGGACCAAGTTGATCGGCACCGCCGTGTGTGGTCCGGCTAAAGCCGGACACTACGACGTTTCAGAAACCGCTCTCGTGTGGTCCGGCTCAAGCCGGACACTACGTATGCCGGGATGCTACGGGACGTAGTGTCCGCCTTTAGGCGGACCACAATCAGGCACGCTTCTTCTCTTCTTTCTTCTCCTCGACGATGGCGAGGAAGGCGGCGGACGCGTGAGAGCGCTCGCCGCTCTTTCGGTACACCATTCGCACGTGGCGGCGCAGGCGGATCTCCGGCATGGCGAGGGCCACGAGATCGCCGCGTGAGATCTCGGGCTCCGCGCAGCGGCGCGGCAGGAGCGCCACCCCCATCTGCAGCGCCACCGCGCGCTTGATGCCCTCGAGGCTCGGCAGCGAGATCAGGATGTTCGCGGGGATGTGATGCTGCTCGAAGAGCCGCAGCACGCGCTCGCGCACGTGCGACGGGTCGTTGTGGGCGATGACCGTCTGCCGGGCGCACTCCGACAACGTCACCTCCCGCGTGTGCGCCAGCGGGTGCGCGGGGTGCACGAGCATCACGAGCTCGTCCTGGCCAAGGACGACGGAGCCGAGCTTCGGCTCCGCCGGCTGGAACGTCAGCACGCCGAAGTCGAGGCTGCCGTGCGCGACCTCGGCGCCGATCTGCCGCGCGGGGATGCGCCGCACGTCCACGTGCACCAGCGGGTGCGCTTCGCGGAAGCGCTGGATGAGCGGCAGCACGGCGTGGACCGACGCTTCGTTGGCGCCAATCAGCACGCGCCCGCGGCGCAGGTCGCGCAGATCCTTGACGGCGGTCTCGGCCTCCTCCGAGAGGCGCAGCAGGCGGTCGGCGTAGTCGCGGAGGAGACGCCCCGCGTCGGTGAGCGTCGCGTCCTTGGTCGCGCGGTCGAACAGGCGCTCTCCGACGCTTTCCTCGAGCCGCTTGACGGCCTGGCTCACGGCCGGCTGCGTCCGGTGCAGCTTCATGGCCGCCCGGGAGAAGCTCCGCTCCGAGGCCACCTTCAGGAAGACGCGCAGCTCGCTCAATTCCACGGTTCAGCTCCGGTCTTTCGCCCCATCGGGCCACGGAGACACAGAGACACAGAGAAACATTAGGAAATCAACCTCTGTGACTCCGTGTCCCTGTGGCCCGTCTCGATAACGACCGATAATCCAAGCAGAATAATTATCATTTTGACATTATCCCGGCCGGTCGCGTCTACTGGGCAAGCGGGAGGTCCCGAGTGGCACAGGAACAGGTTCTGATCTTCGATACGACGCTGCGCGACGGCGAGCAGGCGCCCGGCTTTTCGCTTCGTCCGGCGGAAAAGCTGCTGCTGGCGCGCCAGCTCGACGCCCTCGGCGTGGACATCATCGAAGCCGGGTTCCCGATCGCCTCGCCCGCGGACGCGGAGGCCGTGCGCCGCATTGCCGCCGAGATCCGCCGCCCCGCGATCGCCTGCCTCGCGCGCTGCCACCGCGCCGACCTGGAGAAGGCCGCGTGGTCGATCCAGCCGGCCGAGAAGGGGCGCATCCACACGTTCATCGCGACCTCCGACCTGCACCTGCAGGCGAAGCTGCGCATCAGCCGCGAGCAGTGTCTCGAGGCGGCCGTCGATGCCGTCCGCTTCGCGCGGCACCACACGTTCGACGTCGAGTTCTCGGCGGAAGACGCCACCCGCAGCGACTTCGACTTCCTCTGCCGCGTCGTCGAAGCAGTGATCAAGGCGGGGGCGAGCACGATCAACCTGCCGGACACGGTCGGCTATTCGACGCCCGACGAGCTGCGTGACTTCTTCGCCCGCGTGCGCGAGCGCGTGCCCAACACCGACAAGGTGGTCTTCAGCGCGCACTGCCACGACGACCTGGGCCTGGCGGTCGCCAACACGCTGGCCGCGATCCAGGGCGGCGCGCGCCAGGTCGAGTGCACGGTCAACGGCATCGGCGAGCGCGCGGGCAACACGGCGCTCGAGGAGCTGGTGATGGCGTTCCGCGTGCGCGCGGACCGCATGCCGTATCACGTCGGCATCGACGCGAAGCAGATCTACCCGTCGAGCGAGCTGCTCACCAGGCTGACCGGCCAGCCGGTGCAGGTGAACAAGGCCATCGTCGGGCGGAACGCGTTCTCACACGAGGCGGGGATTCACCAGGACGGCATCCTCAAGGACCGCCGCACCTACGAGATCATGCGCGCCGAGGACGTCGGCGCGCCGTGGAACCCGCTCATCCTCGGCAAGCACTCGGGGCGCCACGCGGTGCAGCGTCGCTGCAGCGAGCTCGGCTTCGAGCTCGAGGGCGCCGAGCTCGTGGAGGTCTACCGCGCGCTGATGGCGATTGCCGACGATCGCAAGATCCTCACCGACAACGACATCGTCGCCGTCGTCAGCGGCGTCCGGACCAAGCAGCCGACGGGGCAGGAGCCGATCGACCCGTTCGACACGCCCGCCGCCGCCGGGCACCACGCGCTGCACGAGTCCGGCTACGGACACGGCGTGTAATCAGGGCTAGTAAGGCGGGTAGGGCGGGTAGGGCGGGTAGGGCGGGTAGGGCGAGTGGGGGCTAGGAAGGTCTAGTTTTTGCCCGCCTTACCCGCCTCACCCGCCTCACTCGCCAGCACCATCATCGTTGGCACCGGCAGCTTGATTCCCCGTTCCGCGAACGTCCTCGCAATCCGCTTCCGCAGCTCGCGCCCCACCAGCCACTGCTTCAACGGCACGGTCTTGATGCGCGCCTTGATCACGAGCTGACCCGGCTCGAAATTGTCCACCCCGTACACGTCCAGCGGCTCGAGGATGTGCGGCTTGAACTGCTCGTCGTCCATCAGCGTCGCCGCCGCGGCGCGCATCGCGTCCATGGCGCGATCGACGTCGCCTTCGAAGGGGACGGCCACGGTGATCACGTAATACGAGAAGTCCTTTGACATGTTGGCGAGCGTCTTCACCTCGCCGTTGGGGAAGATGTGCACCGCGCCCTGCTCGTCGCGGAGCACGATCGTGCGGAGGTTGACCTCCTCCACGAGCCCGCCCTGGCCGTTCACCTGCGCCACGTCGCCGACGCGCACCTGGTCCTCGAGAATCAGGAAGAAACCGGAGATCACGTCGCGGACCAGTGTCTGCGCGCCGAAGCCGACCGCCAGGCCGGCAATGCCCGCACCCGTCAGCACCGGCGTGATGTCCACGTCGAGCTCGCGCAGGATCATGAGGCCCGCCATGGCGGTGACGACGATCGCGAGCATCTTCTGCAGGAGCCGGCCGAGCGTCTGGGCGCGCTTGGTGCGCTCGATGACGTCGAGCCCGGTCCCCTGACTCATCTCGCGCTCGAAGCGCCGCGCCGCCGCCGAACCGATGCGGATGACCAGGTAGGCGCCGATGGCGATGACGGCGATGCGCAGGCCGCGGTCCAGCAGCCAGTCGGCGACCGCGCGCGGGTTCCCGCCGACCGGGCTCTCGACGCCTGCCAGCCGCATGGCCGGGAACGACAGGGCGATGGCCGTGATCAGGAAGATGACGATGCGGACGACGCGGCGGGGACGGTCGACGAAGATCTTCTCGAGCTCCGGGTCGCCGATGACGCCGCGCAGCATCGACTGCGCCACGCGCGCGCCCATGTCCGCCACCAGGTAGGCGACGACGAGCGCCAGCGCCAGGGCGAGCATGAGTGTGGGGTCGGGAGTCATTTTTTCGAGTGTCCTCTAAAAATGACTCCCGACCCCATTACTGTTCTGTACTGCTGCGGATGGGGATCTTCAGCTCGAGCGTCCGGCCGTCCCGGAGGACGGTGACGACGGCCGTGCTGCCGATTCTGGCGTCGCGAATCAGGCGAATGAGCTGTCCGCCGTCCTCGACCGCCGCGCCGTTGATGGCGAGCACGATGTCGAGCGGACGGAGGCCGCCGCTGTAGGCCGCCGAGTCCCGGCGCATGCGGCCGACGAGCACGCCGTCGGTATCGGGCGCGCCGAGCTCCGCGGCCGCCTGCGTCGTCAGCGGGGCGAACTCGACGTAGCCGATCGACCCGCGGCGGACCTCGCCGTGCTGCTGCAGCTCCGACACGATGCGGCGGGCCAGGTTGCTGGGCACGGCGAAGCCGATGCCCTGGTAGCCGCCACTCTGGCTGAAGATCGCGGTGTTGATCCCGATCAGCTCGCCACGCGCGTTGACGAGCGCGCCGCCGGAGTTGCCAGGATTGATCGCGGCGTCCGTCTGGATGAAGTCCTCGTACTCGGTGATGCCGACGCGCCGGCCGAGCGCGGACACGATGCCGAGCGTCACCGTCTGATTGAGCTGGAACGGGTTGCCGATCGCCATCACCCACTCGGCCACCTTGAGCTGGTCGGAGTTGCCCCACGGGATCGTCGGCAGGTTCGTCGCGTTCACCTTGACCAGCGCGAGGTCGGTCTCCGGATCCACGCCGATGATGCGCGCCTCGATCTCGCGACGGTCTTCGAGCGCCACCGTAATGGCGGGGAGCTGCCGGAGCTGCTGGCCCGACTCGCCGACGATGACGTGGTGGTTGGTGAGGATGTAGCCGTCGGAGCTGACGACGACGCCCGAGCCCAGGCTGCGCTCCACGCGGTTGCGCGGCCCGAAGACGTCGTCGGGGTCGCCGAAGAACTGGAAGAACGGGTCGTTCTGGAACGGGGAGTTGCGCCGCCGGATCACCTGTACCGACGAGATGTTGGCCACCGCCGGAATCGCGCGCTCGGCGACGCGCGTGAAGTCAGGCGTCGGGACGGCGCCGCCGCCCGCGCCTGGCGCCTGTGCGGCGGCGGCCGGGGGCACCGGGTTCTGCGCGCCGACGTCGGTCGTCCCGCGCATCCGCGCCGTGATGACCAGGCCCGCGGCAAACCCGCACGCCAGCAGGAGCACCGACAGGATCAGGCGTCGTGCGCTCATCTCAGCGCCCCTCTCAACCGATGGAAATGCGGCGCGCCGCGGGCTCTCCCGTCTTCGGGCACGTCACCGTCAGCACGCCGTCGCGCAGGTCCGCGCTGATGGCGTCGACGTCGACGGGCACGGGCAGGTGAAACGTGCGGCTGAAGGACCCGTGGCCGCGCTCGACGCGGTGATACTGCTCGCAGACGGCCTCGCGCTCGCGGCGGACGCCGGAGATGGTGATCTGGCCGTCGTGCATCTGGATGTCGAGGTCCTCGCGGCGCAGGCCGGGGAGCTCCGCCGTGATTACGTAGCGATCGGGGGTCTCGTGCAGATCGACGGGCGGGACCCAGCCGGCGGGGCCCGGCGCGAAGCGGTCCAGCCGCTGCTGGATCGCCAGCAGATCGCGGATCGGATCCCAACGGGTGAAGGCCATAAAAGATGCTAACATGGCGAGGATCTAACGATTACAAGATGGCTTCCATACAGGCAACGCGTCTCAAGAAGGGCATGCTCATCAAGCAGGACCAGGATCTGTTCCGGGTCCTCGAGCTGCAGCACGTCACCCCCGGCAACCTGCGCGGCTTCGTCCGCGTCAAGCTGCGCAACATCCGCAGCGGCACGCTGTCGGACCAGAAGCTGCGCTCGGAAGACACGCTGGAGCGCGCCACGCTCGAACAGAAGGACATGCAGTTCCTCTACAAGGACGGCGAGGACTTCTACTTCATGGACACGGCGTCCTACGACCAGATCCACATCTCCGGCGAGGCGCTCGGCGACTCGGTGAACTACCTGAAGCCGGAGATGACGATCGAGGTGGAGTTCTACGGCGAGGAGCCCGTCGGGATCGAGCTGCCGCAGACGGTGGACCTGAAGGTGACCGAGACCGTGCCCGGCATCAAGGGCGCGACCGCGAGCAACCAGGTGAAGCCGGCGACGCTCGAGACCGGGCTGGTCGTGCAGGTGCCCCCGTTCATCAACGAGGGCGACGTCGTTCGCGTCAGCACGGAATCCGGCGAATACCTCTCACGCGCGTAATTAAGAATTAGGAATTACGAATTAGGAATTCGTGTCACGCATTCTTAATTCTTAATTCCGAATTTCTAATTACGGCAGCGCAAACACATACAGCGTATTGCCCGCGGACGGACGAATCTCCGGCGTGAGGCGATTGGTGCCGCCGGTGGCCAGTGACGTCCCGGTACTCACCGCCACATACTGCTTCCCGCCGACCGCGTAGGTGACTGGATAGCCGGTCACCGCCGATCCGAGATTGACCTCCCACAGCACCTTGCCGGTGTTCTGATCGAAGGCGCGGAAGCGTCCGCTGACGTCGCCGCCGAAGAGCAGCCCGCCGCCGGTCGCGACCAGCGACGTCGTGCCCGCGCGCTGCTCGTACTTCCACGCCGTGGTGCCCTTGTCCACCGAGATCGCGTGGATCGCGCCGACCTTGTCGGTGCCCGGCGCAATCTGCGCGCTGGTGCGGATGGCGTAGAGCGAGTCGAGGCTCGGCTTCTCGGCGATGGCCGAGAGCTGCATGCAGCTGTTCTGCAGCGGGAAGTACATCGTGTTGGTCAGCGGGCTGTAGGCGCCCGCCTGCCAGTTCTTGCCGCCGTTGGTGCTCGGGCACACGAGCATCGAGTCGCCCGGCTTGTGCAGGATCATCGCCGGGTTGACCGTCGCGGCCCCCGTCGCGCCGTCGATCGAGGCGACGACGGTCTGGTGGATCGTGGGACGGGCCCACAGGAACTCGCCGGTGACGCGGTCGAGGGTGTAGACCACGCCGGTCTTGCCGGGGATGCCGGTGAGCACGCGGCGTCGCTCGCCGGGCTTCACCCGCGGGTTGATCCAGCTCACGTCACTGGCCGCGGGCGCGACGACGGTGTCCACGAGCAGGCGCTCGAAGGGGTGATCGAGGTCCCAGTGGTCGACGATGTGCTGGTAGTACCACACGATCCTGCCGGTATCGGCGTTCAGCGCGAGCGTCGAGTTGTGATAGAGGTGCTGCTTCTCGTTGCCGCCCAGCATGTACTTCGGCGCCGGCGACGACACCGACGTGCCGATGTAGATCAGGTTCAGCTCCGGGTCGTAGCTCGGCACCATCCAGGTGCCCACGTGCCACCGGCCGTCGTCAGGGACGTTGCCCCAGCTCTCGCTCCCCGGCTCGCCGGGGCGCGGAATCGTGCGCGTCCGCCACAGCTCCTTGCCGGTCTTCGCGTCGTGCGCGGTGATGATGCACGCGTCGGGGCCGCCCTCGGGCTCGCAGCCGCGGCCGGAGACGATCTTGCCGTTGGCGATGATCGGCCCCGAGGTCTGCTGCGCGCCCCGCTTGTAGTCGAGGATCTTCGTCTCCCAGGTGAGCGTGCCGGTCTGCGCGTCGAGCGCGATGACGTAGTCGTCGGCGCTGTTGTCGATGATCGTGTTGCCGTAGATGGCGAGGTTGCGGTTGATCGAGGGGAACGGAATGAACGTGTTCAGGTCCTCGGGCAGCTCGCGCCGGTACTCCCACAGGAGGTCGCCGCTGCGCGCATCGAGCGCCTGGATCAGGTCCAGCGGGTTGGGGAAGTACATCACGCCGTTGTAGACCAGCGGCGTCCCTTCCTGCACGCCGGGGCCGAGGCCGCGCGACCACGCCAGCGCCAGCCCGCGCACGTTGTTGCGGGTGATCTGGTCGAGCGGGCTGTAGCCCCACGAGTCCAGCGTCCGCCGCCACATGAGCCAGTCGCCCGGCGCGGGCTTCTGCAGCATGGCGTCGGTGACCGGGACATACGGACGCGTCTGCGCGGCGGGATGGCTTCCGGCGGCCAGCGCGGTCGCGAGCAGGGCGGCGGCGAACAGGGACTGTCTCATGGGGTGCTATATTCGCACACTAAGGGCAAAGGACGAGGGCCCAAGGACGAGGGCCCAAGGACTCTATGGAAGTCGTCAGACACGCGGTCAATCAGGGCTGGATCGAAGTCATCGTCGGCAGCATGTTCAGCGGCAAGAGCGAGGAGCTCATCCGCCGCCTGCGGCGCGCGCAGATTGCGCGGCAGAAGGTCCAGATCTTCAAGCCGGCGCTGGACACGCGCTACGCGGACGATCAGATCGTCTCGCACAGCGAGATGCGCATCGACTCGCGCCCGGTCGCCAGCTCGCGGGCGCTCCTCGATTTGGTGGAGCCCGACACGGAGGTCGTCGGCATCGACGAAGGGCAGTTCTTCGACCCGGAGCTGCCGATGATCTGCAACACGCTCGCCGACCAGGGCAAGCGCGTCATCGTCGCCGGCCTCGATCAGGACTACCTCGGCAAGCCGTTCGAGCCGATGCCGCAGCTGCTCGCGATTGCGGAGTACATCACCAAGACGCTCGCGATCTGCATGGTGTGCGGCAACCCCGCGAATCACACCCAGCGCCTCGTCGCCAGCGACGACCGGGTGCTCATCGGCGCGACGGGCAAGTACGAGGCGCGCTGCCGGCGGTGCTTCGATCCCCGCCTGGCGGAAAACCCCAAATCCCAAACCCCCAAACCCAACTCACACGCCGAAGTCTGATTGGGATCTCGAATCCTCTTCCTCTTCGGCATCGGCTTCCTCGTCGCGAACGCCAAGGTCATCACCGACCTGCTCCGCTTCCGCCGGCGGAAGCGCGCCGCGCTCCTGATCTGGCAGAACCCGAAGCCGCGCTACTACGGGTTCACGCTCGCGCTGGGCGTGGTGCTCGGGCTGCTCGTCGCGTTCAAGATGTTCTACCAGCGCCGCCCGCCGACCCAGATGTTCGGCGAGCTGATGATGTTCGTCTACTACGGCTACGCGCTGCCGCTCAGCACCCGCATCGCGCGGGGGTTCTACGAGGACGGCGTGTGGTCGGACGGCGGGTTCATGCGCTGGGGGCAGATCTCGGCCGTCTCCTGGAAGGAAGAGGGGAGCGTCACGCTCATCCTGATTTCCCATTTCCGCAACATTGCCAGGCGGTTGCAGGTGCCGGGACCGCTCTACGGGCAGGCCCGGCGGGTGCTGCGGGACAAGGTGAAAGCCCACGACATCCACATCGGCGGATCCGGCCTCGACCTCGGCAGCCGGGACGATCAGGATGCAGTCTGAGGGCGTCTGCACCGATAATTCCCCCGTATGCCTCCGCGACCGACCTGGAAGGGCTTCCTCAAAGTCAGCCTGGTGAACATCCCGGTGAAGGTGTTCCCGGCGACTGAATCGGCGGCGACGCTGTCGTTCAACCAGCTCCACGCCGAGTGCCAGACCCGCATCCAGCAGAAGCGCTGGTGCCCGACCTGCGAGCGCGAGGTCGCCAACACCGAGCTCGCCAAGGGCTACGAGTTCGAGAAGGGCCGCTACGTCATCGTCAGCGACGAGGACATCCAGAAGGTGCGCGTCGAGTCCACGCGCGTCATCAACCTGGTGCAGTTTGCCGACGACACGGAGATCGATCCGATCTACGTGGACCGCGCCTATTACCTGGCGCCCGACGGCCCGATGGCCGCAGAGGCGTTCGCGGTGATGCGGGAAGGGATGGCGGGGAAGGCCGGCATCGGCAAGGTCGCGCTCTACGGCCGCGAGTACCTCGTCGCCATTCGCCCGCAGAAGAAGGGGCTCGTGATGTACACGCTGCATCACGACGCGGAGATCCGCAGCATCGACCAGATCGAGGAGCTGAACTCGGTGCCCTCGAAGGTGAAGCCGGAGGAGATGAAGCTGGCGAAGCAGGTCATCTCGACCTTCGACGCCGAGCTGAACCTGAAGGACTACAAGGACGAATACACCGAGGGCCTGCGCCAGATCATCGACGCGAAGATCGCGGGCGAGGAGTACGTGGCGCCGGCGGTGGAAGAGCCGTCGAAGGTCGTGGACCTGATGGAGGCGCTGCGGCGCAGCCTCGACTCGGTCAGCACCGAGAAGAAGAAGCCCGCGAAGGCAGCCCTGGCCAAGCCGGCCAGGGCCAGGGCCGCCAACGGGGCCAGAAAGCGCAAGGCCGGGTAGCTACGTCTTCGCGACCTGCGCTACCGCGCCGAGCACCTGCTTCCACGCGCGACGGCTCTTCTCGACGGCCCCCGCGTCGAGCAGCTTCATGTGCGTCACGACGAACGACACCTTGCTGCCCGGCTTCGGCTGCAGGTAGAACTGCACGGTCGTGGCGCCCCACTTGAAGCGGAATCGTCCGAGCCCGTCCGGCCGCACGACGAAGCCCTTTGAGCGTTTGTCTTTGACCGCTGCCGTCAACGCGGCGGCGAGGTCCGGATCGACGCCCTCGATCCACTGCTTCCGCACCGGCGCGCTCGTGAACGCCTTGATCACCGTCGTGACCGTGCCGGGCAGCACCTTCGACACCGAGACCTCGAACTCACCGTCGCAGCGCTGATTCACCACGCGCACGCCACGCGCGCGCTCGTAGGCGGTGGTGATGCCCTGCGCGTGCCACCCGGGCACGTGATGGTCGTCGTAGAGATGCCGGGCGAGTGCGGTGTGGCCTTTCGCGGGTCCGCCGAAGCGATCGAGCACGACGAACCAGTGGTCGAGGCCGTGGCCGGTCTTCTCGACGATCTTCGCATCCGAGATCGGGCTTCGTCTGTCGCTGGGGACTGCCGGCGGCCTGGGCGGCGTGGGAACGGCCATCGCCGCGAGCACGTGGCGGCGGGCGGTCGTGTAGCGCTCGCCGGTTTTCGCGGCGCGGGCGCGGATGATTTTCTTGAGGGCGCGTTCGCGGGTCATGACTGGTCCTTCATCTGGCCACACGACCTCCAGCCCCCGCCTGAAGCCGCATGACCGAGAAGAACCACGTCCATAGCCCGGGGCGTGACCCCTTTGCCTCGATTGCAGCCCCGCGGGGGGAGGCCGTCTCGAGGTGAGGCGCCAGGCCAGCGCCGACGGCAATCTTATAACGAGAGGCGCTTGCGTTCCTGCAGAATCAGGGTGTACTCGGCCGCCCGCCCTTGCAGGGACTCGGGGGCCCCCGTACCCGTGCTCGACGGCACACGAATCGCACTCGACATCCGCGACCAGCAGTCGAGAATCGAACCTACGATATCTCCGCGGACGGGAAACGATTCCTGATGATCAAGGACGCGGCATGCAACGCGGACGGTGCGGCGGGTCCGAATTCCTAATTGCGCGATCGCCCAAGCCGCCGGCGTTCCGCGAGGTTCGCCGCGAAGGCCAGGACCGCCACTGGCGCCAGGAAGAGGAAGGTCTCCTGATCGCGAGATCGCTACGACGGCTCCCAGGGGTTGACCACGGGGACGGCGAGATCCTCGAAGTGGCGCGTGTTGCGCGTCGCCAGCGTGGCTCGGTGGGCGAGGACAATGCCCGCGAGCAGCGTATCCCGGAGATCGCCTGGCTTGCCCTTCCGATGGCGGACGGCCATCAGCGTGGCGGCCTCGTGCGCCGCGGCGAGATCGAACGGCACGATCCGCTCGTCGATTTTCTCCCGCAGCACCGTGTCGAACGCCCGCAGCAGCGCGGCCCGGCGTGTGCCGGCCGGCAGAATCTGCAGTCCGTACCTGACCTCGAGCACGGTCACCGCCGTCGTCCAGATGGACGTGCGAGGCTGCCCGTCGAGCCACGAGACGACGTCACGATCCTGGGCCTGGCGCATGAGCGCCGACAACACATTGGTATCGAGGATGATCACGGCTCGAACGAGGCGGGGTCGACGCGATGCCCGCGCAGTTCCCGAATGTCGTCGTCGAGGCCGGCCCTGGCGAACAGCGCGGCAATCTCGCTGCCGAGCCCGCCCCCGGCATCGTGATCCCTGCGCACCGCGTTCCGCAGGATTTCCCGGGCTTCCTCCTCCATGCTCCGGCCGTGGCGGCGCGCCCGCCGCTGCAGGCGCGCCTTGACCGCGTGCTCGAGATTCCTGACCACGAACTGCGCCATGCCGGCCTCCGGGCGCGATGATATCATGATATCTCAGCGGGGTGGCTGCGGCTCCATAATCCGACCGGCTCACGGAATCCATGCCGCTCGTGGTCGGTACCCGCATCGGTCCATACGACATCACCGGAACTCCTGGTGCCCGCCGACACGCCAAGGGCGGCCCCATGGATCGTGCTGATGGAGAACTGGACGGACGAACTGCGACGCCTCGTGCCAGTGGATTGACACCTTCGTGTCCTTCGTGGCGATCGGCTTCGTGTAGTCGTGGTTACCGTGATTGCAGCCGCCGGCGTTCCGCGAGGATCAGGCTGTACTCGGCGGCGCGCTTCCACACGCGGTTCGCCATGCCCGTGAGCTGGACGGCCTTGAGGCCGTAGTAGAGGAACGCCGCGCCGAGCAGCCCCACCAGGAGGTACCGCAGCGCGGTGACGCCGCTCGCGCCAATCACATCCAGCGATCCAAGCGCCAGGAACGTGAGCACGCCTGCTGCCGCGAGGACCGGGCCGGTCACGGTCCGCACGCCCCACGACGCGACGCGCGACTCTTTCTCCATCAGCGTCCCGACCGTCGTCAGGCGATCGACCGCCGCCTTGACCTTCTCGATGTTCTCGTCGAGCAGCACGGCGCGCAGCGCCACCTGCGCGCGGCACGCCTCGGCGACCCGCCGCTCGCCGCGCCAGCCGGACGGCCCTTTCACGGCCACGCGGTAGCCGGGCAGACGCTCCGCAAGCATCGCCAGCAGCCGTGCGCGTGATTCAGGCGAGTGCTCCTGCCACGTGGACACCGTGTCCACCTCGATCCGCCGCTCGTCGGGAATGAGCGTGAGCTCGTGGAGGTCACCGGTCGCGCGCTCCTGCAGGTAGGCGGCCGCATGCGGCGCCACGCGCTGGTGCAGCATCGCCTCATGGTCGAGGCACGGGATGATCGGGACCGCCGGGGCCGGATCGAGCGTCAGACGATAGAGCTTGACGGCCAGCACGCGCCCGAAGCTGTCGAGCGCGTCTAGTTCAGCCAGCCCCACAGTCCGATTCCAGACGCCGTGGGGTCGCGCAGCCAGTCGGGCGGCGTCAGCCACGTGAACGCCAGGATGGCGATCACCCAGACGTCGTAGTACAGCGTGGCGCGCTCGTCGCGCCAGAAGAAGGCGTGCACGAAGACGCGGCTGATCGGATTGCCGCCGGTCGGCATCGGCTTGCCGTTCAGCGCCAGATACGTGTAGTGGATGCGGTTGGCGACGGTCACGATCGACAGCACGAGGATGACCCACAGCACCGCCGCCATCCGGTCCGTGAACGCGCCGATCATGAAGAGGACGATGCGCTCGGGGCGCTCCATGAAGCCGACCTTGCACTTGTCGATGAGCGACTCGGCGCGGGCCCGCGCGTAGCTCGTCATGATCGAGAACATCATGGCCAGCGCGGCGATCATCACGTAGTCGGTGCGCCGCAGGTCGGCGTACAGGTAGATGAGCCCGAGGAAGAGCGCGATGTCCGAGAAACGGTCGAGCGTCGAGTCCCAGAAGGCGCCGAAGCGCGAGACGGTGTTGGTCAGGTGCGCGACCTTGCCGTCGATGAAGTCGAAGATGTTGGCGACGATCATGATCACGCCGGCGAGGAGGAACCGGTCCATGCCCAGCGCCCAGGCGGCCGCGACGTTGATCAGCACCCCGATCAGCGTCAGCGTGTTCGGGTGGACGCCCAGCGCCACGCTCGCGGCAATGATCGCGCGCAGCGGGAACATGCAAACGGTTCCCACCAGGCCCGTCAAGGTCATTCGTTTGTTATAATTAGGGGTTTCGGCAGTTGCGGTCAGAGGCGTCATAGTAACACCAATGCCCATTCACGACCTCAAGGAGCAGATCGCGCGGCTGCCCGAGCAGCCCGGCGTGTACCTGTGGCGCAACGCCGCCGGCGAGACGATCTACGTCGGCAAGGCGCGCGCGTTGAGGGATCGCGTGCGCAGCTACCTCGCGGCGGCGGGCATGAGCCCGCGCCACGACGCGCTGCTCGACGAGATCGCCTCGGTCGAGGTGATCGTCACCGACTCGGTCATGGAGGCGCTGGCGCTCGAGAACAACCTGATCAAGCAGCGGTCGCCGAAGTACAACATCCTGCTGCGCGACGACAAGAACTACCCGTTCCTGCAGCTCACGACGAGCGAGTCGTTTCCGCGGCTGCTGGTGGCGCGGCACGTCGAGAACGGCGCGGACTTCTACGCGGGCCCGTTCCTGCCGGCCAGGATCGCGCGGCGGTCGATGTCGCTGGCGCACAAGCTGTTCGGCATCCGCTCGTGCAACGAGGTGATCACGGGCGAGCGCGGCCGGCCGTGTCTCGAATACGACATCAAGCGGTGCATCGCGCCGTGCGTGCGGGAGATCTGCACGGAGGAACAGTACGGGGTGGCCGTGGCCAGCACGAGGCTCCTGCTCGAGGGAAGGAACGACGAGTTGATCGACACGCTGCGCGAGCGGATGACGGACGCCGCGGGCGCGGAGCGGTTCGAGGAGGCGGCGCAGCTGCGCGACGCGCTGCGCACGGTCCAGATTCTGCGCGACCGGCAGCAGAAGGTGGCCACCGCGCAGCTCGGCGACCGCGACGTCTTCGGCCTGAAGGTCGGGCCGAGCGGGAGCGCGATCCAGGTGTTCGCGATGCGCGGCGGGCGCGTGGTCGAGCGCGTGGAGCTGGCGACCGGGCCCTTCGACTGCGCTCAGGGCACGCCCGGAATGGCCGACCCCGACGCAGAGGTCCTCGAGGCGGCGCTGCAGCAGTTCTACGAGCTGCGCGTGCCGCCGTCGGAGATTCACCTGCCGACCGGGATCGAGGACACGGAAGACGTCGAGGCGTGGCTGTCGGCGAAGGCCGGACGGAAGGTGCGGATCGTCGTGCCGCAGCGCGGCGACAAGAAGGCGCTCGTCGAGCTCGCCACGCGCAACGCGGAGCTGTCCTACCGCACGCGCTTCAACGAGATCACGGCGGCGCACTTCGACGCGCTCGAAACGCTGCGCAGCGTCCTCGGCCTGGCCGCGATTCCGCGGCGGATCGAGTGCTTCGACATCTCGACGATCCAGGGCAGCGAGACCGTGGCGTCGATGGTCGTCTGCGAGGACGGCCGCATGAAGAAGAGCGAGTACCGCACGTTCCGCATTCGTTCCGCCGGCAGCCGGCAGCCGGCTGCCGGCAGTGACGACTTCGCCGCCATGCGTGAGGTCGTGGGGCGCCGCTACCGGACGATCATGGAGGACGGCGGCCCGTTCCCGGATCTCGTCCTCATCGACGGCGGCAAGGGTCAGTTGTCGGCGGCCTACGAGGCGCTCGAGCACATCGGGCTCGCGAACCTCGTCGCGGCCGGCATCGCCAAGAAGGAAGAAGTGATCGTGCTGCGCGACCGGCCGGAGCCGATTGTGTTCGCCGAGCACGATCCGGCGCTCCTGCTCATGCAGCGGATCAGGGACGAGGCGCACCGCTTCGCGGTGACGTTCCACCGCAAGGCGCGCTCGATGCGCGACCTCCGTTCCGAGCTCGACGCGGTGCCCGGCATCGGCCCGCGGCGGCGGCGCGCGCTGCTGACCGCGTTCGGCAGCCTGGCCGGCGTCCGCCGCGCCACGCGCGAGGAGCTCGCCTCGGTGGTCGGCGCGAAGGCGGCGGCGGCGGTTATCGATTATTTCGCCAGGACCGTGTGACGGGCGATGCATGCATCGCCCCTGCCATGACGTAGGGGCGACGCATGCGTCGCCCGCACATCTAGTACACTGTCAGCCCGTTGGCCGGCATCGACTTCACCCAGCTCCTCATCAGCTTCTCGGTCCTCCTGCTTTCCCTGACGGTGCACGAAGCGGCGCACGCCTGGTCGGCCGACCGGCTGGGCGACCAGACGGCGCGATACCTCGGCCGCGTCTCGCTGAACCCCGCGGTGCACATCGATCCGATCGGGACGATCCTGTTTCCCTTGATTGCGATGGTGACCGGGTTCCCGATCATCGGCTGGGCGAAGCCGGTCCCCGTGAACACGCAGAACCTGGGCCGGCACTGGAAGCGCAAGTTCATGGCGATTGCGGCCGCCGGGCCCGCGAGCAACGTGGTGATGGCGGTGATCGCCGCGGTGGGCGTGCGCCTGATCGGATTCGAGAACGCCGGCAGCGCCGTGTTCCTGTTCCTGCTGTTGATGGTCAGCATCAACATCCTGCTGGCGGTGTTCAACATGCTGCCGGTGCCGCCGCTCGACGGGGGCAACGTGCTGTCGGGGTTGCTGCACGGCCGCGCGTCCGATGTCTTCGACCGTCTCCGCCCGTACGGCTTTCTCATCCTCTACGGGCTCATCTTCACCGGGGTCTTCCACCGTCTGATCGTCCCCGTGTACGAGCGCGTGCAATCGTGGCTGCTGTGACGAAGCCCCGCGTGGTGTCCGGCATGCGGCCGACAGGGCAGCTGCACCTTGGGCATCTGGTGGGCGCGCTGAAGAACTGGGCGGCGCTGCAGGAGCGGTACGACTGCTTCTACTTCGTGGCGGACTGGCACGCGCTCACCAGCGAGTACGCCAGCACGGGCGCGATCACCGGCTACGCGCTCGACAACGTGGCGGACTGGATTGCCGCCGGCGTGGACCCGGAGCGCAGCACGATCTTCGTCCAGTCGCTCGTGCCCGAGCATGCCGAGCTCTACCTGCTGCTCTCGATGGTCGTGCCCGTTCCGTGGCTCGAGCGGGTGCCGACGTACAAGGAACAGCAGGAACAGCTCACCGAGAAGGATCTCTCGACGCTCGGCTTCCTCGGGTATCCGCTGCTGCAGACCGCTGACGTCGCCATCTACGACGGCCGGTTCGTGCCGGTCGGCGAGGACCAGGTGCCGCATCTCGAGCTGTCGCGCGAGGTCGTGCGCCGCTTCAACCAGTTCTACGGCGACGTGCTCGTCGAGGCGCAGCCGCTGCTCACGCCGGTGCCGCGCCTGCCGGGGCTCGACAACCGCAAGATGAGCAAGAGCTACGGCAACACCATCGACCTGGCCGACGATGCGGATGCCGTGCTGAAGAAGGTCAAGCAGATGTACACGGACCCGAAGCGGATCCGCGCGGACATCCCCGGCACCGTCGAGGGCAATCCGGTCTTCGTGTACCATGACGCCTTCAATCCCGACACGGCCGAGGTCGACGACCTGAAGACGCGCTACCGCGCGGGCACGGTCGGCGACGTCGAGGTCAAGACAAAGCTCGCCAGGGCGATGAACGCCATGCTCGAGCCGATGCGCGAGCGCCGGCGCGAGGTGATGGCGAAGCCCGATCGCCTGCGCGAGATGGCGATCGAGGGATCGCGGAAGGCGCGGACGATCGCGCACGCCACGATGGAACGGGTCCGGGACGGTGTGAGACTGCGCTACTGATGGTGAACGAGCATCCCGACTTCGAGTCGTCGCCCGACGCGTACCACGTCCAGCTCGCGTCCTTCGAGGGACCGCTCGACCTGCTGCTCTACCTCATTCGCAAGCATGAGATGAACATCTACGACATCCAGATCTCGCGCATCACCGAGCAGTACCTCGGCTACCTCGAGCTGATGCAGGAGCTGAACCTGGACGTCGCGGGCGAGTTTCTCGTCATGGCCTCCACGCTCATTCACATCAAGTCGCGCACGCTGCTGCCGCGTCCCGATCCGTCGCAGGAAGACGGCGGGCCGGAGGACGATCCGCGCGAGGCGCTGGTGCGCCGCCTCCTCGAGCACCAGAAATACAAGGCCGCGGCGGAGCTGCTGCACGAGAAGGAGACGCTGCGCAGCGCCCAGTTCATGCGCCCCGATGCGCGCGTGGCCGACGCCGCCGGCGACGAGTACGAGCCGGAGCTCGAGGTCGATCTCTTCAGCCTGCTGGCCGCCTTCCGCGGCGTGCTCGAGCGCGCCAACCGCCGGCCGCCGATGGTCATCCCGCCGGAGCAGATCTCGATCGAGGACCGCATCCAGCAGCTCCTCGGCCGGCTGTCGGAGACCGAGGCGTGCGGGTTCGAGGACCTGTTCAACGACGGCGACGGGTCGCGCCCGTTCATGATCGTCACCTTCCTCGCGCTGCTCGAGATGATCCGGCTCAAGCTGATTCGCGTCTTCCAGTCGGGCGGCTTCGGGCCGATCCGCGTCTACAAGCGCGCGCGCCCCGCGGACGCGCCTCACCCCATTGGCGATCCCCAGAACTGAGATGACCGAACACTCCCAACTCCCAACGCCCAACGCCCAAGGCGTCGTGTCCGCGGAGTTGAAGGCCATCGTCGAGGCGCTGATCTTCGCGTCGCCCGAGCCCATCACGCCGAAGATGCTGTTCCGGCTGCTGTCGGACGAGCCGAAGGAAGACGTCACCGCCGCCATCGCGGCGCTGCGCGCCGACTACGAGCAGCGTCCGGGCCTGCAGTTCGTCGAGGTGGCCGGCGGGTACCAGATCGTCACGCGCCCGGAGCTGCACGAATGGGTGCGGCGGCTGTTCCACGAGCGCTCGACGCAGAAGCTCACCGTGCAGGGGCTGGAGACGCTGGCGGTCATCGCCTACAAGCAGCCGGTGACCGCGCTCGAGATCTCGGAGATCCGCGGCGTCAACACCTCCGGCGTCCTCTCCACGCTCCTCGAGCGCCACCTGATCAAGATCGTCGGCCGCAAGAACGTCGTCGGCCGCCCGTTCCTCTACGCGACGACGAAGGAGTTCCTGATCCGGTTCGGCCTCAACGACCTGACCGACCTGCCGAAGGTCGAGGACATGGCCGCCGCGCTCGGCTTCGACCCGCCCGCGGGGCTCACCGAGCAGACGTTGCGCGAGGAGATGCTCCCGCTCGACGAACCCGAATAGTTCCCGGTTCCGGGTTCCGGGTTCCGAGTTCGGCAGCTTTCTTCAACGCTCTCACTTCATCCGCCTTCAGGTCGCGCCACTCGCCGCGCTTCAGCATCCGGTCGCTCAGCGGGCCGATCTTCACGCGCTTCAGCTTGTCCACCGGATGCCCGACGGCTTCGAGCATCCGGCGTACCTGCCGGTTGCGCCCTTCGCGAATTGTAATCAGCAGGACGCTGTCGCGCTTCTCGCGTACGTAGTGTCCGGCTTTAGCCGGACCCTTTGCGAGCAAGACCACCTGCGCCGGCAGCGTGCGCTTCCCGTCCAGCGGGATGCCCTTGCGCAGGCGTTCGAGCGCCTCGTGGTCCGGCATGCCGGCGACGCGCGCCTCGTAGGTGCGTTCAACGCCGTGGCGAGGGTGGGTGAGCGCGGCGGCAAGATCGCCGTCGTTGGTCAAGAGCAGCAGCCCCTCGGTGTCATAGTCGAGACGTCCCACCGGGTAGACGTACTCGCGCACGCCGGCCAGCAGATCGATGACCGTCGGCCGCCGCTGCGGATCCGATCGCGTGGTGACGACGCCGGCGGGCTTGTTCAGCAGGATGTAGCGGAGGCGCTCGGCGGCCTTGATGCGGCGCCCGTCCACGCGGATGTCGTCGGCCGCGGGGTCGGCCTTCGTGCCCATTTCGCGCACCGTCGCGCCGTTGACGGAGACGCGGCCTTCGGCGATCAGCTTCTCGGCCGCGCGGCGCGAGGCCACACCGGCCTGCGACAGCGCTTTCTGGAGTCTTACGCGCATTGCAGCAGGATGAGGGCTGATTGCAGATTCAACGCACGGCAGTACCGGAATCCGCGAGCTGGCTTCGGATCTTGCGCGCCTCAGTGTTGTCGGGCAGCGTCTTGCAGAAAGAGATCACGGCTAATCCGAATTCGTAGGTGCGCTGGCTCAAGTCGTTTGGCTTCATGGCCGCCCTATGGAGCACGGGGCATGCCGCTGAGCCGGACTCAACACCGCGCGTGTTTATTCAGCGTTCTGAAATCAGCCCTCGAAAGTATTCGAAATTCTGCAACACGCCGTTCTCTGAATGATTGCAATTTCTGCAATCCTCATTCTTCACTTCCCGAGAACGTCTGCCCAGAACGAGATGAGCTTCCAGCTCTCCGACGCGGCGGCGGCGCGATCGAGCTCCGCGTGCGTGATGATGTGGCTGATCAGGACGCGGACGTCCGCGCTCTTCTCGCGCAGGTCGTTCGCGAGCACGATGGACTCGGCGGTCGGGATGACGGTGTCCTCGTCGCCGTGCAGCAGGAAGATCGGCGCGGCGGGCGCCATCGGCGCGAGCTCGGGCGAGGCGGCCGCGTCGGACTGACTGCCAAGGTGCGGCAGCAGCAGGGGACCCATCTCCTTCACGTTCCGCTCGTTCACCCACTTCAGATACGTCGCCGAAGGCTCGGGCAGTCCCTTTTCCATGTCACGCGCCTTCTGGAACGTCTCGTTGGCCTGGTTCATGTCCACCAGCGTGAGCTGCGACGCGTACAGGAACGTGCGGATGCCGTCGCGCAGTCCTTCGACCTGCGCCGGCGGGACGACGCGATCGGCGGCGGAGTAGAGGATGACGGCAACGCCGTAGTCGTGCGGCGGGTGCGTCTCGACGCCGGGCGCTTCGACGGCTTCGCCGGTGGCGAGGTACTTGAGCACCCGGCCAAGGTTGCCATGGCCGCCGAACGAGACGACGAATGCCACCTTGTCGCGGATGGAGTCGCGCCCCGCGGCGACGATGGAGAGGCCGCCGGCGAAGCTGATGCCGACCATGCCCACCTTGCCGTCGGGCGCGAGATCCTCGCGCGCGGCCATCCACGCCACCGCGTCCTCGAGGACGTCGGCCGAGCGCGCGGTGATCTGGTAGCCGATGAGATCGGGCAGCGCCATGGTCATCACGGTCACGCCGCTGCCGGCCAGATCGCGGGCGAGACCCATGAGCCGCGGTTCCCGCACGCCGAAGGAGTGGACGCCTGGCACGAGGAGCACCGCCCGCCGCGAACCGCCGCGCGGCCGGTAGAACTGCGCGGTGACCTCGCCCTGCCGCGTCGGCACGAGGTGCGGCTCCTCGACGTCCACGATGCTGGCGCGCGAGTCCGCGAACGCTTCCACGCGGCCGCCGAGATTCGCGGAGCGGACGAAGAGCGACGCCGCACGGACGTACGGCACCGCCGCCGAGTAGCCGGCGATGACGATCAGGACGAGGGTGATGGCGATCCAGGCAAGGGCGCGACGCATCGGAGGCATGGTACCATTTGTGATTTGTGATTTGTGATTTGTGATTTGCGATTTGCGATTTGTGATGTGAGACAACGGAGATCGCAAATCGCAAATCAGAAATCACAAATGAAGAAGCTGATCATCGCGATCGATGGGCCGTCGGGAGCGGGGAAGGGCACCGTCGCGCGGACGCTGTCGGAGCACCTGGGCTACCGGCACGTGGACACCGGCGCGATGTACCGCGCGGTCGCGTGGAAGGCGACGCAGGAGGGGCTGCCGCTCGACAACGAGGACGCCGTGGCGGCTCTCTCGCGTCGCGCCGACATCGTCGTCGAAGGCGGTATCGTCTCGATTGACGGCCACGATGTCAGCCGGACGATCCGCACGCCGGAGATGGACAAGGCGGCCGCCGCCGTCGCGCGGCTGCCGCGCGTCCGCGAGACGCTGGTCGCGCGCCAGCGCACGCTGGGCGAGGGCGGCGGCGTCGTCATGGAAGGGCGCGACATCGGGACCGTCGTGTTCCCGCAGGCGGACGTCAAGATCTATCTGGACGCGTCGGAGGAAGAACGCGCGCGGCGGCGCTTGAACGACGCGGCGCACACCGGCGGCAAGGCCGGCCAGGCGGCGGTCGCGGAGTCGATTGCGGCGCGCGATCGATCGGATAAAACGCGAACGGCGTCGCCGCTGACGCTCGCGGCCGACGCCGAATACATCGACACGACCGGCATGCCCATTGAACAGGTCGTTCAGACCGTGCTGGAAGCCGTACAGCGCAAGCTGCTACACCCCTGACGCGTCACTTGCACGGAAAATCTGATCCCGTCGGCGCCTGAAGCGCCACGGCGCCTGCGACAGGACCATATCCTTCGCCGCACCGATTTCGTCCCCCGTCTGACATCCCTCCCGGAGGTTGGAATGAGATTCGTGTGCGCTCCTGCGCTCGCGCCCTTCGTGCTGGCCCTCGGCACGGCAACGGCCGCTGCCCAACAGACTCCGTTGACGGTCGCGCCAACGGGAAACGTCGGCATCGGCACGGCGGCGCCGGCGCACAAGCTGGATGTGCAGGGCGGCGAGATCAACGCCTCCGGTGGCCTGTGCATCGCCGGCGACTGCAAGACGTCGTGGAGCCAGGTGACCTTCGGGCCAGGCCTGACGCTGACCGGCGGGAACCTTGGAGTCGGTACGACGACGCCGGCGTACCGCCTCGACGTGCAGGGCGGGCAGATCAACGCGTCTGGCGGCCTGTGCATCGCGGGTGACTGCAAGACGTCGTGGAGCCGGTCTGTCACAGGCAGCCTGCGCCGCGGCGACAGTCCTTCCGGGCATCAGCAACAACTCGCAGTACTGTTCGAACGCCGGCGCACAGGTCTTATGACTTTGCGGCCCGGGCGCTGACGAAACAACCGGTCGCGTTTGCCGACAGCCCGGATGTCCCGTGCAACTGAGAACCGCGGAGTACTAATGCGCCGCATCTTGCTGTCCGATTCGTACTGGTGGATCGCACTGTTTTGTGTTCGTCACCGCGCAGTTCATGGTTGAGGCGGCGCAGAGTAGTTCCCTTGTGACACTTAACCAGCGGATCGGGCAGATTATCTACGTGCTCGATACATCAGGAGTTGAAACATTGGCGCGGTGCGTTCGCGCTACGGATCGAGAACTTGTCGCGACAGTCGGAGGCGCCGAAACGACGATTCCGGTGGACAGAATCCGTCGAGTCTCTGTCGCGGGTGATACCGTCAAGGACGGGGCGCTATGGGGTGCCGTATCCGGCGTCTTGCCTGGCGTATTTGGGTGCCAGGGTTCGAGTGACAACGATTGTTCGGTTGCCGCCTCACTCGTAGCCGGCGTCGGCGCGTTTGCGGCAATCGGTGCGTGGATGGATCACCGAAAGTCCGGACGGACGGTCATCTATCAGCGGCCATAGCGCGACGCCCTCTGCACGTGAGCTGGCTGAGCCGATTCCATTCAGCTGGCACCTTGCGATCGTTCGAGTTCAAGAATCAAGACCGACAGCACTTTCATCTCAGGCGAGCGCGGACTGACGCGACGAACCGCAGGAGATCGTCGAGGCGATGCTCGACGATGTCCCGCACGATGACGAGATCGACCGACTGGTAGCCGTGCACCAGCACGTTGCGGAACCCGGCCATCTGCTTCATCGTTACCACCAGATCGGCGGCCAGCCAGCCGCCGCGGGCCAGCAGGTCGAACAGGTGCCGCTGCGTGTCCGGTTCGCCGAGCCGCTCGTCGGAGACGATGTGCGAGGCGACGTCGAGCACCGCCTGGATCGCCACCTGCAGCGTGTGCTCGACGAAGCGCTCCTCCTTGATATCGTGCGCCAGCGCGGCAGGCCTGGCCAGCCGCCGCAGGTCGGCGACGCATGTCTCGATGAGCGCCAGCTTCTTGGCGACCAGGTCCGGATCGGTCATCGGGATGGGCGCCGCGGCGTGCGGTACAGACGGCGGACGGGCTCCAGGTCGAAGTACTCGTTGCGCGACCGTACCTCGAAGGCGATCCGCCGGCCGCGATCGCGATCGAGGAGCAGGACCCCGTCGCGCAGGACGCGATGGACGAGATCGGGCGGCGCTGTCTCGAGCGCCACGACATCCACGTTCCGCCGGCTCGCCGCCTCGAGCCTGTTGCGGAGATCCTCCAGCGGAAGCGACAGCGGCGCGAGCGGGCCACTCCGTCCCACGACGCCGATGTCAAGGTCGCTGTCAGGAGCCGCCTCGTCCCGCGACACGCTGCCATACAGGTAGATGGCTGCGATGGCCTCAGAGGCGCCCTGACAGGCTATGCGCACTCGTTCGACGAGATCGGCCGGGCTCATCAATCGATTCTACCGGCGTTCGCGTGCGTGAGGCGTCAGCGATCCTCGTAGTCGTCCGACGAGGCCGGATCCAGCTCCCACCGCTTCCTGTCGCGGTCGCTGATCTTCTTTTCGCCTTTCAGTTCCTCGTTGTCCTCGTAGACGACGCCGATCGCCTTGCCGATGTCGTCCACGATGTCCTGGTCGGGCGTGGGGTTGTCGCCGCCCGGCGCTTCGTCGCCCACGCTGTAGGCCGACTCCCAGTCCGCGTCGATGTCGCCGCCGGTGAGCGCGGGGCTGGTCTCGGTGTGTTGGCGGAACTTTTCGCTGAGCTCGCGGCGTCCGGAGCGGGCGGCCGAGGCCGTACGGTCGAGGTCGAGCGAGGAGGGCGGCGACGGCACGAGATCCTCGTCCACGACGGTGCGGCGCTGGCGCTCGAGCGACGGGGCTTTCCGGGCCACGACTTTCGCGGGCGCCTTCCGGGCCTGCACCAGGGGGCGCCGAGGCGCCGCCTTCTTTTTCGGAGCGGCCTTGCGGGCCTGGCCCGAGCGACGGCGAGGAGCTGGAGCCTTCTTCTTCGGCGCCTTGCGGGCCGCCTTCCGGACGGCCGCTGTTCTGGCTTTCCTGGCGCCTTTCGCGGCCCGCTTGCGGCCGGTCTTCCGTGCGGGCTTGGCCTTCCGCTTCGCCATCGCGCGATCCTTTCCGAACCCGGAACGTGGAACCCGGAACCGGGAACCTAAGTCGTTGTTACCTTGACAGTTACCGATAAGTGACCTAATATCTACGTCTTATCGGCGAGGCACAACTGCTCACAGTGGGTGGCTGAGTTGCTTGGTAGCCAGGTAGCTCGGGCGACGCTTGTCCCAGTCCACCCAGCTACCCAGCAACTTCGCTACCAGGTGCATCGCCGTTATAGCCGCGGGGGGCCGGTCCCCGCAACAGAAACCGGCATGCCCTGAGCACAGTCGAAGGGCGAGAGCCCGCAGCGAGCCCGCGCACGCAGCGTTCGCAGGGCCACGAGGAGGACGCGCGACACACATGGCGAACGTAGACAACGGGGTGGTTTCACCCGAGAAGGGGGACCAGCCCGGCGCATCGGCACGCACCAGGGCTGGCAAACCCGCCGGTCCGGCTTTCAAGCCGATGCACCACGAAGACATGGACGCGAAGGAATTCCAGTCCATGCTCGACATCTATGACGACAGCTTCCGCAACATGGCGGAAGGCGAGGTCGTCAAAGGCACCGTCCTGAAGGTCACCGACACCGCCGTCGTCATCGACGTCGGCTACAAGTCCGAGGGCCTCATCCAGATCAGCGAATTCCTCGACGAGACCGGCCAGGTCACCGTGCAGGCGGGCGACGTGGTCGACGTGCTGCTCGAGCGCACCGAGGACCGTGAAGGCCACATCGTGCTGTCGCGCGAGAAGGCCGAGAAGATGAAGATCTGGGACGAGGTCGAGAAGGCCTACACCGATCGCAAGGTCGTCATCGGCCGCGTGATCGAGCGGATCAAGGGCGGTCTCGCGGTGGACATCGGCGTCCGCGCGTTCCTGCCGGGGTCGCAGATCGACGTGCGTCCGGTGCGCAACCTGGATGCGCTGAAGGGGCAGGAGCTCCGGATGCGTGTCATCAAGGTCAACAAGAAGCGCGGCAACATCGTCCTCTCGCGCAAGGCGCTGCTCGAGGAAGAGAACGCCGAGAAGAAGAAGACGACGCTCGAGACGCTCGCCGAAGGCAAGACGCTGCGCGGCACGGTCAAGAACATCACCGACTACGGCGCCTTCATCGACCTGGGCGGCATCGACGGCCTGCTCCACATCACCGACATGTCGTGGGGCCGCGTCGGCCATCCCTCGGAGCTGTTCAAGGTCAACGACGAAGTGGACGTCATCGTCCTCAAGTACGACCCGTCGACCGAGCGCGTGTCGCTCGGCCACAAGCAGCTCGTGCAGGACCCGTGGGCGACGGTGCAGGACCGCTACCCGGTGGGCGCGCGCATGAGCGGCAAGGTGGTGAGCCTGACCGACTACGGCGCCTTCATCGAGCTCGAGCCGGGCGTCGAGGGGCTGATCCACGTCTCCGAGATGTCGTGGAGCAAGCGCGTCAAGCACCCGTCGAAGATCCTGAACGTCGGCGACAGCGTCGACGCGATGGTGCTCGGCGTGGACCCGGCGGCGCGGCGCATCTCGCTCGGCCTCAAGCAGGTCGAGAGCAACCCGTGGCACGACCTGGCCGGGAAGTACCCGGTCGGGACGCGCATCAAGGGCAAGGTCCGCAACCTCACCGAGTTCGGCGCGTTCGTCGAGGTCGAGGAGGACATCGACGGCCTGATCCACATCTCCGACATGTCGTGGAGCAAGCGGATCAAGCACCCCTCCGAGGTCCTGAAGAAGGGCGACGTGGTCGAGGCGATGGTGCTCAGCATCGACGCCGAGAACCAGCGGCTGTCGCTCGGCCTGAAGCAGCTCGCCACCGACATCTGGGACGACTTCTTCTCGCGCCACAAGGTGGGCGACACCGTCGAGGGGAAGGTCACCCGGATGACGAACTTCGGGGCGTTCGTCGAGCTGGACGAGGGCATCGAGGGGCTGATTCACGTGTCGGAGTTCGACGACTCGCACGGCGGCGAGAAGATCGAGCTCCAGGTGGGCAACAGCTACCAGATGAAGATCATCAAGCTGAGCCCGCAGGAGCGGAAGATCGGGCTGAGCATCCGCGCGCTGAAGTCGGACGACTACCGCGCGGACTGGGAGACCTACTCGGAGAACGAAGGCACGGGCACGGCGACCCTCGGCGATCACTTCAGGAACCGCTAAGGAGCACCTGTGAACACACCGGGCGGCAGCATGACGAAGGCGGAGCTCGTCGAGGAAGTCTCGCGGGTCTCCGACCTCACGAAGAAGCACTCGGAAGTCATCGTCGACACGGTCTTCAAGAGCATCATCGATGCGCTGCACCGGGGCGAGAAGATCGAGCTGCGCGGATTCGGGAGCTTCAGGCTGCGCAAGCGCGAGCCGCGCAAGGGCCGCAACCCGAAGACGGGCGACAAGGTCGACGTGCCGCCCAAGAAGGTGCCCTACTTCAAGCCCGGCAAGGAGCTGAAGGACCTCATCAACCGCGAGCCCGCTGACCAGTCGATGGACGGCGGCGCCGCGGCCGCCGCGCCCGACGCCGCCGCCGTCTAAGTGGAACGGCTGTGGTCGCCGTGGCGGCTTGAATATGTGACGAGCGCCGATCGCACGACCGGCTGCATCTTCTGCCTCAAAGAGGAAAAGGCCCTCATCGTTCATGAGGGCCTTACTTCGTACGTCATCCTCAACCTGTACCCCTATAACAACGGTCACCTCATGGTGGTCCCGTACCGTCACGTCGGCTCGCTCGCTGCGCTCACGCCAGAGGAGCTGCAGGAGATTGGCGTGCTCACGCAGCGGTGCGAGGCGGCGATCGCCGAAGCGTACGACGCGCACGGAATGAACATCGGCATCAATCTCGGCAAGCCGGCGGGCGCCGGCGTCCTCGATCATCTGCACGTGCACGTCGTGCCGCGCTGGAACGGCGACACCAACTTCATCACCGTCATCGGCGAGATGCGCGTGCTGCCGGAAGAGCTCGGTGCGTCCGCCGCACGGCTGAGGCCCATCTTCGAGCGCCTGTCGCGGTAGGGGCGACGCAAGCGTCGCACGTAGAATGTCCCAATGGACTTCGATCTGTCCGACGTCCAGGCCGCCTGGCGCGACAAGGGCGCGGCGTTGGGCCGCGACCTCGCCGCGGATCCGGCGGCTGCCGGCGCGATCATGGGCGCCGCGCGTGTCGGCCTGCTCGATCCTGCGGCCGACCTGCTCGCCGTCACGGTCGCCACCGAGGCGATGGCCTTCGAATCGTCCGCGGCCGCGGCGATTTTCGGGCTGCATACCGGGACGGCGCTCGCGGTTGCGGGCGACGACCGCTTCACGTCGTTCTTTCGCGGCGAAGCCGTGGCCGCGGTCGGCCTGTCGTCGGACGACGTGCCGGTGGAGAGCGGCGGGACCGTCTCGGGGCGCGCAGCCTGGGTGGCGCCGATCACTGAGCGAGGCGTGGTCGTGGTCGGGCCGCGTCCCTCGGCAAGCTCGGGACGCCCTGAGCGTGTCGAAGGGAGGCGCGGTGAGGATCGGGCGGCGTACGCGGTGTCCTTCGAGGCGCCCGGCGTCAGCATCGAGCCCGTGGAGACCGCCGCGCTGCAGGGGCTCGTCTGCGGTCACGTGACGTTCACCGCCGCCCGTTGCACGCCCCTCGGCGCCACCATCCCAATCATGACGCGCATCCGCGTGCTGATGGCCGCCGCCGGCCTCGGCATCGGGAGGCGCGCGCTTCGTGAGGCGCTGACCGCCGCGCGCGCCGCGCATACCGCCGCCGCAGGCGAGCAGACAGTGCAGGGACTGCTGGCGGATGCGGCCACCGAGCTCGACGCGGCCATGCTCATGACCTGGAAGGCGGCGGCCGCCGCCACGCCGTCCCTGGCGGATGCGTCGCTCGCCAAGCTCGCCGTCACCGCCGCGGCGCAGCGGGCCGTCGAGCGCGCCACGCAGGTTGTCGGCGCGGACAGCTTCCAGCGTGGCCACATCATCGAGCGCCTGGCGCAGGACGTCCGCGCACTGGAGCTCTTTGCCGGCCGCACCGAGGCGCTGCGCGCTGCCGCCGCCGAAGACCTGCTTCCTCACCGGTAGGGGCGAGGTATTGCCTCGCCCGTAACGAAGCACCTGGCATCACGTCTGCGTTCGCCCCGTGAATGCAGGTCGATCCGGATTTCCCCGTGCGTCGGCGCGTCCGCCTGCCACAACGCGTCTATTCGGAACCCGGCGCCTTCTTCGTCACGATTTGCACGTGGCGGCGCGCCTGTGTGCTCGGAGAGATCGTCGATTACACCGTGCGTCCGGGTGCCTACGGGGCGGTGGTGGACGCCTGCTGGCGGGAGATTCCGGCGCACTTCGCCGGCGTGCAGCTCGATGCCTGCGTCGTCATGCCGAATCACCTTCACGGTATCGTCAAGATCGTCGGCGGCGGTTTGCGGGCGACGCATGCGTCGCCCCTACGACGCATGCGTGGGTCGCTCCTACCCGTGCCGATGCTGGAACGCGGGTCGATGCTACCCGCAGCACCCCTGCGGCGGCCGCCGTCTCTCGGGACCATCGTCGGGTCGTTCAAATCGGCTGTGACCCGGCGTGTTCACGACGGATTGCGGGCGACGCCTGCGTCGCCCCTACCACGCATAGATACGCCGGCCCGACCGCGCAGGCCGCCTCCGTTCTGGCAGCGCGGGTACTACGACCATGTCATTCGCGATGAGGCCGCGCTGCTGCGCCTGCGGCAGTACATTCTGGATAACCCCGCGCGATGGGCAGAGGATCCTGACAACGTCACGCGGTAGGGGCGAGGCATTGCCTCGCCCGTAAGGAAACGGCCTGTTTACAAAGCGATCCAGAGGTGTACGGGCGACGCCTGCGTCGCCCCTACCACGCATAGATACGCCGGGGCGGAGGATCCCGACAACGTCACGCGGTAGGGGCGAGGCATTGCCTCGCCCGTAAGGAAACGGCCTGTTTACAAAGCGGTCCAGAGGTGGACGCAGCGGGTTACCGTCTCGCCAGCATCAGCGCGGCGAACCCGGGGAGGAAGGCGACCGTCCAGGCGCCGAAGTGGACGGCGTAGTCCAGCCCCTGCGGGTTGAACGGCCGCCAGATGCCGGAGATCAGGTAGAAGGCGAGGCCGGAGGCGAGGGCGGCGACCACTCCGCGGGCGGCGACGCCGCGAACGGTGCCGTGCAGCCACCCGTACAGCGCGGCGAGCCCCAGCCAGATGCCGAGCCACGCGACGACCATCGCCGAGAAGCCGATGAACGGCGAGATCACGTAGAACGCCGCGGCGCCGAGGACGCCGACCGCCGCGCCGCCGATCGCGCCGTGCACCGGGCGCCCGGCGACGACACCC
The DNA here is from genome assembly GCA_016871375.1 of Acidimicrobiia bacterium. Lineage (GTDB taxonomy): Bacteria > Acidobacteriota > Vicinamibacteria > Vicinamibacterales > UBA2999 > VFYY01. The sequence continues at coordinate 63,204 of VFYY01000002.1, forward strand.
AGGACGAGGCCGAGGGCGAGGAACAGCACGGTGCCGTGGATCAGGCCGTAGACCGTCTGGTGCTCGGTGATCCAGGTCGCCCAGATGAAGTCGGCGAGCGTGCTGAGCGCGGCCAGCGCCAGCGATCCCGCGACGGCCGGCCCGATGCCCGTCAATCCGGCAGGTCCTGCTGTTTGGGCTCCGGCAGCCAGCGGCTCGCGACGACGTTGACGATGTACGCCGAGGTGCCGACGAGCGCCGCCGCGTACGCCAGCCGGATGGGCACGGGTCCGGGCGGCATCGAGGTGACGAGCGACGTGGTGGCCAGCGCGCCCATCGTGCCGATCATGCGGCCGCCGACGTTTGCCGCGAAGCTCTCGCCCGTGCCGCGCAGGTGCGTGGGGTAGACGCGCGGCAGATAGTTGCCCCAGAAGCTCATCTGCGCAATCGTCGCCAGGCCGACGAAGAAGATCCCCCACTGCGCGAGCGTGAGGCCGACCGTCGGCGTGAGCAGGAAGACCACAGGCACGAAGACGAGGCCGGGAATCTGGAACAGCCAGAGCAGCCTGCGGCGGCTGATGATCACCGCCGCGAGCGCGGCCAGCAGGAGGCGGCCGGTCAGCCCGCCGAACTCCTGGAACGACTGCACGCCGCTGATCGTCTGCTCCTGCGCCGTGCGATCCATCGACTGCACTTCGGCGAGACCCGGCACGATGCGCGGCATCTGCTGGATGGCGCCGAAGGCGGTCGCATAGACGGCGGCCATCATCACCGTCGTGACGATGGTGGTGCGGCGGAACTCGGGCGTGAAGAGCGCGCCAAAGCTCGGACGCTGCAGCGTGCCGGCCAGCTTCTTCTGGCGCCAGACGGGCGACTCCGGCAGGAACGGGCGGATCAGGATCAGCGGAATGGCCGGCATGACGCCGGAGATCAGCGTGTAGCGCCACGCCTCGTGCCCGCCGCGCACCTCGGGCAGCGCGGTGCCGTAGGTGACGATCAGGTAATAGGCGCCGGTGACCATCAGCCCCCCGATCGAGCCGAACGCCTGCGTGTAGCCGACCACGCGCTCGCGCTGCTTCGGATCCGCGAAGAGCTCCGACAGCCAGGCGACGGCGGCGACGAACTCCACGCACACGCCGACGAACGTGCAGCAGCGCCAGAACAGCAGCCACCCGACCGTCGTCGCATAGCCGGCAAAGAATGCGGAGAACGCGTAGAGGAGGATGCTCCAGACGAGCACGCGCCGGCGTCCGAAGAGGTCGGTGAGATAGCCGCCCAGCAGGCCGAAGATCCCGCCGGCGACCGCCGGCACGTACTGCATCGTGCCGACCCACTCGTTCACGGTGAGGCTGTTCGGCGCCACGCCGAGCAGGTCGGCGAGCGCCGGCCGCACGATGAGCGGCAGCATCAGCAGCTCGTACGAGTCGAACGCAAAGCCGATGGCCGCAATGGCGCAGATCAGCCACTGAACCGGGGTCAGGGGTGGCGGCGCCACGTCGGTGCGGACAGCGGTGCTCATGTCTTCAACCGCGCGCGCAGAGCGCGCGCAAAGCCGGGGCCCCCAACGCGCGGACTGTGCGCGTTGGGGTGGAAAGTGATACTGCCAACCAGCCATGGGCAATCAGGAGCCATGCCCGTGGCTGGTTATACTACGGGGCCATGTCTTCTGTTTCCCTGGAAGTGCCCGCGGCGCGCGTCGCAGCCGCGCGCGAGGCACTCGATGCCTGGGTGCGCGAAGTCGTCGACTGGCATTTCGATCCCGCCACCGGCTGTCCCTTCTGGCTCGAGCGTGCGAAGACGCTGGGCTGGGACCCGCGGCGCGAGGTGAAGGGCTTCGACGACCTGCGCCGCTTCGGCGAGTTCGACGACGAGTGGCTGCGCGGCGGCCCGGTGCAGCGCTGGGTGCCGCGCGGCATGGCGGGCAAGCCCGTCTACGTGTTCGAGACCGGCGGCACGACCGGCACGCCGAAGACGCGCATCAACTGCGAGGACTTCCGCATCGACTACGAGATCTTCGCGGACACGATGTCCGAGGAACACTTTCCGAAGGGGGCCAACTGGCTGATGCTGGGGCCGTCGGGCCCGCGCCGGCTGCGGCTCGCGGTGGAGCACCTCGCGCAGTACCGCGGCGGCATCTGCTTCTGCGTGGACCTCGATCCCCGCTGGGTGATCAAGCTCATCAAGAAGGGGTGGAGCGAGCACCTGCAGGCCTACAAGGATCACGTGATCGACCAGGGCATCACGATCCTGCAGGCGAACCACGACATCCGCTGCATGTTCACGACGCCGAAGCTGCTCGAGGCGCTGGCGCTGCGGCTCGAGTCGATGGGCACGAGCATCCGCAAGATCGGGATCCAGGGCGTCTTCTGCGGCGGCACCGAGTTCACGCCGCAGTGGAACCGCTTCGCCCACGAGGAGCTGCTCGACGGCGCGTACATGATCCCGATGTACGGCAACACGCTGATGGGCCTCGCGCCGAGCGCGCCGACCGGCCCACACAACAACTACAAGATCGCCTACTACCCGCCGCAGCCGCGCGCGGCCATCGAGGTCGTCGATTTCGACGATCCGAACCGCATCGTGGACTACGGCCAGACCGGGCGCGTGAAGCTGACGACGCTGACGAAGGAGTTCTTCATGCCCGGGTTCCTAGAGCGAGACGAGGGCGAGCGCGAGGCGCCGTACGACCGCGCACCCTGGGACGGCGTCAGCGGCGTGCGTCCGTATCGCGGCTTCGCATCGACCACGACCGTGGGCGTGTACTAATTAGGAATTCCGAATTAGGAATTAAGAATGCGTGACACGAATTTGGAATTCTGCATTCCTAATTGCATGATCAGTATTCCAGTTTTGCGGTGGGGACAGCCCTACACGAGCATGGATGTGGACGAGGTCGTCCACTTCTCGACGGGCGAGCCGATTGCGCGCGTGAGCCGCGCCAACGGCGGGCTGATCCACAAGGACATGCGCAAGGCGCAGCGCGCGCGCGACGCGCTGCGGACCGTGCCGATCGACGAGCTGATCGACCGCGCGGGCCGCGCCGGCGAGCTGTACATGAGCGCCACGCTGCCGATGGGCGACGGCACGCAGACGCCTGATGAGTTCGTCCACGCGCAGTCGGCGTCCACGGGCCTCCCCGAGACGCTGTGCCGCGCGAACATGAAGAAGAATGCCTTCGTGCTCGCGCGCATGCGCGACATCCTCACCGCGCTCACCCGCGGGCTCGCGCTCGACGTGCTGACGAAGGGGCACGGCGAGGAGCGCCACGTGCCCATCAGCTACCAGGCGCAGAGTCCCGTGCTCGGCCTCGTGCTGCCGTCGAATTCCCCGGGCGTGCACGTGCTGTGGATGCCCATCATCCCGATGCAGATCGGGCTCGTGCTCAAGCCCGGCCCGCAGGAGCCGTGGACGCCGTTCCGCATGGCGGCCGCCTTCTTCGAAGCGGGCATCCCGCGCGAAGCGATCTCGATCTATCCCGGTGAAGCCGACGTCGGCGCCGCCGTGCTCGACAGCTGTCCGCGCAGCCTCATCTTCGGCGGCCAGCCGACCGTCGATCGCTACAAGGGCAACCCGCGCGTGCAGGCGCACGGCCCGGGGTTCTCCAAGATCCTGATCGGCGACGACCAGGTGGACCAGTGGGAGCAGTACCTGGACATGATGGTCGAGAGCGTCGCCGTCAACAGCGGCCGCGGCTGCATCAACGCGTCGGGCATCTGGGCCAGCCGGCATACGCGCGACATCGCCGACGCGATCGCGACGCGTCTGGCGGCGGTGAAGCCGCTGCCGCCGGATCATCCGGAGGCGGCGCTGGCAGCCTTTACGGTGCCGGGTGTCGCCGCCGCGATCTCGCAGTCCATCGACGCCGACCTGAAGACACCCGGCGTGACCGACGTCACGGCGAAATACCGCCAGGGCGAGCGCCTGGTTCCGCATGGCCGGGCGGACTACCTCCTGCCGACAGTGATTCACGCGGACTCGCCCGAGGCCCCGGTCGCGAAGAAGGAATTCATGTTTCCGTTCGTGACCGTCGTCGAGTGCCCGCAGGAGAAGATGCTCGAGTCGATCGGGCCGACGCTCGTCTGCACGGCGATCACCTGCAACGAGACGTTCCGGCGCCAGCTGCTCGACGCCGTCCACATCGATCGCCTGAACCTCGGTCCCGTGCCGACGAGCCGCCTCAACTGGCTCCAGCCGCACGAGGGCAACATCGTCGAGTTCCTGTTTCGCGCGCGCGCGTTCCAGACCGCTCCGCTCGGCGCATGAGGGTCCTGCAGGTCACCGCCGGCGCCGCGGGGATGTACTGCGGCAGCTGCACGCGCGACAACGCGCTCGCGCGCGAGCTGCTCTCGCGCGGCCACGACGTCACCCTCCTGCCGGTGTACACGCCGACGCGGCCCGACGAGCCGAACGTCAGCCGCGACCGCGTGCTCTTTGGCGGCATCAGCGTCTACCTGCAGCAGCACTCGGCGATCTTTCGAAAGACCCCGCGGTTCCTCGATCGGCTCTGGGACGCGCCGGGCGTCATTCGCGCGTTCGCCGGCCGCGCCGTGTCCACCGACGCGCGGCTGCTCGGCGACCTGACGGTGTCGATGCTCCGCGGCGAGCACGGCGTGCTGCGGAAGGAGTTCGACAAGCTCGTGGACTGGATCCGCCAGGAGCCGGTGCCCGACGTCATCGACCTGCCCAACACGCTGCTCGTCGCGATGGCCGCCCCGCTCAAGCGCGAGTTCGGGCGTCCGGTCTGCTGCACCATGCAGGGCGAGGAGCTCTTTCTCGACGGCCTGGTGCAGCCGTACCGCGATCAGGCGCTGGCGCTCATCCGGCAGCAGGCGCCGTCCGTCGATCGGCTGATTGCCGTCAGCGAGTACTGCGGCGAGTTCATGGGGAAGCTGCTGCGGGTGCCCTCGTCGCACATCAGCGTCGTGCCCCTCGGGATCACGCTCGACGGCTATGAACGGCGGACGGGCGACGCATGCGTCGCCCCTACCGCGACTGACGACGTCTTTACGGTGGGCTACTTTGCCCGCGTCGCGCCCGAGAAGGGCCTGCACGTGCTCGCCGAGGCGTACGCGCGCTTCCGGAAGCGCACGTTCGGCGCGACGGTTCGCCTCGAAGCGGCCGGCTACCTGGCGCCCGGTTCGCAGTCGTATCTCGAGGACGTGAGGCGGGTGCTGGAACGGGCGGGCGTGGCGCACGAGTTCACGTACCGAGGGTCGGTCGATCGCGACGGCAAGCTCGCGTTCCTGCGTGGCCTCGACGTGCTGTCGGTTCCCGCCACCTACGACGAGCCGAAGGGCCTGTTCGTGCTGGAGTCGATGGCAAGCGGCGTTCCGGTGGTGCAGCCGCGCCGCGGCGGCTTCACGGAGATCGTCGAGCGGACCGGCGGCGGCATCCTCGTGGATGCCGGCGATCCCGAGAAGCTGTCGGACGGGCTCTACACGCTGTGGAGCGACAGCAGCCTTCGCGCGGACCTGGCGGACCGCGCCTTCCACGGCGTGCGCGCGCATTACACGGTGGCGAAATCCGCCGACCGCCTCACCGACGTGTATGAGAGTGTGATTGCGTGCTCGAAGTCGCACACCTCAGCAAGCAGTACCCCACTCCGCGCGGCCCGCTGACGGTCCTCGACGACGTCAGCTTCACGCTGGCGCCTGGGCAGGCGGCCGCCATGACCGGCCCGTCGGGCAGCGGCAAGAGCTCCCTCCTGTACATCCTCGGCGCGCTGGAGCCGCCGTCGAGCGGCGTCGTGAAGCTGGGCGGCCGCAACCCCTTTCAGTTGAGCGCCGCCGCACTGGCTGACTTCCGCAACGCGGAGATCGGGTTCGTCTTCCAGGACCACTGCCTGCTGCCGCAGTGCACCGTGCTCGAGAACGTGCTCGTGCCGACGCTGGTCGCGCCGCCGAGCCGGCGGGGTGACGGGCCGACCGACGACCTGGTGGCGCGGTCGCTCATCGAGCAGGTCGGTCTCGCCGATCGCATCGACCATCGCCCGGGCGAGCTCTCGGGCGGGGAAAAGCAGCGCGTGGCGATCGCGCGCGCGCTCATCCGCAAGCCGCGGCTGCTCCTCTGCGACGAGCCGACGGGCAATCTCGACCAGGTGTCGGCCGAGAACGTCGCGTCGCTCTTGCTCGAGCTGCACCAGCACCTCCACAACATCCTGATCGTCGTCACGCACAGCCAGCGCCTGGCGTCGCAGTTCCCGCTGCGGTTCGAGATTGCCGGCGGGACGCTGCGCCGCGGCGGCTGATCTGTTCGCCCGGCGGCCCGGCGTCGTTAACACCGGCGATCCCCCTGGCCTGATGAAAGGACTGCCGATGAGACCAACAGGCGCGTTCGTGTTGTTGTGTGTCCTGCTCGCGGCCGGCTGCACACCGGCGCCGGTGAAACAGACGATTGTCTACGGTGAGTCGTTCGCCACGACGGCGGAGGCGGTGCAGGAAGCGCGCAACGCCATCGCCAATGCGGCCGGTTCCGGGTGCAAGGCGATCAGCATCGGCGGCGGCGGCGCGGGTGCGGGCATTCCCGGCCTCGAGGTCGCGCCCGGCGGCCTGCTGGTCAACGTCGTCGTGCTGCTCGAGTGCCCGGCGAACGCGCCGGACATCCTGGCGGCGACCGGCGCGCCCGTTCCGTGACGCCGCGCGCCTAGTGTATGGTGTGCGGCGACCCCCATGCGCCGCACCCGGCTCGTCCTGCGCGGTCTGTCGTACTACTGGCGGACCCACATCGCCGTCGTGCTCGGCGTCGCCACCGCGGTTGCCGTACTCGGCGGCGCGCTCCTGGTCGGCGATTCCGTCCGCGGCAGCCTGCGGGATCTCGTCGTGCAGCGCCTGGGGCGGACCGACCTCGTCGTCGCGTCTGCCGGGTTCTTCCGCGCGCAGCTCGCAGACGACGTAGGCGGAACGCCGCTCATCGCCACGCAGGGATTCGTGACCGCGCAGGAGACCGGCCGCCGGGTCGGACAGGTGCGGGTCTACGGCGTGGACGATCGCTTCTGGCGGTTCCATGGCGTCGCCGGCGTGACCGCGCCGGCCGAGGGCAGCGTGCTCGTGAGCCCGGCGCTGGCGTCGGAGCTTGGCGCCGCCGCGGGCACGACGCTGCTCGTCCGCGTGCAGCGGCCGTCCGACGTCCCCCTCGAATCGATGCACGCGCGCAAGGACGACCTGGGCCGGACGATGCGGCTGACCGTGCGCGAGGTGCTGCCGCCGGCCTCGATGGGCGAGTTCGCGCTCGACGCGGCTCAGGGGGACGTGCGCGCGGTGTTCGTGCCGCTCGAGGAGCTGCAGCAGGCCATCGAGGTCGGCGCGCGGGTCAACACCGTTCTGGTTGGCGCGGACGCGGTAGGGGCACGGCGCGCCCTGCCCCTGCAGGACCGCGTGCGTGCCGCGGCGACGCTCGAGGATGTCGGCCTGCGCGTGCGCGCGCTGGAGCGCGGGTGGGTCGTCGTCGAGTCCGACGGCGGTCTGGTCAGCGACGACCAGCTGCAAGCGACGCAGGCGGCACTTGCGGGCACCGGCGCCAGCAGCGCGCTCGTCTTCACCTACGTCGCCAACACGTTGCGGCACGGAGCCCGCGAGATTCCGTATTCGCTGGTCACCGCGATGGATGGGGTCAGACCCCCTGACACGGGTCGACTCATGGGGTCTGACCCCATCGTGCTGACAGAGTGGGCCGCGCGCGAGCTCGCGGCAAAGCCGGGCGATCCGATTGAGATGGAGTACTACGTCTGGGAAGAACCCGGACGCCTGGCGACCCGCACGAGTCGTTTCCGCATGCTGGAGATCGTCCCGACAGACTTCGGCGACCGCGACCTCGCGCCGATGCTCCCCGGCATCAGCGACTCGGTCACGCTGAGCGGCTGGGACCCGCCCTTTCCGATCGACCTGAGCCGCATCCGGCGGGAAGACGAGATCTACTGGGAGCAGTATCGGACGACGCCGAAGGCGTTTGTCAGCCTCGAGACGGGGCAGCGCCTGTGGCGCTCGCGGTACGGCGCGGCGACCTCCGTGCGCATCGCCGTCCCGCCGATCGACCCGCCAACGGAGGCGCGCGAGCGTTACGGGCAGCGGATCCGCGCCGCGATCGACCCGCTGGCCATGGGACTCGCCGTCCGCGACGTGCGCGCGCAGGGGCTCGAGGCGTCGCGCGGCGCCACGGACTTCGGCGCGTACTTCGTCTACTTCAGCTTCTTCCTCGTTGTTTCGGCGCTGCTCCTGGCGGCGCTCTTCTTCAAGCTCGGGATCGAGCAGCGCGTCAGGGAAATCGGGCTGCTGCGCGCGGTCGGCTTCGGTGACGCGGCCGTGCGTCAGCTCTTTCTCGCCGAGGGCGTCGTGCTTGCCGTCATCGGCAGCGCGCTCGGCGTGGGTGGCTCCGTCGGGTATGCCTGGCTGATGATGCTCGGCCTCCGCTCCTGGTGGGTGGACGCGGTCGGCACGACGGCGCTGACGCTGCACGTCTCGTGGCTGTCGCTCATCGCCGGCGCGGCCGGCGGCATCGTGGCAGGCACGGCGTGCGTCTGGTGGACGCTGCGCAGCCTCGGTCGCGTATCGGAGCGCGCGCTGCTGACCGGAGCGCCGGGTCCGTCGCGCATGGATGGCGCGCGCGACGGAACCCGGCCTACGTACGTAGGGCGGGTTCCGCGAGCGTCGCGAGCCACCGCGAGCGGACCCGCCGCCGCAGCGTTTGCGTTTGCCGCGCTCGGCGCAATCGCCCTCGGCGCCGGCGCCGCCGGGCTGCTGGATCGCACCGGCGCCTTTTTCGCCGGCGGCACGGCGCTGCTCGTCGCCTGCCTCTGCGTCTTCGCCGCGATGTTCCGCACGGTGCCGCGGCACGCGCTGGCCGGCCACGGCTGGCAGCCGGTCTCGCGCCTCGGCCTGCGCAACGCGCGCTACCGGCCCGGCCGCAGCGTGCTCTCGATGGCGGTGATCGCCTCGGCGACGTTCGTCCTCATCTCCGTGGACGCTTTTCGCCGCGGCGAGACGACCGCAACCACCGATCCGCGCTCGGGCGTCGGCGGCTACGCGCTCATCGTCGAAACCCTGCTGCCCGTCGTCCACGACCCGAACACACGCGACGGGCGCGACGCGCTGAACCTCTTCGACCTGCAGAACGTCACGCTCGAACCGTTTCGCCTGCTGCCGGGCGACGATGCGAGCTGCCTGAATCTGTACGAGCCGAGGAACCCGCGGATCCTCGCGCCGCGCGACAGCTTCCTGGCGGCGGGCCGTTTCGTCTTCGCCGGCTCGCTGGCACAGACCGACCCCGAGACGGCGAACCCCTGGTTGCTGCTGCAGCGGACCGAGGCCGATGGCGCAGTGCCTGTCATCGCGGATGCGAACTCGATGACCTACGTCCTGCACCGCCGGCTCGGCGACGACATCGTCATTACCCGCGGCGGCCGCGAGATCCGGCTGCGCCTGGTGGCCGCGCTCCGCGACAGCATCTTCCAGGGCGAGCTGCTGATGTCGCAGGCGAACTTCATGCGGCTGTTTCCGGAGCAGGAGGGCTACCAGGTGCTGCTCGTGGACGCGCCGCCGGAGCAAGCGGGCGCCATCGGGGCGCGCATCGAGGACGCGCTCGTGGACTTCGGCGCGGATGCGACCGGTACGGCCGAGCGGCTGGCGCAGTTCCATCGAGTCGAGAACACGTATCTCTCCACGTTCCAGACGCTGGGCGGATTCGGCCTGCTGCTCGGCACCGTTGGACTGGCGGCGGTCCTGTTCCGCAACGTGCTGGAACGCCGGCGCGAGCTGGCCCTGCTGGCCGCCGTCGGCTACCGCCGGCGCCATTTCCTGCTGATGGTCGCGGCCGAGAACGGGCTGCTGCTTGCAGGTGGCCTGGTGGCCGGCGCCGTGTGCGCCGGGCTGGCCATCACGCCGGCGGTCGTCGAGCGCGGCGGCGCGGTCCCGATCTCGAGCGGCGGCACGCTGCTGCTGTTTGCGGTGTTCGTAACCGGGCTGCTCTCGTCCATAATCGCAGTGCGCCTGGCGACACGGTCCCCCGTGCTCCAGGCGCTGCGGTCGGAATAATTCACGGAGGAGGACTCATGGCGGCAGGTTCAAAGCGCGGGCGACGCATCCGTCGCCCCTACGCGATCCTGGCGGCGGCACTCGGCGTGGCGGTGTGCGCGGCGGGGGTTTCCGCGCAGCGCGGGCAGGGAGCGGGCCA
>VFYY01000003.1 GCA_016871375.1 Acidimicrobiia bacterium
CGACCGGAAGAGGTTGCACGCGGAGGTCGTGCAGCAAGGCGCGAAGACGCTGTCGCTGGCTTCGATGGGGCAGGTGAAAGCACGCCTCGGTCAGCACCCCGTCGCATACCGCGAACTCCTCGTTCGCCAATGACGCGAGCTGCTTCACCGCCGCCCGGTGCTTCGAGTCGCGCGCATCACAGAGGGCCACGAGCGGCGTCGTATCGACGAGAATCACCTGCGCACGGGACGAAGCGTGCCGAGAATAGCCTCGCGCGCGGCGTGCCGATCGTGGACGTCGTACTCGCGTGGCGGCAGATCGGGAGGATCGGGATGCTCGTCGAACATCCGCCGGATGATCGCTTTGGCGTCCGGCCTGGACTCGGACCGCAATTCGAGGAAGCGTTCGTCGATCGCCTCGCGTACGACGTCCGACAGCGCAACGCCGCGTTCGCGAAGCGCCTGCGCCTTCCGCAGCCGATCGGTGTCGAGCCGGACGTTGATCAAGCGAGAGCTCATGCTGTAAAGATAACTCGTCTTTACGACGGCGGCAAGTCCCTGCCGGCGCTCCGTATCGACACTACACGCCGTAGAACGACGGCAGCCGGAGGTCGCGCATCGTACGGAGGCCCGGCGGCGCGGCCAGCACGGCCGGAATGCTGTTCACCGTCATCGACGCGGTGGCGATGTCGCCGTGCACGCCGCCCCGGATCGTCGAGTGAATGCGCGGTGAGCCGTCGATGATGACCGAGTCGTAGGACTCAGGCGCGCCGAGATAGGCCTCGAGGTGCAGGTGAATGCGCGCGTCGCCGTTCACGTAGCCGATGCCGTCCTGCACGATCCCGCAGACGTAGCCGGGATCGACCGCCAGCAGGTCGCTGGCGACCGGTTCGGTCGCGATCTTCGGCACGATGTCGTCGGTCACGCGATCGAGCCTCCAGCCGAGCGCGGCGGCAATCATGTGCATCGACTCGGTGAACCCGACGTGCCGCAGCGTGCCGTGCTCGACGCCGCGCGCGAACTGCTCCCGGTCGAGGCCGGCGCCGATCTTCTGTTGAAACGGCAGGCGGCGGACGCGCGCGTCCTGGACGCGGTGCACGGTCACGGCGTCCACGCGCTCGCAGAGGGCGCTGAGCGCGATCGGCAGCGCGTCCATGAGGAAGCCGGGGTTCACGCCCGTGCCGACGACGGCCACCTTCGCCTTGCGGGCGGCCTCGTCCAGCTGTTTCGCGATGCGGCGGTTCTTCGGCGCCACATACGCCGCCTCCTCCGTCGTCGTCACGATCGGCACCCGGTGCTTCAGCACTTCCTCGAATTGCGGCTGGACGGCCTTCAGGGACGAGCTGGTGCAGAGGACGGCGACGTCGGGCCTGGTCGCCTTCAGCGTCCTGCCAATCGAGTCGGTGACCGTGACGCGCAGCCTGCGGCCAAGCTCGACGACGTCGCCGGCGTCCTTGCCGACCTTGGCGGGATCGACGTCCACGGCGCCGACGATCTGGAAACCCTTGCGCACCGCGAGCTGCCGCGCGACCGCCGCGCCGATGGGACCGAGACCAACGAGCACTACGCGAATCGTCATCGTGCGCTCCAACTGTCGATTATAGAATCAGGCACACCATGCCTCCGCGCGCGGTAGCCCTTGCGTTCGTTGTTGCGTGCTCGAGTCTCATCAATGCCCAGCAGGGCACACCATCTCCGCGCAATGCCAGTTACACGATCGAGGCGCGGCTCCTGCCGGAGGCGAGATCGATTCGCGGCCGCGAAGTCATCCGCTGGCGCAACACGAGCAGCCGGCCCACGAGCGAGCTGCAGTTTCACCTCTACTGGAACGCGTGGCGCAACGCGGATTCGACGTGGCTGCGCGAGCGGCGCCTCGCCGGCCTCTACACCGAGCCGCGACCCGATGCCTGGAGCGCGACCGACGTCACCCGCCTTCGCCTGCGCGCAGGCTTCGGCGGGGCAGGCGCGTGGGCTGACCTGACGGAGCAGCAGCGGTTCATCGCGCCTGACGATGGGAACGCGGCGGATCGAACGGTCATGAGCGTCGCGCTGCCGGCGGCGGTGGCGCCGAACGAGTCGGTCGACGTCGAGATCGAGTGGATCTCGAAGATCCCACGGCCGTTCGCGCGCACCGGCTACGTGGACGACTACTACTTCATCGCGCAGTGGTTCCCGAAGCTCGGCGTGCTCGAGGACGCCGGCTGGAACACGCATCAGTTCCATGCGGCGACGGAGTTCTACTCGAACTTCGGCGTCTACGACGTGGCGCTGACGGTGCCGGCGGAGTTCGTGGTCGGCGCCTCCGGCCGCGAGACGGCGCGCCGTACCAACGACGATGGCACGGTGACGCGTGAGTTCCACGGCGAGGACATCCACGACTTCGCGTGGACCGCGAGCCCGGACTACATCGACCTCACACGGCGCTTCGAGCACGCGACGCTGCCGCCCGTGGACGTCCGCCTGCTGCTCCAGCCCGAGCGTCGCGGCCTCGCCGAGCGTTACTTCGCCATCAGCAACGCCACGCTGCGCCTGTACGGCGAATGGTTCGGCGCCTACCCCTACGGCCACATGACCGTCGTCGATCCGGCTTTCCAGAGCGGGGCCGACGGCATGGAATACCCCACCTTGCTCACCGGCCGCGGGCGGTGGCTGGCGCCCGCGGACGTCCAGGTGCCGGAGATGACGACCTCGCACGAGATCGGGCACCAGTGGTGGTACGGGCTCGTCGCCACCAACGAGTTCGAGCACGCGTGGATGGACGAGGGCATCAACACCTACGCCACGGCGCGCGTGATGGACGAGGCGTTCCCGGGAAACCGCGTGGAGGCGCGCTACTTCGGCGGGTTCATTCCGTGGGTGTTCGACGAGATCCCGTTCACGCGCATCGAAAACGACCGGCTCGCGGGCTATCGCGACAACGCGGAGGCCGACATCCCGGCCACGCCGACGCTTCGCTACTGGCCGTCCACGGCCACGTTCATCAGCTATAACAAGACCGCACTCTGGCTGCACACGCTCGAGAAGCACCTCGGATGGCCGGTCATGCAGCGCGCGCTCGCCACCTACTTCGAGCGCGGCAGGTTCCGCCATCCCCAGCCCGCCGACTTCTTCGCCATCGTCAACGAGGTGAGCGGGCGCGACATGACGTGGTTCTTCGACCAGGTCTACCGCGGCTCGAACGTGTTCGACTACGGCGTGCAGGAGCTTTCGAGCCGGCTGAAGCCGGCCCCCACGACCGTCCACGAAACGTCCGTCGTCGTACGACGCTATGGTGAAGCCACCTTCCCGGTGGACGTCGTCACGCGATTCGAGAACGGCGAGGAAGTGCGCGAACGCTGGGACGGCCTCGATCGGCGGGTGATCTATACGTACGAGCGGGAGTCGCGTCCGGTCTCCGCGTGGGTGGATCCAGATCGGGTGCTGCTGCTCGACGTCAACTACACGAACAACAGCCGGACGCTGGCGCCGCGGGCGTCCGACGCTGGCCTGAAGTGGGGCCTGAAGTGGATGGTGTGGCTCCAGGACCTGATGCTGACGTATGCATTCTTTGTGTAGCCGGCTGCCGGCTGCCGGCTGCCGGCAGTCATGAGTGCGTGGTTCGACGGCTGGCGCCGCGTGCTCGCGGCGCGCGCGATCGTCGCCGGCGTCTATGCCGCGACGCTGCTGACCGCGCTGCCGCTGGCGCTCACGATGCGGGGGCTGATCGAGGCGGACCTCGGGCGCAGCGCCATGGCCGATCGCGCCGCCGACGGCGTGAACTACGACTGGTGGCAGGAGTTCACGGCACGGGCCACCGGTATCGGCACGACTCTGACGCCGTCGGTGATCGGGTTTGCCGCCACGCTCGACAACGTCAGCAGCCTGCTCGACGGCCAGCGCGAGAACGTGGCGGTGATGGCCGCGCTGGCCACGTACCTGCTGGTCTGGACGTTCCTCTCCGGCGGCATCCTCGACCGCTACGCGCGGCAGCGGCCCGTGCGCGCGCACGGGTTCTTCGCCGCATCGGGCGTCTTCTTCTGGCGGTTCCTGCGGCTCGGCCTCGTGGCCGGCCTCGTCTACGGGTTCCTGTTCACGTACGTGCACGGCTGGCTGTTCGACGACCTCTACGAGCGCATGACGCGCGACCTCGCGGTCGAACGCGAGGCGTTCGCGTGGCGGGCGGGCCTGTATCTCGTCTTCGCCGGCCTGCTGGCAGTCGCCACGACGGTGTTCGACTACGCGCGCATCCGGACCGTGGTGGAGGATCGCCGCAGCGCCATCGGATCGCTGCTGGCCGCGCTCGGCTTCATCGGCCGCCACCCCGGCCGGGTCGCAGGCCTGTACCTGCTCAACGCGCTCGCATTCCTGGTCGTGATGGCGGTGTGGGCGGGAGTCGCGCCGGGCGCCGGAGGCGCCGGGCTGTCGGCCTGGCTGGGTTTCGTGGGGAGCCAGTGCTTCGTCGTGGCGCGGCTGCTCGTGAAGCTGCAGTTTCTCGCCTCGCAGACCGCGCTCTTTCAGCGGCTGCTGGCGCATGCCGGCTATACGGCGGCGCCCGCGCACGTCTGGCCGGAGTCGCCGGCCGCTGAATCGTTGCGTACGTAGTGTCCGGCTCTGGCGCGGTTTCGACTTCTTCGTAGTGTCCGGCTTTAGCCTGGCTTTAGCCGAGCTTTAGCCGGACCACACACGGCGGTGCCGATCAACGTGGTCCGGCTAAAGCCGGACACTACGACGTTTCAGAAACCGCTCTAGCCGGACCCGTGACGGGAACGACGGTTCCCGCGAGGATGTCCTTCAGGCGGTCGGCATCCACCGATTCCACCTCGAGCAGCTCTTCGGCCAGCGCCTTCAGCGCGGCGCGCTGGCGCTCGATGATCTGCCGCGCGGTCTCGTAGCCGCGCATCACGAGCACGCGAATCTCCTCGTCCACGCGGCGCGCCGTCTCCTCGCTGAAGCCCGATGCGCGGTTGTCGGAATCCCACGCGCTCGACGGGCGGCGGAAGTGCAACGGCCCGAGCGGCGACATGCCCAGCTCGCACACCATCTTCCGCGCCAGCTCGGTGGCGCGCTCGATGTCGTTGGACGCGCCGCTCGTCATCTGGCGGAGGAACAGCTCCTCGGCCACGCGGCCGCCCATCAGGATCGCGATCTGCGCCTCGATGAACGGCTTCGAGTGCGTGTAGCGGTCGGCCTCGGGCAGCTGCATCGTCACGCCCAGCGCGCGGCCGCGCGGGATGATCGTCACCTTGTGCAGCGGATCCGCGTCCGGCAGGAGCGCGGCCACCACCGCGTGCCCCGCCTCGTGGTACGCGCAGGTGACGCGCTCCTTGTCGCTCATCGCCACCGACTTGCGCTCCACGCCCATGAGCCCCTTGTCGCGGGCAGCGTCGAGGTCGGCGTTCGCCACCGTCTTCCGGCCGTTCCGTGCCGCGATGAGCGCGGCCTCGTTGATCAGGTTCGCCAGGTCGGCGCCGCTGAAGCCGGGCGTGCCCCGCGCGATCGACCGCAGGTCCACGTCGCCCTCGAGCGCGACCTTCTTCGAGTGCACGCGCAGGATCTGCTCGCGTCCCTTGATGTCGGGGTTGCCGACGACCACCTGGCGGTCGAACCGGCCCGGGCGCAGCAGCGCCGGGTCGAGGATGTCCTGCCGGTTGGTGGCGGCGACGATGATGATGCTCTCGGACTGCTGGAAGCCGTCCATCTCGACGAGGAGCTGGTTGAGCGTCTGCTCGCGCTCCTCGTGGCTCAGCGAGTTGCCGCCGCGGTTGCGGCCGACCGCGTCGAGCTCGTCGATGAAGATGATGCAGGACTTGTGGCGCCGCGCGTCGCGGAACAGGCGCCGCACGCGGGCCGCGCCGACGCCGGCGTACATCTCGACGAAGTCGGAGCCGCTGGCGGAGATGAACGGCACGCCCGCCTCGCCCGCCATCGAGCGCGCCAGCAGGGTCTTGCCCGTGCCCGGAGGGCCGACGAGCAGGATGCCGCGCGGGATGCGGCCGCCGATCTCGGCGAAGCGCTCCGGCTCCTTCAGGAAGTCCACGATCTCGCGCACCTCGTCCTTCGCCTCGTCCACGCCGGCGACGTCCTGGAACGTGACCGCGACCTGCTGCGGATCGATGGTGCGCGCCTTCTCGAGCGTCGGCACGCGGCCGGTGGTCACCCGGTAGAGCACCAGGCCGACGATGCCGAAAAACAGCAGGCCGACCGCGAGCGCGCCGTAGCCGCCCGAGGTGGCGGACTCAGCCCTGGCCACCTCGAGCACGACGCCGCGATCGGTGAGGCTGGTGACGAACGTCGGGTTGGACGCGACGTAGCCGGCCGGTGCAACCGTGATGGACCGCGTGCCGTCCCGGCGCTCGAACTCGAGCGCTTCCGCGGCGACGACGACACGGCCGACCGTGCCGGCCTGGACGTCCTTGAGGAATTCGGAGAACGCAACGGTGGTCGGCTCGGGCGCGCCCGTGGACCGCAGCGTCAGGAACGTGACGACCGCGGCGGCAACGATGAGAATGCCAATGCCTGTCCAGAACAGGCGCGAGCGCGAGAACTTGCCTCCGAGCACAGCTACTCCCTATGGGCGTAATCGGAGTTCCACGGCAAAACCGCAGAACACCGAGGGAGCCGACGGCACCCGGGAGAAGCCGGTGCAACACGGCCCGATTTGTGTGGGAAACGCGCTTGCGGGTGGAACCTCGAGGCACTACCCGGCCGACGTACGCCCGATGTTCTATCGAACCGGGACGGCGCTGTAAATAGATAGCCATCAGTGATTTATGGAGCCCAGCCATGAGATCCCGCGGGTCGGCGATCAGGCCGGAGGCGATTACACCCTTCTACCATTCGTGGTATACCATGGTAGAAAGCATGGCCCTGAACATCAAGAATGCTGACGTCGAACGGTTGGCGGCGGATGTGGCTCGACTGACGGGTGAGTCGAAGACGGAGGCGATTCGCCGCGCACTCGACGAGCGAAAACGCCGGCTGCAGGGATCGGCAACGGCGCAGCGGCGCGCCCGGGTCCTGCGGTTCCTGGAGCGGAAGGTGTGGCCGGGGCTGCCCGAGTCGGAGAAAGGGCGACGGCTGTCGCGCGCGGAAGAGGACGAGATTCTCGGCTTCGGGCCTGGCGGCGTATGACGCTCGATTCCTCCGCGCTCGTCGCGATCCTCTTCGCCGAACCGGGCTACCTGGAGCTGGTCGATCGCATCCTCGACGCCGATCACGTGCGCATCGGCGCACCCACGCTGGTTGAGGCGACGCTGGTCTTTGCGGGACGCCGGCGGTCGTCGGCCACCGGAGAAGTCGAGCAGCTGGTGAGGGAACTCGGCGTAACCGTCGTGCCATTCGGCGAAGCGGAATGCCGCGTCGCCACGACGGCCTTCCTGAAGTTCGGCCGCGGCCGCCACCCGGCAGCGCTCAACTTCGGCGACTGCTTCGCCTACGCAACCGCCAGGCAGGGCGGGGACACGCTTCTCTACGTCGGAGAGGACTTCGCCCGTACGGACATCGCCGCGGCCTAGCGCGGTTTCGACTTCTTCGTAGTGTCCGGCTTTAGCCGGACCACACACGGCGGTGCCGATCAACTTGGTCCGGCTAAAGCCGGACACTACGATGCCGATCGGGCCGACTAAAGTCGGCCCCTACGACAGCCGATCGGGCCGACTAAAGTCGGCCCCTACGACAGCGCGAACCGCTTCTTCCAAGCCGTGGATCGCCGCGATGTGCGGATGGTTGAGCGCGGCCAGCACCTGCGCCTCGCGCTGGAACCGCGCGAGCCGCTCGGGATCGTCCGCGAACGCCTCCGGCAGGACTTTCAGCGCGACGTCGCGCCCCAGCCGCGCATCGCGCGCGCGATACACCTCGCCCATCCCGCCCGCGCCCAGCGTGCCGGTCACCTCATACGGCCCAATCCGCGAACCGGTCAGCAGCGACATAAACCGTTCCGGTGCCTGAAATTATCGGGAGACGCCGGGCCGGGCTATACCGAACAGGCGCCGCCGGGCCTCCGACGACGGTAGAATCGGAAGTGATGGAGCCCGGTCTGGAACGCGTCCTGCGGGGACTGCAGGAAACGGCAGAGCGGATGAAAGACTTCCGCTTCGAAGTCTCGGATGAGTACCGGTCGCTGTTGCTGCGTCTCGAGGCGCACCCCATGAATCAGTCCGGCTCGGACAAGACCGCCGTGTTTCAGGGTCAGCGCGCCTACAAGAAGTCGTTTCACGACGTCCGCCTCCTGACTGACAACCCGTGAGCGCGAGCGAGCCGTTCGCGCCGCTCGCCCGCGCCCTTGCGAATCGCGGAGTCCGTTACGTGCTCATCGGCGTCTCCGGCGCGAACTTCTACGCTCCCCCACCATTTCCACGATTCGTGACCGACGACTGGGACCTTTTCCTCCCGCTGGAACCCGCGAACCTCGTGAGGGCCTGGACAGCATGCGATGAGGAGGGCACGGAGCTCTGGCTGGAGAAGAGCCTCTCGACCGTCCGCGGGACACCTGGCTCGCCGAGCGCATCGTGGCGCAGCGCGCTCTCACACGCGTGAGATGAGTGGCGTCGAGGTTCCAACGGCGCGCCTGACCCACATCATCGAGTCGAAGCAGGCCGCGGGACGGCAGAAAGACCAGATGTTTCTCACCGCACATCAGGACGTGCTCGAGCAGCTGCTGACGAAGCTGGATCCGCCCCTGCCGAAGCGGCCGGCAGACTGAAAACGCCGCTGCTACAATCGGTCGACATGGTCGCGACCGACTCGCTGGCGCTCACGCGGGAAATCGACGCGTTCCGCCGCCAGTTCGAGCAGCTGTCCGCGGACGCCGACGCGCTGGTCGCGCCGCTCAGCGACGAGCAATTTCACTGGCAGCCGCGCCCGGATTCGTGGTCGGTCGCGCAGTGCCTCGAGCACCTGAACGTGACCGCGCGCGAGTACCTGCCGAAGCTCGACGAAGGCATCGCCGACGCCATCCGCCGCGGCGCGTACGGGCCGGGCCCGTTCACCTACAACTGGATCGGCAGATTGATGGAGTGGGTCGTCAAGCCGACGACGAAGGTGAAGGCCAAGGCCCCGCGGCCCTTCCAGCCCGCAAAAGGCCGCCCCCGCCAGGAGGTCATGGCCGCGTTCCGCGCCTACAAGGTGCAGTACATCGACCGGCTGCGCCAGGCCAACGGGCTCGACCTCGCGCGCGCGCGGGTGGCGTCGCCCGCGCTCGCCTGGCTGCGGATGCCGCTCGGTTCCGGGTTCGCCACGATGATCGCGCACGAGCAACGGCACCTCGCCCAGGCACGCCGCGTACTGACCGCTCCAGGCTTCCCTTCGTCGTGACCACGGTCAAGCTGTCGACTGTGCTCTCCGCGATGTCCTACGCCCTCGATCTCACCGAGGGCCAGCCGCAGGGGCATGCCTCGCGGAGCTGCCTCATCGGCATGCGCATCGCCGAGGAGCTGCAGCTCACCGCCGACGAGCGGTCCGACCTCTTCTACGCGCTGCTGATGAAGGACGCCGGCTGCTCGAGCAACGCCGCGCGCGTGTCGCAGCTCTTCGGCGGCGACGACCAGGACGCCAAGCGCGGGCTGTGGGAGCGCGACTGGCGGAAGTGGGGCGAGAAGATCCGTTATGCGCTCGAATACACGGAGCCGGGCGGATCGCTCATCGAGCGTGCGCGCCGGTTCGTGACGCTGGCCATTGCCGGCCCCTCCAGCCAGCGCGAGCTGTTCGAGATCCGGTGCGACCGCGGCGCCAACATCGCGCGCGCCCTCGGCGCCTCCGAGCCGACCGCGGTCGCCATCCGCTGCATGGACGAGCACTGGGACGGCGGCGGCTATCCCGAGGGCCTGCGCAAGGAGCAGATCCCGCTCTACGCGCGCATCGTCGGCCTGGCGCAGGTCGCCGAGATCTACTGGGGCATGGGCGGGCCGCAGGCCGCGATCGGCGTCGCGCGCGACCGCCGCAGCCGCTGGTTCGATCCGGAGCTGGTCAAGGTGATGCTGTCGGTCGGGGCCTCCGACCGGCTGTGGTCGGACCTCGACTCGCCGTCCCTGCCGGACGCCATCGCGTCCGCCGAGCCGATCGAGCGCGCGATCCCGGCCGACGAAACGCGCCTCGACAAGATCGCCCACGCCTTCGCGCTCGTCGTCGACGCGAAGTCGAACTTCACGTATCACCACTCGGACCGCGTCGCGGCGATCTGCGACGCGCTGGCCGCGGAGCTCGGGCTGCCGGACGAGCAGCGCGTGCGGCTGCGCCGAGCGGCGCTGCTCCACGACATCGGCAAGCTGTCGGTGCCGAACCGCATCCTCGACAAGCCTGGCAAGCTGGACGCCGACGAATGGACCGTCGTGAAGCAGCATCCCTACTTCACCTACGAGATCCTCGCGCGCGTCCCGGTGTTCTCCGACTTCGCCTACGACGCGAGCTGCCACCACGAGCGCCTGGACGGCCGCGGCTACTACCGCGGCGTCTCCGGCGACAGGCTCTCGACGCAGGCGCGCATCATGGCGACGGCCGACGTCTTCGACGCGCTCTCGGCCGCGCGGCCGTACCGCGGGCCGATGCCGCTCGATCAGGTCCTGAAAGTCATCGGGGAGGGCCGCGGCACCGCGCACTGCCCGGTGACGGTGGACGCCCTGTTCGCGATTGCGAGCCGGGACAGCCGGCGGCTCATCGCGTCGTAGCTTCCTGCAGGACGCGCCCTTCGGCGCCCGGCAGCCTGACGTTGACGAGGCTGGCGAGCGTCGGCGCGATGTCCGCCGGTGAGGAACGGGCGTCGAGGCGGCCCGCGCGGATGCGTCCGCCGAAGAGCAGCAACGGGACACGGCGGTCGTATTCGTGCAGCGTGCCGTGCGAGGCGGCGTTGGCCACGTTGCGACCGCTCAGCAACCAGTTGGGCTCCGTGATGAGGACCAGGTCGCCGCCGCGGCCCTCGGCGTAGCTGAGTGCCGCCGCGCGCACGGCGGCGTCGTCGCTCGCGGGCGACAGGTCCGACACGGGAATCACCCGCGCGATGCCGTCCACGTTCTCCAGCTCCGAGATGAAGGTGCGCCACAGCGCGGCATCGGCGCGCAGCCGCTGCTCCACGCCGGGCGCGAAGAAGACGTAGGGCGCGCGCACCAGCACGTAGTTGCCCGTCCCCGCGCCCCAGCGGCTGCGCAGCATCTCTTCGAGGCGCTCCTCGACGTCCTCGACGATCACGCGCGTGCCGCCCTTCGCCGGCTCGAACGCCAGGCCGACGCCGTGATCGGCGGTCAGCGCCAGGGCGTAGCCGCCACGGCCCAGACGCTGGTCGAGTCCGGCAATCAGCTCGCCGAGCGTGAAATCGAGGTTGATCAGGATCTCCTCGACCTCGCGGCTGCGCGGGCCGAAGCGATGCCCCAGGTAGTCCAGCGCGGAAAAGCCGACCGCGAGCAGGTCCGGCGCCGCGTCACGCCCGAGCTGCAGGCTGTCCACCATCCCGAGCGCCATGCGCGCGAGATACCGATCGGAGCGCGGGCTCTCCGCCCAGAAACCCGGCGATCGCTCGTCGGGCCCCTTCGGGCCCGCGACGGCGTGCGGGAACAATCCGTCGCGCCCGGCCTGCGGCCGCTGTCCCGGCGTGGCGTCGGCAAACAGATAGTCGGCGGGAGGCTCGCGCAGCGTCCACGCGCCTTCCATGTCCTTGCTGAGCGGGTTGTGGGTCAGGTAATCGACGACCGCGGGCACGCGCCGTTCGGCGTAGGCGCGCGAGGTGACGAACGCCCCCATCGGCTGGTCGAACCACAGCACGACGTCGCCGCCGTGGCCCGCCAGCATCACCGCGGTGTCGGGCTTCATCGACAGCGAGACGACCTTCGCGCCCGGCTTCTGCCGGCGCAGCTCGTCGCCAAGCGTCTGCGCGCGCAGCAGCTGCGCGCTGTTGCCGGCCGCGACGCGGCGGCCGTAGCTGATGTGCATGCCCGCGGGCCGCTCGTCGATGCTGCAGTCCACGAGCGCGTTCCGCCCGCGGTCCCACCACGTGTTGCCGCCGATGCCGTGGGTGCGCGGGAAGGCGCCGGTGGCCACGGTGGCGTGGCCGGCGCAGGTGACGGTGTTGAGGTAGGGATACTCGTTGCGCTCGAAGACGGCGCCCTCGGTCAGCAGCGTCCGGAAGCCGCTGCGCCAGTGCCGGTCGAGGACGGTGAGGTAATCGGCGCGCATCTGGTCGACGACGACGACGACCAGCAGGCGCGGGGCGTCATCCTGCCCGCGCACCGGCGTCGATCCCAGCAGGGCGACGCCGAGGAGGGCACTGATGACGGCGCGTGTCACGCACGCACCGCGGCCGCGATGTGCCGCGCCGAGATGCCGTAGCGATCGACGAGCTGCTCCGGCGTGCCGCTGCGCGGGATCTCCCGCACGGCGAGCCGCCGCACGGTGAAGCCTTGCGGGGCCACCGCGGCGGCGACCGCGTCGCCGACGCCGCCGGCGGCGTAGTGATCCTCGACGGTGATCAGGCGGCCGCCGGTCTCACGCGCGCAGCGCAGCAGGGTGGCGCCGTCGATCGGCTGCAGCGAGTACAGGTCGATGACGCGGATGGCCGTGCCCTGCTCCTTCAGCTCGTCGTAGGCCTCGAGCGCCTCGAACACCGTCACGCCCGCGCCGATCACGGTGGCCACATCACTGGCGCTCTCGCGCAGCACCTTCAGGCCGCCGACCTCGAACCGCTCGTCGGGGCCGTAGATCACCGGCGTCTTCGGCCGCGACGTGCGCATGTAGGCCGGTCCCGGGTGATAGGCCATCCGCTCGATCAGCCGCTCGGTGCTGACGCCGTCGCACGGATACAGCACGGTCATGTTCGGCTGCGAGCGCATGAAGGCGAGGTCCTCGAGCGCCATCTGCGACGGCCCGTCCTCGCCAATCGAGACGCCGGCGTGCGAGCCGGCCATCTTGATGTTCAGGTTGCTGATGCAGGCCATGCGGATGAAGTCCGCGGCCCGCGAGAGGAACGCGGCAAACGTCGAGGGGAACGGGATCGCGCCGCGGCTGGCCAGCCCCATCGCCGCGCCGATCATCACCTGCTCGGCGATGAAGACCTGGTACATGCGGTCGGGGTGCTGCTGCTCGAATTTCTCGCTGAACGTGGAGTTCTTCACGTCCGCGTCGAGCGCGACCACGCGGCTGTCGGTGGCGCCGAGCCTGGCGATGGCGGCGCCGTACGCCTCGCGCGTCGCCACGCTGTCGCCGACCTTGTAGGACGGCGCGCCCACCGTTCCGTTACCCGCGCGCGGCCGCTGCACCTTCTTCGGCGCCGCCGGCGGCGACGCCGGGCCGTCGTCTTCGGGCACCAGCTGCGTGCGCAGCTCGGCGAGCGCCTTGTCCAGCTCCTCACCCTTCCTGAGCGGCTTGCCGTGCCAGCCCGGCTTCCCCTCGATGAACGAGACGCCCTTCCCCTTGAGCGTCTTCGCCAGAATCATCGTCGGCCTGCCGCGGGTGCGTCGCGCCTCGTCGAGCGCGTCGAGAATCTGGGGCAGGTCGTGGCCGTCCACCACGATCGCGTGCCAGCCGAAGGCGCGCCAGCGGACGGCGAGATCCTCCAGCTGATGGCCCCACTGCGTCGGACCCGCCTGGCCGAGCGCGTTCACGTCGGTGATGGCGCAGAGCGAGTC
The DNA here is from genome assembly GCA_016871375.1 of Acidimicrobiia bacterium. Lineage (GTDB taxonomy): Bacteria > Acidobacteriota > Vicinamibacteria > Vicinamibacterales > UBA2999 > VFYY01. The sequence goes on from VFYY01000003.1 coordinate 13,566, forward strand.
GAGCCTGTCGTGCGAGCCGACGTTGGCCGCCTCCCAGACGGAGCCCTCGGCGGTCTCGCCGTCGCCCATGAGGCAGTAGGTGCGGTAGTCGGAGCCGATGCGCCGCGCGTTGAGCGCGAGGCCGATCGCCGCGCAGAGTCCCTGGCCGAGCGACCCGGTGGCGACGTCCACGAACGGCAGCCGCGGCGTCGGATGGCCCTCGAGGTCCGAGTCGATGCGCCGGAGCTTCACCAGGTCGTCACGCTTGACGTAGCCGGCCTCGGCCCACGCGCTGTAGAGGATCGGCGCGGCGTGCCCCTTCGACAACACGACGCGGTCGTTGTCGGCGTGCTGCGGATCGTTCGTGTCGTAGCGCATCTCGGCGAAGAACAGCGCGGCGACGAGCTCCGCCGCCGAGCAGCACGTGCTCGGATGGCCGCTCCCCGCTTCGGAGGTGGAGACGACCGAGTCGATGCGCAGACGTGTGGCGATGTTCTTCAGCGCGGAAATGCGCGCGCGGGTCTCGAGCGGCAAGATGGGGCCTCCGGTGACCGGGAATTTTACCGGTTCTGGAGTGCGAAAACTATAATGCCCGGATGCTCGCGCTGCGGTACGTGTACGTGCTGGCGCTGGTCATCTGGCTCGGCGGCATGATCGTGCTCGGCGCGCTCGTCGCCCCTACGACGTTCCAGATCCTGCAGACGATCGAGCCGGCGACCGGACGCGCGCTCGCGGGCGACCTCTTCGGCGCCACCATCGCGCGCTTTCATTACATCGCGTATGCCGCCGGCGGCCTGCTGCTGGTGACGCTCGCCGCCATGGCTGTGCTGGGGCCGCGCCCGCGGGCGTTTGCCATACGCAGCGCGCTCATCGGCGCCATGCTGCTCATCTCGCTCTACTCGGGCTTCGTCGTGCTCGGCCGCATCGACGCGGTGCAGCAGGAGATCGGCGGCCTGGCGTCGCGGCTGCCCGCCGGCGACGCGCGGCGCACCGAGTTCGACGCCCTCCACCGCCTGTCCACGAACCTCATGTTCGTCAACATGGCCGGCGCGCTCGTGCTCCTCTACTGGGAAGCCCGGGAGCCATGAAGCACACGATCACGCTGATTCCGGGCGACGGCATCGGGCCGGAAGTCTCGAGCGCCGTCGTCACGATTCTCGAGCGCGCGGGGCTCGACGTCGAATGGGAGTCGCACCTGGCGGGCGTCGAGGCGCTGGAGCGAAAGGGCTCCACGCTGCCCAGCGATCTCCTCGACTCGATACGCCGCAACAAGGTCGCGCTGAAGGGGCCGGTGACCACGCCGGTCGGCGGCGGGTTCACCAGCGTGAACGTCGGGCTGCGCAAGGCGCTGGATCTGTTCGCGAACCTCCGCCCGGTGTGGAACATCCCGGCCGTCCCCTCGAAGTACACGGGCATCGACCTCGTCATCGTGCGCGAGAACACCGAGGACCTGTACTCCGGCCTCGAGCACGAGGTGATCCCGGGCGTGGTGGAGAGCCTGAAGATCATCACCGCCCAGGCGTCCGAGCGCATCGCGCGCTTCGCGTTCGAGCACGCGCGGAAGCACGGACGGACGCGCGTGACCGCGGTGCACAAGGCCAACATCATGAAGATGGGCGACGGCCTTTTCCTGTCGAGCGTGAAGAAGGTGGCCGCCGAGTACCCGGACATCACCTGCGACGACCGCATCGTGGACGCCGCGTGCATGCACCTGGTGATGAAGCCGGCGCAGTTCGACATCCTGCTGCTGCCGAACCTGTACGGCGACATCGTGTCGGACCTGTGCGCCGGCCTCGTCGGCGGCCTTGGCGTGGTGCCCGCGGCCAACCTCGGCACCGACATCGGCGTGTTCGAGGCGGTGCACGGCAGCGCGCCCGACATCGCGGGCAAGGGACTCGCCAACCCGACCGCGCTGCTGCTCTCGGCGATTCTGATGCTTCGGCACATCGCCGAAGGCCCGATGGCCGACCGGATCATGGCCGCGCTCGGCACCGTGCTCGAGAAGGACCACATTCTCACGCGGGACCTCGGCGGCACCGCGAGCACCGCCGAGTTCACCAACGCCATCGTCCGCCGTTTGGTATAGTCGCCCCAGCCGATGCTCGACGACATCACACAGGCGGTGCTGTCCCGGGAGGAAGTCGAGCGGTACCTGAAGGGCAGCCACGGCGAGAGCGGGCGCGCCGCCCGCGAGCGCATCCACGGCTACCTCGAGGAGCTGCGGACGACGCAGCGGTATTCGATTTACCGGGTGCTGAAGCACCCGCTCTACCCGATCTTCCGGAAGATCGACCGCATCCCGGAGCACGTCGAGACCGTGCGCGCGGCGACGCGCGCCGGCCGGGTGGTCTACGTCTCCAACCACAAGAGCCACACCGACTACCTCGTCGAGCTGCTCGTGCTGGACGAGAGCGGCGTGCGCCCGCCGATCATCGCCGCCGGCATCAACCTGTTCGGCGGACCGCTCGGCCTGCTCAACCGGCACGTCACGGGCGCCATCCCGATCCGCCGCAACACGAAGGACCCGGCGTACCTGATCACGCTCAAGGCCTACGTGGCCGAGCTGCTGAAGAAGCACGACTTCTTCTTCTACCCGGAGGGCGGCCGCAGCTACAGCGGCGAGATCAAGAACCCGAAAACCGGGCTCATGCACGCCGCGCTCAATGCCGACCACGGCCACATCGTGATCGTGCCGACGGCGATCGCCTACGACCTCGTGCTCGAGGATCACGTGCTCGCGCGGCAGCGCGTGAAGCGGTCGCAGAAACCGTTCAGCCGCGAGCTGGCCGAGATGGTGCGCTACGCGGTGGGCTACAAGTCGCGCGCGTTCGTCACCTTCGGCAAGCCGATCGGGATCGACGGCGTCGATCCGACATCGCGCAGCGAAGTGCTGGCCTTCACGCACACGGTGATGGACGCGATCGGGCGGCTCTACAAGGTGCTGCCGACGGCGGTCGTCGCCAACGCGATGCGGCCGTCGATTACGCGGCGGGACCTGCAGGCGCGCGCCGACGCGGTGCTCGACACGCTGCGCGCGGCCGGCGCCAACCTCGGCGTGCAGAGCGGCGCCGAGGCCGTCGAGTCCGCCCTCGAGCCGCTCGAGTCGCGCGGCATCATCGTCGTCGAGCGCGGGCGGGTGCGCGTCCGCGAGCGCAACGTCCTCCGCTACTACGCGCGCACCCTCGATCACCTCCTCGCCTCCCCCTCGCGCCGCACGCACTGATGTACGCGGGTTCCAAGGCGCTCTTCTACGCGCTGTCGCGCAGCGCGCTGCTGAAGAGGCTCGCCTCGACCTACGGCATGGCGACCGGCGAGAGCTTCGCGCGCCGGTTCATCGCGGGGGACACGATCGAGGAGGCCATCGAGGCCTCGCGGCGGCTGCAGGCGCGGGGGTTCCTGCTGACGCTGGACTATCTCGGGGAGAGCGTCCGCACGCCCGAGGAGGCCGCGGCCGCCACGCGCGAGTACGTGCGGCTGATCGACGTCATCGTGGCGTCCGGCATCGAGCGCAACGTCTCCCTGAAGCTGACCCAGCTCGGCGTCGACGTCGACCGCGCCACGGCGGTGGACAACCTGCGCCGCATCCTCGACCCGGCGGCGCGGCATGGGTTCTTCGTCCGCATCGACATGGAGAACTCTCGGTACACGGACGTCACGCTGGACGTGTTCGAGACGCTGTGGGAGCAGGAGTACCGGAACCTGGGCGTCGCCCTGCAGGCGGCGCTGCACCGCACCGAGCGCGACGTCAGGCGGATGAACGCGCTGGGCGCGCGCGTCCGTCTCGTCAAGGGTGCGTACAAGGAACCTGCGTCGGTCGCGTACCAGAAACAGTCCGAGGTGCAGGAGGCGTTTATCCGCCTCGTGCGGCTGCTCCTCGACGAAGGCACCTATCCGGCCATCGCGACGCACGATCCCGCGTCGTTGGACGCGACAACGGCCCATGCGCGGGAGCGCGGCATCACCAGCGACCGGTACGAGTTCCAGATGCTGTATGGAATCCGACGCGACCTGCAGGCTTCGCTCGTCGGCGAGGGCTACCGGATGCGGGTGTACGTCCCCTTTGGGCGGCAGTGGTTTCCGTACTTCATGCGCAGATTGGGCGAACGGCCTGCAAACGTGACATTTGTCTTGAGCTCGCTGCTGCGCGAACGCCACACGCGGTAGGCACGGCGTACGGCTGTGAGTCGCTGGTCGGCCAGCGGCGGGTCGCATGGCTTCAGCGCGGGCGGGAGCCCGCGCCACCGATGTCTCTCCAGGGGCCAGGCGCCGTCGCCTGGCCATTCTTTACCCGGTAAAGGCGCGCGCGAGCTCGACGAGGGTGTTGCGGCAGGTGATCACATCCTCGACGACGACATACTCCTCGGTACTGTGCAGGCCGGCGCCGCCGGGCCCGAAGAGCACGGTCGGGATACCGGCAGCGCCGAGGATGGCCGCGTCGCTCCAGAACGTCATGCCGACGCGCTTCGGGGCACATCCGGCCGACGCGGCAGCGTGCGCCAGCGCCTCGGGCAGCGGGCTGGCGGCGTCGATCGCGTAGCCGCCGCGGCCGAAGAGCGCGCGCGCCTCGCCCTCGAACTCCGGGTCCTCCGCGCGGCACGCCTCGAGGATCGCCTGCACCTCCAGCAGCGCGGCATCCGCCGGCTCGCCGGGCAGCGTCCGCCGTTCGAGCTGCAGGACGCAGCGATCCGGGTAGCTGCTCAGCTCGCGTCCTCCGCCGACGGTCGAGGCGTGCACGGACCCGGTGCCGAGCAGCGGATCGGGCGGACGCGACTGCAGCCGGCGATCGAGCGATTCGAGCCGGCCGAGCACCCGCCCCATGCGGATGATGGCGTCGCGGCCCTCGCGCGGACGGCTGCCGTGCGCGGCGCGCCCGCACGTCTCCACCTCGATCCACTGGAAGCCCTTGTGCGCGACCGCGATGTCGAGGTCGGTCGGCTCGGTAATGACCGCCGCGTCGGCCCTGTGCGTCGTCACCAGCGCATCCGCGCCGATGCTCGCGTGCTCCTCGTCGGCCACGGCGGCGACGATGACGCGCCCGTAGGTCCAGCGGCCGCTTTCGGCGAGCAGCCTCGCCGCGCTGACCATGGCGGCCACGCCGCTCTTCATGTCCTGCGCGCCGCGGCCGTACAGCCGGCCGTCGCGTACGACCGGGTCGAACGGCGCCGCCATGCCGGCGACCCCAACCGTGTCGAGGTGGCCGCAGAACATCAGCGTCCGTCCGGGTTTCGGCCCCTCGAGCACCGCCACCACGTTCGGCCGCCCCGGCGCGACCTCGGTGACGGTCACGTCGAGACCGCCGGCGCGGCACTCCTCCGCCACCCGGAGCGCGATGGCGGCCTCGCCGCGCGCGCCCGGCACGAGCGACGGGTTCACCGAGTCGATCGCGACGAGGTCCCGAAGCAGAGCGATGGCGGGATCCATGGAACAATCAATTCTACTGGCGCGTTGCTTGGACTGAGTTGCGGCCGCTCCGTTGTCGCGGCCGCCTGCTCGCGCTCGAAGGCTTGTTGTGGCTCAAACCCCCATCTGTTCGAACAACCGGTAGATGTCCCTCGAGCTGGCTCAGGAGATTGCGCGGGCGGTGCGGGCCGAGGGCGGCCGCGCGCTCGTCGTCGGCGGCTGGGTCCGCGACGTGCTGCGCGGGCAGCCGTCGAAGGACATCGACCTCGAGGTCTTCGGGATTCCGCAGGACCGGCTTCCGGCGCTGCTCGAGGGCTTCGGCCGGGTGGAGGCCGTCGGCCAGGCCTTCGCGGTCTACAAGGTCATCCAGAAGCCGGCAGCCGGCAGCGGGCAGCCGGCAGTGATTGATGTAGTGCTGCCGCGGCGCGAGTCAAAATCGGGCCGCGGACACAAGGGCTTCGACGTCCACGGCGACCCGTCCATGCCCGTCGAGGAGGCCGCCCGCCGCCGCGATTTCACGATCAACGCGATTTCATGGGACCCGCTGACGGAGGAGTACCTCGATCCGTTCGACGGGCGCGCGGACATCGAGCGCCGCGTGCTGCGCGTGGTGGACCCGCGGACGTTTGCCGACGACAGCCTCCGCGTGCTGCGCGCGCTGCAGTTCGCCGCGCGCTTCGAGTACTCGCTGCACGACGAGACGGCCGCGATCTGCCGCCGCATCCCGCTCGACGATCTCCCGGCGGAGCGCATCTGGGGCGAGATGGAGAAGCTGCTGCTGCAGGCCGCGCGCCCCTCGATCGGCTTCGCGCTCGCGCGCGACCTCGGCGTGGTCGAGAAGCTGTGGCCGGAGCTGTCGCCGCTCGCCAGCTGCGAACAGGAGCCCGACTGGCATCCCGAGGGCGACGTGTGGACCCACACGCTGATGGTGATCGACACGGCGCGCGAGCTGAATGGCGACCTGAGTCGCCCACAGCTCATCACCGTGATGCTCGGCGCCGTGTGCCACGACCTCGGCAAGCCGGCGACGACGGCGGTGGTCGACGGGCGGATTCGATCGATGGAGCACGAGGAGGCTGGCGTCGCGCCGACGCTCTCGCTGCTCGATCGGCTCAACGTGCACACGATCGACGGCTACGACGTGCGCGGGCAGGTGGTCGGGCTCGTGGCGCAGCACCTCAAGCCGGGCATGTTCCACAAGGCGGGCAACGTCGGCGACGGCGCCTTCCGTCGTCTCGCGCAGAAGGTCGACCTCGAGCTGCTGGCGCGGCTCGCGCGCGCCGACTGTCTCGGACGGTCAGGCGGGTTCGACTGCTCGGCGATGGACTGGTTCATCGAGCGGGCGCGCGCGCTCGGCGTCGAGCACCAGCCGCCGGCGCCGCTCCTCATGGGGCGCCACCTGCTCGCGCTCGGCGTCGAGCCGGGGCGCCGCGTCGGCGAGATCCTGAAGCAGGTGTACGAGCGTCAGCTCGACGGCGCGGTCACGACCGTCGAGCAGGCGATCGAAGAGGCGAAGCGGGGGCTATAGCGCGGTTTCGACTTCTTCGTAGTGTCCGGCTTTAGCCGGACCACATACGGCGGCGCCGATCAACTTGGTCCGGCTAAAGCCGGACACTACGGCGTTTCAGAAACCGCTATAGACCGCGTCTGTTGAGCAGCGCCGCCAGGCCTGCCAGGCCGCCGATGATGGCCAGCGCCCTCAGCACGCGGAACAGGTTGATGAACCAGGCGATGCCGATCCCCAGCGCGGCCCACTGGAACCACCACTGGCCTGGCGAGGTCATCAGGTTGATGACGAACAGCATCACCACGATGAGGGGCCCCACGAACAGGAACTTCAGCGATCCGAGCACTCCGCGCATCGTTTGTGGCTCCTGAAAGTCAGGGATTCTACTCCCGAACGTATCTGACGAAATCCTCCGGGTCCACGTTCCCCCCTGACACGATGGCCACCGTTCCCGGGGCCGGGGCGCCCGCCTGCAGCACCGCCGCCACGCTGGTGGCGCCGCTCGGCTCCGCCACGACCTGCGCCTCCCGGTACAGCCACTTGACCGCCGCCGCGATCGCCGCATCCTCCACGGTCACGACGTCGTCCACGAACGCCTGCGCGTGCGCGAAGTTCAGCGCGCCGGGGCGCAGCGCCCGCAGTCCGTCGGCAATCGTGTCGGTGCGCTCGAGCGTCACCGGATGGCCCGCGGCGCGCGACGCGGACATCTTCGGCGCGCCGGCCGGCTCGACGCCGATCACGCGGACCTGGGCACGGGACAGCTTCACCGCCGCCGCGACGCCCGACACCAGCCCGCCGCCGCCAATCGGCGCGTATACCGTGGTCAGCCCGGGGCACTGCTCGAGGATCTCGAGCCCGCAGGTGCCGGCGCCCGCGATGATCCACGGATGGTCGAACGGCGGCACGATGGTGAGCGTCCGCGCCGCCGCCTCCGCTTCCGCGCGGCGCTGCCGATCGAACAGCGTCGTACCGGCGAAGATCACCTCGCCGCCGTAGCGCCGCACGCCGTCCACCTTCACCGTCGGGGCGTTCTCCGGCATGACGACGACCGCAGGGATGGAGAGGCGCTGCGCGGCGAGCGCGACGGCCTGTCCGTGATTCCCTGACGAGTAGGTGATGACGCCCGCCGCGCGCGCCTCAGGCGCGAGCTGCGCGAGCATGTTCGCGGCGCCGCGGATCTTGAAGGCGCCCATCGGCTGCATCTGCTCGCACTTCAGCGAGAACGGTCCGGGAACGTCGAGGAGCGGCGTGCGAACGGCGACGCCGCGGATGCGCTCCGCGGCGGCGCGGATGTCATCGATCGAGACGAGGCCGGGCAAACTGCTCATTGGCACGGTAGGCAGGCATCTCGCGGCTGTTGGCCACGCGCCACCCGAGGTCCGCAAGCAGGCGCATGTCGTCCACGGCGCCGGTGTAGTCCCAGTTCGGCAGCACCTCGTCCTCGACCTGGTGATACCGCTTCTCGGTGTATTCGTCCTTGATGGCCTTCTGCGCCGCGGGATTGGGACCCGTGTAGTCGATCGGCTCGCTCAGCGACAGCGCGGGAATCCCGATCTTGGCCAGCGGGAAGTGATCGGACCGGAAGAAGTAGCCGCGTCCCGGCTCGGGGTCGGGGCCGACCACGCGCCCGCGCTCGTTCGCGAGCTGCGATGCCATGTCGCCGAGCGTCGAGCGCTCGGCGCCGAGCAGCACGATGTCGCGGCTCGGGCCCGCCATGTTCAGCGAGTCGATGTTGATGTTCGCCGCCCAGGCCCCGGGCGGCAGCACCGGGTGCGAGGCGAAGTACTCCGCGCCCAGCAGGCCCGACTCTTCCGCGGTCGTGAAGAGCACGTAGATCGACCGCGCCGGGCGCGTGCGCGCGCGCGCGAGCGCGTCCGCAATCTCGAGCACGCCTGCGAGGCCGGAGGCGTTGTCGGTGGCGCCGTTGAAGATACGGTCCGCGTCAGGCGGCTCACCGGGCAGCGGCGCCCGCATGCCGAGGTGGTCGTAGTGCGCCGTGTAGATGACCGCTTCCTGCGGCGCCGACCCGCGCAGGACGCCAATGACGTTCGGCGACGTCTTCTGCTGCACCGTCTGCACGATCGTGCCCGACGCCTGGATGCCGAACGGCACCGGCTTCGCGCCGCGGGACGCCGCGCCCTTGCGGAGCGCGTCGAGGTCCCGGCCGCCGCGCTTCGCAATCTCGCGCGCCACGGCGTCGGTGACCCAGGCCTTCAGCGCGAGCGTCGGCTCACCGGCAACCGCCGGGATCGAGTACTGCGTGCCGCTCCACGACGACTGCACCACCGACCACGGATAGGTGGCGGACTCGTCGGTGTGAATGAGGACCGCGCCCGCCGCGCCCTGCCGCGCGGCCTCCTCGAACTTGTACGTCCAGCGGCCGTAGTACGTCAGCGCCGGTCCGCCGAAAAGGCCGGGCTCGCCGGACGGCGCCGGCGGGTCGTTGACCATGATGAGGGCGACCTTCCCCGTCATGTCCACGCCCTCGTAGTCGTTCCACTCGTACTCGGGCGCGACGATGCCGTGGCCGACGAACACCACCTCGCCGCCCCCGGTCACGCGCGGCTGCTGGACGTCGCTGAATGCGACAACGTCCGACAGGTAGGTGAACGGTGCGCCCTGCCCCACTGTCAGCGTGAACGACGGGCTGACGACCGATTCCACGATGGCGACGTTCTGAAAATAGGTCCCGTTGTCGCCCGCCGGCTCGAAGCCGGACAGGGCCAGCTGCGCGGCCAGGTACTTCGCCGCGAGGTCGCCGCCGCGGGTGGACGGCGCCCGTCCCTCGAGGAGATCGTCGGAAAGAAACTGCAGATGTGCGGCAATCTGCTCGCCGCGAATCTCCTCCAGAACGGGCCCCTGCGACGCCGCGCCGGCGCCCGCCCGGGCCGACCCGGGGCGGTCCTGCGCGAAGAGAACCGCCACGAGGACGATGGCGACGACGGCCGCGACCCACAGACTGGCTTTCATGAATGAAGTATACGGAGGGTCAGACCCCATGACACGGATCGACTCATGGGGTCTGACCCTCCCTCACGCTCAGGAATCCTGCGAACTGATTTACCAGATCCTCGCGAACCGGGCGGGCAAGCCGCTGGCGAAGATCATCCGCGACACCAAGCGCACCGATCTCTATCTCGACGCGAAGAAGGCGCTCGAGTACGGATTGATCGACGCGGTCGTGGACGCTCAGGCGGCTTCCCGCGCCGTCCTGAATTCCTCGAAGAGACGGGCGACGTTGCCCGCCACGGAATGGAGTGTCGGGGCCCAGCCGATGGCGTGCGCGCGCCGGCTGCGGACGATCTGGTTCATCGCGAGCGCGTCGGCCACGGGACCCATCTTCGCGCGCGCTTCCTCGAGCGGCACGTTGCGGATGTCGGCCGGCGTCTTCGCGTTCCTGGCAATCGCTTCCACGATGTCCGCGACGCGCTCGTCGGCCTCGTCGGTCGCGTGAAAGATGCCCGACGCCTCGGTGCGCGTGGCCACGCGCAGGTAGAGATCGGCCAGATCCCGGTCGTACACGCAGGGCCAGCGGTTCCGGCCGTCCCCGACCACCCGAACCAGGCTGTTTGCGGCCTGTTTCAGCAGATCTCCCACGATCCCGCGGGCGCCGCCGTAGACGATGCCCGGCCTGATGACGGCGGTCCTGAGCGTTCGGCCCCGCCCCGCGTCGAGCACCAGCTTCTCGACGTCCGGCCGCCAGGCGACGAGCGGCGGCGGATAGAGCATCGCGTCCTCGTCGGCCGCGCCGGCGGTGTTGCCAAGCACCCATACACCGGAGGTGTAGATCAGGCTCGTGGAGTGTCCCTTCGCGCTGTGCTTGATCGCGGCGCCGAGCAACGCTTCGACCGCAGCGCGATCCACCTCGGCTCCGCGCTTGGTCGGCTCGAACGCGGTGTGGATGATGCAGTCGCTCGCTTCCGCGGCGGCGACGTAGCGCGATGGCCCCGCGAGATCGGCGACGACCGGGGTGACGCCGCGCAGCTTGAGGCGCTCGGCCTTCTCTGGATCGCGGACGATCGCGGCGACCTCGTGGCTGCCGCGCAGAAGGACGTCGAGGACCGCCGAACCGATGTACCCTGTGGCCCCTGTCAGGAAGATACGCATCGCGGGCGACCATTGTAATGCAGCGAGACACGCTGATCGATTTCTTTCGCGACCTCGTCGAGAACCGCGGCGAATTCCTCGTGTACGACGACGGATATCGCCGCCGCGCCTACACATACGAAGATGTCGGCCGCGCGGCGCGCGGGTTCGCGGCGCGCCTCGCCGCGGCCGGGCTTCGCAAGGACGACAAGGCGATCTTCTGGGGCGAGAACCGTCCCGAGTGGATCGCGTGCTACTGGGGATGCCTCATCGCCGGCGTCATCGTGGTGCCGATCGACTACCGGTCGTCGGCGGACTTCGTGGCGCGCGTGCGCGCGCTGGTGCAGTCGCGCGTGACGCTGGTCGGGGATGACGTCACCTGCGAGCCGGGTGAGGGGGTGTGGGCGTTCGCCGATCTCGACTGGCGACGGGACGGACCGATGCCTGACGTCCCCGTCTCGCGCGATGACATCATCCAGATCATCTTCACGTCGGGCGCGACCGCGGAACCGAAGGGCGTCATCATCCGCCACCGCAACGTCCTGGCGAACATCGTCCCCGTCGAGCGCGAGATCCTGAAGTACCGGAAGTACGCGACGCCGTTTCGCCCGATTCGCTTCCTGAACCTGCTGCCGCTCAGCCACATGTTCGGCCAGTCGATGGCCACCAGCATCCCGCCGATGCTCGGCGGGACCGTGGTCTTCACGCGCAGCTTCAACCCGCACGACATCGTGCGGCTGATCAGGACGCGCCGCATCACGGTGCTCGTCTGCGTGCCGAAAATCCTGGACATCCTGCGGGAGCACGTCGCGCGGACGATCCCGGCGGCCGCCGGCCCACAGCCGGGCCTCGGCATCCCGGCGCGCTGGTGGCGCTACCGGGCCGTCCACCGCGCTTTTGGGCCGAAATTCTGGGCGTTCGTGGTCGGGGCGGCGCCGCTGGCGCCGCCGCTGGAGGACTTCTGGCGGCGGCTCGGATTCGCGGTCATCCAGGGCTACGGGCTCACCGAGACCGCGCCGATCGTCACGCTGAACCACCCCTTCAAGGGCGGCAAGGAAGGCTCGGTGGGCACGCCCATCTCAGGCGTCGAGATCCGCATCGCCGACGATGGGGAGATCCTCGTGCGCGGCGAAAACGTCACCAGCGGCTACTACAACGTCGAGAGCGGTGCGCGCGACCCCGAGGGCTGGCTGCACACCGGCGACATCGGCGAGCGCGACGCCGAAGGACGGCTGTTCATCAAGGGGCGCAAGAAGGAAATGATCGTCACGCCGGAAGGACTGAACGTCTTTCCGGAAGACGTCGAGCGCGTGGTGAACGTGGTGGCCGGCGTGAAGGAATCGGCGGTGGTGGGCGTGGCGGATGGCGGCGAGGAGCGCGTGCACGCGGTGCTCGTGCTCGAGCCTGGGGCGGACGCCGACGCGGTGGTGCGCGAGGCCAACGCGCGCCTGCAGGACCATCAGCGCATTCGCGCCGCGTCGGTATGGCCGGCCGGCGAGCTGCCGCGCACGGAAGGCACGCGCAAGCTCAAGCGCGCCATGATCCGCGACTGGGTGGCGTCGGGCGAGCGCCCGCTCGCGGCCTCGGGCGGCGACTCGCTGGACGCGCTCGTCGCCCGCTTCGCGCGCGGGCGCGCGATCACGGGCGGCACCACGCTCGAGGAGCTCGGGCTCACCTCGCTCGAGCGCGTCGAGCTGATGGTGGCGCTCGAAGACCGCTTTCAGACGCGCGTGGACGAAGCGAAGTTCTCGGAGGCGGCGAGCGTCGCCGATCTCAGGCACCTGCTGGACAGCGCGCCGCAGGCCGAAGCCGCCGACGAGCCGGTGGATTTTCCGACGTGGAACCGCTCCTGGCCGGTGCGTCTCGTCCGCCGCGTCTCGCTGGCGACGTGGATCGTGCCGCTCGCGCGGCTCTTCGCCTGGGCGCGCGTCGAGGGTCTCGACCACCTGAAGGATCTCGAGGGTCCCGTGGTCTTCGCCTCGAACCACCAGAGCCACATGGACGTGCCGGTGATCCTCGCCGCGCTTCCCGGCCGCTGGCGCGCGCGCGTCGCGCCCGCCATGCTGAAGGAGTTCTTCACCGCGCACTTCCACCCGGCGGAGCACACGTGGACGCAGCGGTTCACCAACTCGCTGAACTACTACCTCGCGTGCTTCTACTTCAACACCTTCCCGATCCCGCAGCGCGAGGCGGGCGCGCGGCACACGCTGCGCTACATGGGCGAGCTGACGGGCGGCGGCTGGTCGATCCTGATCTTCCCGGAGGGCGTGCGGTCGGACACGGGGAACATCCGCGAGTTCCGCGGCGGCATCGGGATGATCGCCTCGCGCCTGGACGTCCCCGTGGTGCCGGTGCGCCTGGACGGCGTGGATCGCATCCTCCATCCAAGTTGGCACATGGCGCGTCCGGGACCTGTACGCGTGGCATTCGGCGCCCCACTCCGCCTTCGCGGCGACGACTACGCGGCACTCGCGCAGCAGGTCGAAGGCGCCGTGAAATCACTGTAGAACGCGCGATTTCTGCAATCGTACTTTGTGTGGCACAATGATTGCTTCAGCGCGTGAAAGGATGAGCTGTTGAGCAAAGACGATCTCATAGACATGCAAGGCACCGTGGTCGCGGTTCATTCCGGCGGGTTGTATCGCGTGCAGTGTGACGCGGGCCATGAAGTGCTCGCGCAGTTGAGCGGGCGGATGCGGCGGTTCCGCATCAAGGTCGTGCCCGGCGATCGCGTCACCGTCGGCGTCTCACCTTACGACCCGGTCCGCGGCATCATCACCTTCCGCGCCAGATAGCAGGTCAGTCCACGTTTTGACAACCAACCGTACCAGTCATTCTTCACAGCCGCCCTCGAAACGCCGTCGTCCACCGCGCCGCCGCGGCGCGCATACGCCCGCGCCCGCCCAGCGCGAGATGCGGCTGCCCGAGCCGGCGCCGCCGACGCACGAGCCCGCGGCGTTCGACGAGTCGCCGATCCCGTTCGATCAGCTCAATCTGGATGCGCGCCTGCTGAGCGGCATCCGCGATCTCGGATGGACGGAGACGCGGGCGGTGCAGAGCGGCGTCATCCCGCTCGCGCTCGCCTCCCATGACGTCATCGCGTGCGCCGAGACGGGCACCGGCAAGACGGCCGCATTCCTCGTCCCCGTGCTGCAGCGCTTCCTGAACGAGCCGGCGCCGCAGCCGCCGCGCACGCGCGCGCTGGTGCTGGCGCCGACCCGCGAGCTCGCCGTGCAGATCGAGGATCAGGTCCAGGGACTGACGTATCACACCACCGTGTCGAGCGTCGCCGTCTACGGCGGCGTGCCCATGACCATGCAGGAGCAGGCGCTCAAGGCCGGCGTGGACATCGTGGTGGCGACGCCGGGCCGCCTCATGGATCACATGCGGCACGAGTCGGTGGACTTCTCGGGACTCGAGGTGCTCGTGCTCGACGAGGCGGACCGCATGCTCGACATGGGCTTCTGGCCCGATGTGCAGCGCATCCTCGCGCAGCTCCCGCCGGCGCGGCAGACGCTCCTCTTCTCGGCGACGATGCCGGCCGAAGTGCTGCAGCTGACGCAGGAGTTCCTGAAGGACCCGAAGTACGTGCAGGTGGGACGCCGCGGCGGGCCGGCGAAGACGATTTCGCACGCCGTGCGGACCGTCGCGAAAGGCGAGAAGACCGAGTGGCTGGCGCGCTGGCTGCGCGAGGAAGCCGAGGGGCCGGTCCTCGTCTTCTGCCGCACGAAGATTGGCGCGGATCGCCTGGCCAGCCGATTGAGCGGCATGGGCATCCGCACCACCGCGCTGCATGCCGACCGCACGCAGCAGCAGCGGATGTCGGCCGTGGAAGGATTCCGGACCGGGGTCTACCCGGTGCTGGTCGCCACCGACGTGGCCGCGCGCGGCCTCGACATCGACGGCATCGCGCACGTCGTCAACTTCGAGGTGCCCGACACGCCCGAAGCCTACGTGCACCGCGTGGGCCGGACGGGCCGGGCCGAGTCAACGGGGAGCGCGCTGACGCTGGTCGCTCCCGAAGAGGTTCGCGCGCTTCGCGCGCTGGAGAAAGCCGTTGGGGTCCAACTTCAATAACCCGCCCGTCGATGCCCCGCCGCCCGCGCCGGTCACATCCGACAGTCCGCAGTCGGCGGCGTTGGTCCGCTTCAAGTCGTGCCGCTGGATGCAGCCGGAAGAGAACGGCAACACGTCGTTCTGCACGCACCGCGAGGTGAAGCCGTATGCGGGGACGACGGGGTTCGATGCGGAAGCGTGGTGCCCGGAGTGCCAGTACTACAAGCTGCGCCGCGCGCCGAAGAAGCGCAGCCCGTCCGACGACTATTCCTATTGAAGATTGAACGATTGAGGCGATTGAAGATTGTGATTGATGAATGTCGATTGCAGTGCTGAATGTCGATTGCAGCGCTCAACCCCAATCTTCAATCGCCAATCTCAATCGCCAGTCTTCCAATCGTCATTCCGAAAATTCCCTGGCGAGATCCACCCACTCGCCGTTCGGGGCCAGCTGCTGATACGCGCGCCAGTGGGCGCGCGCGTCGTGCGACTGGCCGTTCTTTTCCAGCGTCACCGCCAGATAGAAGTGCGCGTCCGCGTAGGCCGGGTTCAGGCGCAGCGCGTCGCGATAGCAGCCCTGGGCCTCGGTGTAGCGCCCCAGGTCGTGGAAGATGTTGCCGAGGTTGAAGTGCGCCTCGAAGACGTCGGCCTCGAGCGCGATGGCGCGCTCGTAGAGCGCCTGCGCCTCGGCGATCTCGTCGCGCGCGTAGTGGATGTTGGCGAGATTGATCAGCGCCGGCACGAGGTACGGATCGATCTCCAGCGCCCGGCGGTACGCGGCCAGCGCCTCCTCGAAATTCGCCGGATCCCCGTCGTCCAGGATCGACGCCGCGAGGAAGTACTGCTCGGCCGACGAGTCTTCGGGCGGCGGCGCGGGATCCATCAGCGCCGCGAACGGGGGCGTCTCCCGGCGCTTGAGCTGCAGGACCTTGGCCGGCTGCGCCTCGAGGCGGAAGTCGAGGCTCAACTGCCCCGAGCGCGACGCCTTGAGCGTGCGCAGCACCGCGCGAATGGTGGCACCGCCCGCGAGCGCCTCGTCGGCCTGACGGATGACGGCGAGGTCGGCGAACGCGAAGCAGGTCTCGCCGGTGCGGCCATCGCCGGGACGGATGAGTCCCCACTTCTGCATGTAGCGGAGATGATCGTCGCGAAGGTGCGCGTAGCGCTCGAGCACCTGGCGCTTCGGGATTGATGAAGGACCCGTGGATGCCACGCGCCTTCACTATAATCCACCGGTGAGTTCGAACAGATGCGGGCTGTTCGAATCGCCTGGCCGCTGACCGCGATCTCGAGGCCGCTCCACCGGAGCGGCCTCCCGCATTTCCACGAAGGGAATCACCAGCAGTGATCCTCGCAGGCGACGTCGGCGGCACGAAGACGCTGCTCGGGCTCTTCGACGCCGGCGAGCGTCGGCCGCGCGCGCGCACGATCCGCAGCTACCCCACCAACGCGTACGCGAGCTTCACGGAGATCCTGGACGCGTTCGCGCGCGACGAAGGACGTCCGTTCGCGGTGCACGCGGCCGCGGCGGGCGTGGCGGGGCCCGTCGTCGGCAATCGCGCGCGGCTGACCAACATCCCGTGGGACATCAGCGCCGAGGAGATCGCGGGCCGCTTCGGCATCACGCGCGTGCGGCTGCTGAACGATCTCGAGGCCATGGCGAACAGCGCCGACGTCCTCACCGGCGCTGAAGTGGCGGTGCTGCAGGAGGGCGTGATGCGCGAGGACGGCAACGCAGCCGTGATCGCCGCCGGCACCGGGCTCGGCGAAGCCTACCTGCACCGCGTGAACGGCCGCCTGCGCCCGGTGCCGTCGGAAGGCGGCCACGCCGATTTCGCGCCGCGGACCGACCGCGACATCGAGCTGCTGACGATGCTGCGCGGAGAATACGGCCGCGCCGAGGTCGAGCATGTGCTCAGCGGCCCGGGGCTGCTCAACCTGCACCGCTTCACGCACCTGGGACGGACGGCGGAGCCTGGCGTCACGCCGGCCATGGTGTCGCAGGCGGCGATGGCCGGCACGTGCCCCGCGTGCGTGGAGGCGCTGTCGATGTTCGTCACGCTCTACGGCGCCGAGGCAGGCAACCTCGCGCTGCGCGGGGTCGCCACGTCAGGTCTCTACGTCGGCGGCGGGATTGCGGGGAAGATCCTCCCGGCGCTGACGGACGGCCGCTTCATGGAGGCGTTCCGCGACAAGGGTGTGATGTCGGAACTGGTGGCGAAGGTGCCCGTGAAGGTGATCCTGAACGAGGAGGCGGGGATCCTCGGCGCCGCGGTGCACGCGCAGGAGATGCTCGGCGAGGTCGTCGGTGGTAGGTGGTAGGTTGTAGCTCGTAGGCGGAACACGCGAAGCTTGCGGCGCAACCCGGGGCGCGCGAGCGGCGTCGGCTGCCGTTCCACGGGTCGGTACGTGCATCCACGTACCGCGCGGGTCGGGTCCTACGGCGATAACCGCTTCGCCGAAGTCTCGACCATCTTCTGGCGGGATTGGTGTCCCTCGGCGTCGCGGCCGCAGCGCGGTTAGAACGCGCGCTAGCTACAGCGTGAGCAGCTACGTCTTCGGAAGTAGGACTCGATAGGCCGTTCACGCGAGTAACCCCATAACCACCTACGACCTACCACCTACCACCTACCACCTATTTCTGCTGCGCCTCCGCCTCGCGAACTCTCTCTGCGAATGACGTTTCGGCGGCCGCAACCATCGCCGTGAACGCTTCACCGTCCATGCAGGTGACGCATTGCCGATCGACCGGGAGCGCGGGGTTCAACGGGCGGCCGAGGCTCTGCCGGTGATTGTGAAGGAAGAGGTCTGGAGGCTCGAGTGCCTTCAGCCGTTGAAGGGTCATCCTGGTATCTTCGATAACCCTGGGGTGCCTGGGGTTGCCGATGAGCTGAACCCCCGCATTGGGAGTCTCACCACCGCGGAACGCAACCGAATAGTTCCTCCCTCCTTCGGAGACGGTGGTTCTCCACACGGTGGCCCCCTGCGTATGCCCCGGCACCCAGAGGGCGCGCAAGGTCACGCCGCCCAGCGAAATCGTATCCCCGTCCTTGATGACACGATCGACGTGGACCGCCACCATGCCCCGGAACCCGCCGGCGGAGTTGTCCTGCCCGGCTTCGAGCGCCGCGGCGTCGCCGCCGAGGGCAATGACCTGCGCTCCGGTCAGCTTCTTCATCGCCGCGTGTCCCTGGACGTGATCGAAGTGCGCATGGCTCGAGATGATCATCTTGACGTCCGTGATGTCGAACCCCAGCTTCCTGACGTTCGATACGATGACGTCGTGCATCTCGGCGGTGCCGGTGTCGTGGAGGATGTGGCCCTGCGGTGTCGTGATCAGATACGAGCCATACTCGCCGCCGACCCAATAGATGTTGCCGATGATGCGGAACCCTTCGGGCGGCGCCTGATTCTGAGCCTGAACGGGTGACGCCATCCCGATCGCCGCACCGAGCATCAACGCCCACATCTGACGCATAGAAGCTCCTTCGACTCTGCTAGCGCGGTTTCGACTTCTTCGTAGTGTCCGGCTATAGCCGGACCACACACGGCGGTGCCGATCAACTTGGTCCGGCTGAAGCCGGACACTACGACGTTTCAGAAACCGCTCTAGTCGCTCATCTTCTGAAGCGCGCGCACGCCCGAGCGCATCGACACCAGCCACGTCACCACGCTCAGGATCATCGCCGCGCCGAAGAACACGATGATGCGCACCTCGTCGAACGTGCGGATCGGCTGGCCGCGGAAGCGGCGCACGAGGTAGATCGACGTCGGCCAGCCGATCAGCACGATCGTGACGATGACGAACAGGACCGCGAGGATCATGAAGGCCACGCCGCCGTAGGACCCCGCCGCCTGGTTCGGATCGGCCCCGAAGCGCGGGTACCGCGCGCCGAGCCCGGTCGCCAGCCCCACGAGCGCAAAGCTCATGAAGACGATCGCGCCGGCGGTGACGACCTTCAGGAACGGGTCGATGCCGAGCAGCTCGTTGGCGGCAATCGTCAGCATCTCGGTGAGCAGCAGCACCGGACAGAGCCCCGTCCAGAACTTCGACCAGAGGAAGTCGCGCATCGAGATCGGCGACGTCCGGATCAGCCAGAACGCGCCGCCTTCCGCAGACACGGCCGGGAAGACGAAGCGCACCGCCACGGTGGCCATCACGAAGCCGGCCATGCCGAGGTTCACGAACGCGTAGACGTTGGTGACGAACTCCGTCATGTACGGGATGCGATCGAGGTCCAGCACGCGGAAGTTGTAGAGATACAGCAGCACCAGCGCGAGCAGCGGCAGCAGCTGCAGGATCTGGCTGATGTCGCGCAGGAAGATCTTCAGGTCCTTGAGCAGCAGCTGGCGGCGCACGGTGGACATCGGGGCCAGGTGCACGAGCCGATCGAGCAGCCGGAACTGCTTGAAGCGCGACTTCGGCGCCTCCTGGGAGCGGCTGTAGCCGGCGAAGTGCCAGCGCTCGCTCGCGGCGGCCACGACGAGGGTGGCGGCCAGCGCGGTGGTCCACAGGGCGCCGGCGTGCATCCAGTCGAGGCCACCCTGCAGGCCGGCGAAGAGCGACTCACCGGCCCAGAACGACGGCAGGAGCGGCGTGACCGGCGACTGCAGCGTCGCGAAGAAGTCGGTCACGTCGGGCAGCGACTCGACGCGCAGGAGCTGCTCGGGACGGATGAAGCGGAGCACGAGCACGATCGCCGCGGCGAAGGCGAGCCCGGCCAGCATCATGATGTCGCGCGCGCGCCGCGCGGGCAGCACGTTGACCAGCACCAGCGTGGCCGCGGTCCCGAATGCGACCGGGATGGTCGAAAACGGAACGAGGGTGAGGACCGCCGTCACGTAATACAGCGGTGAGGCACAGCGCGCCGCGCCGATGCCGATGAGCACGGGCGTGAGGAACACCACGACCATCCACGACGCCTGCCCCATCGTGCGCGCAAACCGCGCGTGAAAGAGCCGCCGCGGCGACACCGGCGCGGCCATCAGCACGCGGAGATCGTCGGCCAGGAAGAACGTCGAGAGCGACGTCACGACGCTGCTGAAGGCGAGGAAGGCGAGGAAGCTCAGGAACAGCCACGACAGGCCGAGCCGCAGCAGGTAGTCGCCGAACTCCGCGTACTCGATCAGCTCGCGCGTGAGCCAGTAGGAGCCGCCGAAGATCGCGCCGCAGACGCCGAGCGCAATGGCGCCGAAGACGACGGCGCGCGTGAGGTCGCCGCGCTCGCGCCGCTGCGCGCGGTTGCGCGAGGACCACAGGTGCGGCAGCAGCAGGTAGGGGAACGGCGTGGTCATCGGCTAGACGACCTCGTCGATCTCCTGAAGCCCGCTGCCGCCGGTCAGCTTCAGGAACACCGGCGTGAGGTGCTCGTCTTCCCCGCCGGCCATCTTGCGCACATCGTCAACGGTCCCCTGCGCGATGATCTGCCCCCTGTTGATGATGCTGATGCGGTGGCACAGCTCCTGCGCCACTTCGAGCGTGTGCGTGCTCATCAGGATGCCGACGCCGTGGCCGGCCATGCGCCGGAACACGTCCTTGATCAGCCGGGCGCCGCGCGGATCCAGGCCGACCATCGGCTCGTCCACCGCCACGGCCGGCGGCCGGTGCAGGAACGCCGCGCTCATCACCAGGCGCTGCTTCATGCCGTGCGAGAAGCTCTCGACGAGCTCGTTCTCCCAGCGCCGCAGCTCGAAGAGGTCCAGCATCTCCTGCACGCGGCTCTGGATGCCGTCGCCGTCTATCCCGTACAACCCGCCGTGAAAGCGGAGGAACTCCCCCGCGGTCAGCTTCTCGTAGATGAAGGGGCGGTCGGGGATGAACCCGAGCGACGCCTTCGCCGCTTCGGCGTCCTTCACGAGGTCGTGCCCGTTCACCTCGATCCGCCCCGACGTCGGCTTCAGCAGCCCCGCAATCATCCGCAGCGTCGTCGTCTTGCCGGCGCCGTTCGGGCCGAGGAACCCGTGAATCTCGCCGGGCCTGACATCCAGGCTCACGCCGTCCACGGCGGTGAAGCTGCCGTACCGCTTGACGACGGTGTCGACGACGATCATTGGTCGCATCGACATGGATCGTTGGTCCGGGCGACGTTGGGCGCGATGGGCGGCAGGCCGACCTGCTCGCGGCCGACGAGGATCGGCGTCGCGGCCGGATCCTGATCGAGCTCGAGAATCGCCATCTCCACCTGCCCGATGAGCGGGACGATGACGGCCTGCTTGTCGAGGCCGCCGCGCGCGAGGCGGACGTGGGTGGCGTCGGCCGGGAACTCGTTGAGCGTGGGATCGACCGGCAGCCACAGCCCGCGGCCGTTGCCCTCGTCGATGTACACCTCGGGCCACGCGTGGTAGTAGAAGGCGCCCTGCGCGCCAAGCACGTAGACGAGGCCGACGGCGATGCGCGCCGGAATGCCGAGCGAGCGCGCCATGGCCACGTACAACGCCGTGTGCTCGTTGCAGTCGCCCACCTTCGTACGCAGGACCTCACGGGCGGAGGGAAGGCTGACGGTCGGCTTCTTCTCGAGGAGCGCGTTCACGTAGCGCGTGAGGCGCTCGGCCCGCGCCCGCGTGCCCTGCACGCCCTGCACCGCGAGCCTCGCCTCGGCGACGATCTCGGGGGCGTCGCTTTCGATGAGCGGCTCCGCCGCCAGGAACTCCGCCGCCTCGGGGTCGGCCGGGCCGGCCGTCAGCGTGCGCGGATCGACGATCTCAATGACGTTGTCCGAGGCGCGCTGCCCCGCGCCCTGCAGATCGGGGCTCGAGAACAGATACTCGGCGCCCTGGAGCTGCAGGCGGATGCGGCGCACCGCGCGCGGATCTTCGATGCGAACGCGCGTCTCGGGCACGACCGCGGAGGTCTGCAGCAGGTCGGCCTGAATGCGGCCGGGCACCGCGAGCCCCTGCGCGCGCTCGGGGTCCTCGCGGACGCTGAGCAGGCCAAGCGGGCTCTCCTCCCGGACGACCTCGCCCGTGTCGGTGATCCACGACGTCGTGCGGAGGCCGGACAACTCCATGTCGACGCGGAACGCCGGCACGACCGCGTCGCCGACGCGGATGACCTGGCGGGCACCGACCTCGATGTCCATGGGCGCGTTGCGGAGCGTCGCCGGGTCCAGCACCATCCGCCGGAGCTTCGCGCCCGGCGTGAACCCGCCGCTTGCGAGCTGGCGCGAGAGATTGAGCGACAGCACCGGGGCGTCCTCGAGGTCACGCTCCTCCGTGCGCGTGCCCGTGGTCGATGTGATCGTGACCGTGAGGCGATGCGGCCCGGCGGCACCCTCCGCCGGACTCTGCACCGTGCCCGAGACCTGCACGGCGCCGGTGCCTGGATCGAGCGAGAAGTCGAACGACCGCAGCCTGAAGAGCTCGTCCACGCGCGCGGTCGTTCGCAGCGCCGCCGCCGACGTCGATCCGAGCAGCGTCATCTGCAGCCGTCCGTCCTCCTGCAGCTCGAACCGACCTGGCTGACCGTGAACCCGAGCTTCTCGCCGCGGTAGTACACGCCGCGCCAGACCGCCGACGACCCGTAGCGCGCCAGATCGGTGGCGAGATTGGCGGGAGAGGCCTGCAGGTACTCACGATTGACGAGCACCGCCATCGCCACGACCCAGGCCGCGAGGACGACGAGCGTAAACGGGCGCGTGAACGAGCGCGGTAGCGGTCTGAACAGCTTCATTGGTCTCCCGAGGGCCTCACAATCTTCGCATGCGGGTTTTCGATCGAGCGGCTGCTCCGCCGACCACACTTACAGTGTTGTACTTGCGCGCACACATCTGAACTCGCCGGACGCCACAAGTCGCTGATTATCAATGATTTATGTGGGTACGCCGCTTGCCCTGACGTGCGAGCATGACACACCAGACCACCAGATTCCTGACTATCGCCGCTGCGTTCGTGGCCGCCGTTGGCTCCGCCGCCTGCAGCGGCTCCGCACTCGAGACCTCGCCGCTTGCGCCGTCGGCGGTTCCTTCTGCCACTCTGAGCGCTGAAAGCGGCGCTGAGGATGCGGCGACCTTCGGCGCACTCGGCGGCGACAAGGGGAAGGACAAGGGCCGCGACGGCAAGGGCAAGGACGGCACCACCACGACGACCCCAACGGCCGGAGGAACGATCGTCGAGGCCGAGGGCGTCGTTGCGACCGCCACCGGCACGTGCCCGGCGAAGACGTTCACGATCGGCACGCATGCCATCACGACCAGCGCAACGACGAAGTACGAGGAAGGCGTCTGCGCCGACCTGGTGGCGCTCGCCGAGATCAAGGTCCGCGCGGAGCGGCAGACGGACAACACGCTCGTCGCCACGAAGGTGGAATTCAAGGACACCGACGACGGCGAGGACGACGACATGGACGATGACGACGGGGACGACGAGGACCGTCGCGGCAATCCGCATCACGGCGCCGGCCCGCACAGCGGCACGGTGTCGAGCTTCCGCGGCGCGTGCCCGAACGTGACGTTCAACCTGAAGGGGCTGCGGATCTCGACGACGGCGGACACGACCTACGAGGGCGGGACGTGCGAGACGCTGCGTCCCAACGTGAAGGTGACGGTCACGGGCGCGGCGGGGACGGGCGCGCGGACGTTCGTCGCGGCGCGGATCACCATCGACCGGACGCCGAACGTCAGGACACGCTGAAGCGCGTCAGCGCGAAGCGTGCGTCGGGATCGATCCACTGCTCGCCGCGGCTGAACCCCGCGGCGAGCCCTTCCTCGAGCACCTGCGCGGGCTCGTACTTGTGCGAGCTCTCCGTCCAGATCCAGTCGCCGGACTCGAACGCGACGTCGAGGCCGCCCGCCGCGATGTGCACCTGCTGCCGCCGCCGGCTGACCAGGTGCATCTCGACGCGCCGTTCCGCGGCGTTCCAGGCGGCGCGGTGCGCGAAGCCGTCGAGGTCGAAGCTGCCGCCGAGCTCGTCGTTGATGCGCCGCAGCAGGTTGCGGTTGAACGCGGCGGTCACCTGCAGCGGGTCGTCGTAGGCGAGCAGCAGCTCGCGTTCCGGCTTCACCAGGTCGCTGCCGAGCAGCAGCGCGTCGCCCTCACGCAGCGCGCCGCGAAAGCGCGCCAGCAGCGCGCGCGCGACGGGCGGATCGAAGTTGCCGATGTTCGAGCCGAGGAAGAGCACCAGGAGCGACGCCTTGCCCGGGCGCTGCCGGACCGCGTGCTCCAGGCCGTCCTCGTAGGTGGCGCGATGCGCCAGCACGGACGTCAGCCCCATGGCGCGCAGGCGGTGCTCCGCCATCTCGAGCGCGGCGGCCGAGATATCGATCAGCTGGACGAGCGGGAAGCGCTCGGCGGCAGAGGACAGCAGCGTCGCAAGCTTGTCGCCGCTGCCGCACCCGAGCTCGGCGATCGTCACCGGCCGCGCCAACGGCGCGAGGATCTGCCGCGCGTGCCGCGCGAGCAGGGCCGACTCGGCGCGCGTGATGCGGTACCACGGCAGGCGGCAGATGGCCTCGAAGATCGCCGACCCCAGCTCGTCGTAGAAGTACTTCGACGGCAGCTGGCGCGGCGTCCGCTGGAGGTACTCGCAGACCTCGGTGGCGAACGGATCAGGACTCCACGCAGCGGAACGTGGCGTAGACATACGGATACCTCGGGCGGAACCAGTTCCTGAACCCGCGGCGCAGCAGCGTCCGCGGCGTCGCCGGCGACGCGCCCTTGAGAACATAGTGGTCGCCGTCGAAGAACTCCATCGAGTACTCAGGGTATGAGGGGAGCGGCTCGAAGCCGTCGAACGGCCCGAACGGCGTGGACGTCCATTCCCAGCCGTTGCCCACCAGGTCGTGCACGCCGAACGCGCTGGCGCCGTCGGGATGCGCGCCGACCGGCTCCGGATCCCAGCGGCGGAAGTCGACGTTCGCGGGCAGGCGGCCGCTCAGCGAGTCCCCCCATGGATACTGCCGCTCGCCGCCGCCTGGCGTCCCGAACGCGGCGCGGTGGAACTCGGCCTCGGTCGGCAGCCGTCCGCCGCGCCAGCGCGCATACGCGTCCGCGTCGGCCCATGTGACATAGACGGGCCAGTCGTCCGGAAGGATGACCCGCTCGAACATCCCGCGCTGGTACCAGTGGCCGCCCTCGCGCTCCCAGAACGGGGGCGGCGCCGCGCCGCTGGCCTCCACGAACTCGAGGTACTGGCGGTTGGTCACGTCGTGCACGTCGATCGTGAAGGCGTCCACGGCGACGCAGTGCGGCGGCAGCTCGTTGTCCCAGGCAAACGGCGCCTCGCGCAGATCGGTGCCCATCGTGACGCTGCCGGCCGGAATCCGCGCGCGGGTCTCCGCAGGCCCGTGGCTGACCAGCCGCGGCGGCGCGGTGACGTACTGCGGCGGCCTGCGCTTGCTCGCGTGCGGCAGCTGATGCCACATGTACGCGAGCGTCTCCTGGTGCATGTCCTCGTGCTCGAGAACCGCCCACAGCGCCTGCGCGCGGCGCAGCAGCGGGTGATCGTCGCGCTCGAGGTCCGCGTGGCTGATCACGTCGGTGAGCAGCCTGTCCGCAGCCACGGCGTACTGCTGCACGGTTTCCCGCGACGGCCACGCCGGGTTGCCGCGCGCGACCGCCGCCGCCTCCGTTGCCGGGTCGATGCCGCGCGCGAAGATCTCCTCGAGCCGTCCGTCGATGCCGGGCCTGCCCAGGCCCTTCTTCACGAGCGTGTTCACGGCGAACGCCGGCAGGTGCCCCTCGTAGAAGACGATGGGATTGCGGAGGGGGATGGGGCGGTCGAAGTACGCGCCCTCGTCCACGAGCGCGAAGAGGGCCCGGGTCCGCGCGCGCATGCGGACGAAGCGGTCCCGGACGGCCGCGCGGTCAATTGTCACGGGAGCGCCGATCATATACGCTCAGGATGAACCGCGCGTTGTGTTCATCACGCTCAACGGCGAGCCGTACGAGCTCGACGAGCCCATGTCGATCGTCGACCTTCTGGCGAAGCTCGCCATCGATCCGCGCCGGGTCGCCGTGGAGCACAACCTCACGATCCTGAAGCGGCACCTGTTCGGCGAGACCGTCGTGCACGAGGGCGACTGCGTGGAAATCGTCAATTTCGTTGGTGGCGGTTAGGAACATGGTCGATACACCGTTCGTCATCGCGGGACGCACGTTCGCCTCGCGGCTGATCGTCGGCACCGGCAAGTACTCCTCGCACCCGGTGATGGCGCAGGCGCATGCCGCCTCGGGCGCCGACATGGTCACCGTGGCCGTGCGCCGCGTGAACATCTCGGACCGCTCGCGCGAGTCGCTGCTCGACTACATCGACACCGACCGGATGTTCATCCTGCCGAACACCGCCGGCTGCTATACGGCCGACGAGGCGATCCGGACCGCCCGCCTCGGGCGCGAGGCCGGCCTGTCGAACTGGGTGAAGCTGGAGGTCATCGGCGACGAGCGGACGCTGTTCCCCGACAACGAGGCGCTCATCGAGGCGACGCGCGTGCTCGTGCGCGAGGGCTTCATCGTGCTGCCCTACACGAACGACGACCCCATCGCCTGCCGCAAGCTCGAGGACGCCGGCGCCGCGGCCGTGATGCCGCTCGGCGCGCCGATCGGGTCGGGCCTCGGCATCCAGAACGTCAACAACATGCGCATCATCCGCGAGTTCGCGCGCGTGCCGCTGATCGTGGACGCCGGCGTCGGCACCGCGTCGGATGCCGCGCTCGCCATGGAGCTGGGCGCCGACGGCGTGCTCATGAACACCGCGATTGCCGGCGCGCAGGAGCCGGTCGCCATGGCCGACGCGATGAAGCACGCGGTGATCGCCGGCCGGCTCGCCTATCTGGCCGGGCGGATCCCGAAGAAGATGTACGCCACGGCCAGCAGTCCGGTCCAAGGGATGGTCGGCCGCTGAGCCGCATGGCGGACACGCTGCCGCCCCCCGCGCCGATCCCCGCCCCCGATCGGCACCAGATCGGCCGGCTCAACACTCTCTGGAGCGTCCTCGACGAACATCGCCACTCTCCGACCGGGCTCCGGGGCCGGATGCTGGCCGCCGCGCGCCGCATCGTCGAGCGCGTGCTGCAACGGCAGGAGGAGTTCAACGCGGGGGTCGTCGACCACCTGAACCGCAACATCGAGGTGGCCGAGCAGGCGCACATCGCGAGCACGCTGATGATCCGCTGGGTCGAAGACCGGATGGATCCGGCGGTCGGCCGGCTGGACGCCGCGGTGGACGAGCTGCGCCGCTACCAGCAGGCGCTGGCGGCGCGCGAACGCCGCAGCGACGCGTCGGTCGCCGCGCTCACGGCCGCGCACGCAGAGATGCGCGCGTCGATTGGTGTCCTGCAACAGACGGCGCAAGCACTCAAACGCGAAGTGGCGCGCGTCGCAGAGCACGGCGCAGCAACGGGCGGCGCATCGTCGCCCGACCGCACCCTCGCACAGTCGCACCCGGGCACCGGCGCACCTGCCCTCGACAGCGCCTATGTCGGCTTCGAGGATCAGTTCCGGGGCACGCAGGACGACATCCGCGCGCGCGTCGCCGAATACCTGCCCGTCTTCGAGAGCGCGAGCGACGTGCTGGACATCGGCTGCGGCCGCGGCGAGTTCCTGGCGCTGCTGCGCGAGCGCGGCATCCGCGCACGCGGCATCGACATCAACGGCGCCATGGTGGACGTGTGCCGCGAGCAGGGGCTGGACGCCACGGAGGCCGACGCGCTCGGCTACCTGCAGGCGCAGGCGGACGGCTCGCTGGGCGGGCTCTTCGCCGCGCAGGTGGTCGAGCATCTCGAGCCGCGCTACCTCACCGCGCTCCTCGACGCCGCCTTCCAGAAGCTGCGGCCCGGCGCGCCGATCGTGCTCGAGACCATCAACCCGGCGTGCTGGTTCGCCTTCTTCGAGAGCTACATCCGCGACATCACGCACGTGCGCGCGCTGCACCCCGACACGCTGAAGTACCTGCTCGTCGCCGCGGGGTTCCAGCACGCGGACATCCGCTACCGCGCGCCGTACCCCGACCGCGACAAGCTCCAGCCCATCCCGCCGCACGCGGCGCTCGGCAACTCGGTGGAGACGCTCAACGCCAACGTCGAGCGGCTGAATCGCCTCCTCTTTACCTGGCTCGATTACGCGGCAATCGGCCGTCGTCCGTAGGATGGGGTCAGACCCCATGACACGGAGCGACTCATGGGGTCTGACCCTCGCCCGTCTTCCTCTCGGCACCGCGCTCGCGTGGGGCGTCGCCATGGCGGTCGCGGCACCAGAGCTGCCGCGGCTGGCCGCCGCCGCGGCGCTGGCCACGGTCGCGCTGACCGCGTGGCGGCCGTGGGCGGGGCTGCTGGCCGTGCTCGCATGCGCCCCGGCGGGAGCGCTGCTGGCACCGCCGCCCGCGCGGGCGGCGGAGCTCGTGGCGTGGGCGTTCCTGGCGGCGTGGCTGCTCCGGCTCGACCGTCCGCTCACCATCGACCGGTTCCCCCGGGCCGTCGTTGTCCCCGTGCTGCTGTACGGAACGGCCGCCGTGACGTCGTGGCTGGCGTACGTCACGGCCGGCGCCGGCGGGGTCACGCCGTCCACGCTCCCGTGGTTCCTCCTCCGCTCGCTCCCGCAGGAGTACCTCGCCCTCTCGACGCCGGAACCGCATGCCTGGACGATGCTGCAGACGGCGACGGGGCTGGCGACGCTGCTCGCCGCGCTCGCCATCGCGCAGCCGGACCGCCGCACGCTCGGCCTCGTCGCCAAGGCGCTCGTCGTCACCGCCGCAGTTCTTGCGGTGGCGACGCTTGCGGACGTCGGACGGCAGTGGGCCGCGAACGACTTCGGCGCGTGGTTCCTCCTGCGCTACGTCAACGGGGAGCGGTTCAGCCTCCACCTGCGCGACCTCAACGCGGCTGGGTCGCTGTACGTGCTGGCCGGCCTGACCGCGGCGGCGCTGGCGATCTTCGACCCCGCACGCCGCCTGCGCTGGATCGCGCTGCTGGCGATCATGGCGCCGGCCGTGGTGCTGGCCGGCTCGCGCACGTCGTTCGTCGCCGGTATCGCCGGCATCGCGATCCTCGCGGCCACGGCGCGGCGCCGGATGCTCACCCCGCGGCAGCGGATGGCGGCTGCAGCCGTCGCCGCCCTCGTGATCGTGGCGGCGGTCGTGCTGGCGGACTGGCGGACCGACGTGCGGGGCACCGCCGGGCGTGCCGCCAGCCTCCGATCGGAGTTCTCGCGGACGACGGCGCGGATGTTCGCGTCGTCACCGGTCTTCGGCGTCGGCGTGGGCCAGTACTTCACCCGGTCGAACGAGTTCATGTCCGAGGACCTGCGCGCCCTCTACGGCAACGAGAACGCGCACAACTATTTCGCGCAACAGTTCGCCGAGCTCGGTCTCGTCGGCGGGCTGCTGTTCGTGTGGCTGGCGGGTGCCCTCGTGACGCGCGCGTGGAACGCGGCACGGGCCGACGGCGAGTTCGATCCGGTCGCGGTGGGGCTCTTCGCCGGGGTCGCCGGATACCTGCTCACGTGCGTGACCGGGCATCCGCTGCTCGTGCCGGAGGCCGCACTCCCCTTCTGGATAGCAGCCGGCGCGATTGCCGGCGCCGGACGACACGAGGAACGCCGCGCGGCCCCGTACGGCATCGCCGCCGTGCTCGTGTCGGCGGTGCTGGTCGTCGGAGTCGGCCGCGGCGTCGCCGCGTACGCGCGCACGGGTGAGCGGCCGCGCGACGCCGGGTTCCACGAGATGGAAACGGCGGAGGACGGCACGCCGTTCCGCTGGGTCACGCAGCACGGCATCACGTACGTGGACGACGGCGCGGGGTTCCTGCGGCTGCGGCTCCGGGCGCCTGATCTGCCGCAGACGCGGCCGCTGCTGGTGGACACCTGGATCTCGGGCCGGCTGGTCGATCGGCGGACACTGCCGGTGGATCAGTGGACGGCGTACGACGTCGCCGTCCGGGAGGCCGCGGGCGAGGCGTTCCGGCGCGTGGACCTGCGCGTGAACCAGGAGTGGACCGAGGAGGTGCGCCTCGGCCGCCGCGCGGCACGCCGGCCAATCTCGCTGATGGTCGGCGAGATCACGTTCATCCCCCTGAAATAAAAAAGCCGGGTCTGAAGAACAAGACCCGGCCTACGTACGCCCGAGAACCGTCGCGCGCTACGACCTACGCGCTACCACCTACGACCTACCACCTACCACCTACAACCTGAAGATGTGTTCGGCCTGAATGCCCTTCAGCGCGTTGCGCGTGTCCACGACCAGCGGGAAGCGCTTCACGATGCCCGGGTAGTCGAACGCCGTGTGGTTCGTGCAGATGACGGCGCAGTCCACGCCCTGGCCCGCCTTGTCCTCGGGCACGGAGCAGAGGTTGATGTCCGCGTGCTGCAGGTGCGGCACGTAGGGATCGGTATAGGCGAGCGTCGCGCCGCGGCGATGCAGCAGCTCGAGGACGTCGAGCGCCGGGGATTCGCGCATGTCGTTGACGTCCTTCTTGTAGGCGATGCCCATCAGGTGAATGCGCGAGCCGTTGATCGACTTCTTCACCGTGTTCAGCGCCTCACCCACGCGGTCCACGACGTAGGACGGCATCGAGCCGTTGACGTGGCCGGCGAGCTCGATGAAGCGGCACTCGAAGCCGCTCTGTCGCGCCTTCCACGACAGGTAGAACGGGTCGATCGGGATGCAGTGCCCGCCGAGCCCCGGCCCCGGGTAGAACGGCATGAAGCCGAACGGCTTGGTCTTGGCGGCGTCGATGACCTCCCAGACGTCGATGTTCATGCGGTGCGCCATCAGCGCGATCTCGTTGACGAGGCCGATGTTCACCGCGCGGAACGTGTTCTCGAGCAGCTTCACCATCTCGGCGACCTGCGTCGAGCTGACGGGCACGACGGTATCGACCGCGGCGGAATAGAGCGCCGCCGCCACCTCGGAGCAGGCCGGCGTCGTGCCGCCGACGACCTTCGGCGTGTTGCGGGTGTTGTATGTCGGGTTCGACGGGTCGACGCGCTCGGGCGAGAACGCCAGGTAGAAGTCCTTGCCGACGGTAAGCCCTCTGGCCTCGAACATGGGTTGCAGCAGTTCTGCGGTCGTGCCCGGGTACGTCGTGGACTCGAGCACGATGAGCTGGCCCGGGCGGATGTACTTCGCGATCTGCTCCGCCGCGGACACGACGTAGGACATGTCCGGGTCCTTCGTCTTGCGCAGGGGCGTCGGCACGCAGATGTCGATGGCGTCCATGTCGTGCAGCGTCGACATGTCGGTCGTCGCGTGGAGCCTGCCCATGTTGACGACGGCGGCGAGATCCGCAGTGGTGACGTCGCCGATATAGCTGCGGCCGGCGTTGATCTCGCTGACCTTGCGCTCGTCAACGTCAAAGCCCGTGACGTCGAACCCTTCCTTCGCGAACTCCACGGCCAGCGGCAGGCCCACGTACCCGAGCCCGATGATGCCGATGCGCGCCTTCCGCTCCCGAATCCTGTCTTTCAGCTCCACTCGTACTCCTATCGAACGGCGCCGGCCGGCGCGGGCTGAGCGGCCACGCGCGCCAGGTCGGCGTCCACCATCATCGCGATGAGCCGCTCGAAGCTCACCTTCGGCTCCCAGCCGAGGACGCGGCGCGCCTTGCTGGCGTCGCCGATCAGGTGATCGACTTCGGCAGGCCGCAGGAAGGCTGGATCGAGGCGGACGTACTTCTGCCAATCGAGCCCGACGTGACGGAACGCGACTTCCACCAGTTCACGCACCGAATGGCTCACGCCGGTGGCGATCACGTAGTCGTCGGCCTTCTCCTGCTGCAGCATCATCCACATCGCCCGGACGTAATCGCCGGCAAAGCCCCAGTCGCGGCGCGCATCCAGGTTGCCCAGTCCCAACTGGTCCGTAAGCCCTAGCTTGATCCGTGCCACCCCGTCCGTGACCTTCCGGGTCACGAACTCGAGGCCACGGCGGGGCGACTCGTGGTTGAAGAGGATGCCGGACGCCGCGAACATCCCGTAGCTTTCCCGGTAATTGACCGTGATGTAGTGGCCAAACACCTTCGAGACGCCGTACGGGCTGCGAGGGTAGAACGGCGTCTGCTCGGTCTGGGGGACCTCCCGGACGCGCCCGTACATCTCGCTCGACGACGCCTGGTAGACGCGGATGCCCGTGTCCACCTGGCGGATGGCTTCGAGCACGCGCGTGCAGCCCTGGGCGTTGTAGTCGCCGGTCAGGAGCGGCTGGTCCCACGACGCGGGCACGAACGACATCGCGGCCAGGTTGTAGAACTCGTGGGGCCGCACGTCCTGGATCACGCGGACCAGCGAGAGCTGGTCGAGCAGGTCCGCCGGCCGCAGCGTGATGCGATCGAGGAGGTGTTCGATGCGCCAGTAGTTCGACGCACTCAGCCTCCGGACGATTCCGGTGACCTCGTAGCCGCTGTCGAGCAGCAGTTCGGCGAGATAGGAGCCGTCCTGCCCCGTGATGCCGGTGATGATCGCGCGTTTACCCATGACTCCGTCCTGAATCCCGCTTCATTCTATGCTGCCGGTTGTTTGCGGCCGGCGAGCCAGCGGCGCAGGCCGTCCTGCCAGGTGGGCATGACGAACCCGGCCCCGGCCAGCTTGCGGTTCGACAGCGCGCAGAACCGCGGCCGCGCGGCCCTGAGCGACACCTGGTCGACCGTCACCGGGTGCAGGCGCGGCGCGACGCCCAGAATCCTCGCCGCCTCCTCGGCGACCTGGTACCAGGTCGCGTAGCCCGTGTTGACGCAGTGGTACAGACCGGGAGAGGCGTGTTCGTCCACCAGATGCCGCGTCGCCGCCGCCACGTCGTCCACGTAGCTCGGGGAGACGGTGCGGTCGGTGAACACCCGAACCTCGCGGTGCGCTTCGATCGATTCGACGATTCCGTCGAGCGTGCCGCGGCGGCCGCTCCAGCCCGCGGGCGACCCGAAGATGCTCTCCACGCGGAGCACGAACGCGCGGGGCGCGTCGAGCGCGAACCATTCGCCCAGCAGCTTGCTCATCGCGTAAACGCTGCGCGGCGCAGGGCCGGCGTCCTCGATGTAGGGCGCCGTGGCGTCGCCGTCGAACACGAAATCGGTGCTGTAGTGGACGAGCGTGGCGCCGCACGCTTCGGCGGCGCGCGCGAGGCTGCGGACCGCGAACGCGTTCACGGCCATCGCCTCACCTGGCCGGTCCTCGGCGCCATCGACGTCGTTGAACGCCGCGCAGTTGACAATCACCTCCGGAGCCGCGGCGACGGCCGCGCGCGCCACGGCGGCAGCGTCGGCGACGTCGAGCGAGGCGCGCGTATGGCGGACGACGGCGCGTCCCGCAAACGCGTGCGCGACTGCGGCAGCGAGGCGTCCGGCGGCGCCGACCACGAGCACGGGGCCCGTCACGGGCATGCAGGACAGGACGTCAGCAGCATCCGCAAACTCCGTATCGTACCATCGGGAAGTCATGGAACGCATCGATGTCGCGGTGATTGGCGCCGGCGTCGTGGGGCTGGCGTCGGCGCTCGCGCTGGCGCGCCGCGGCCACAGCGTCTGTGTGCTGGAGCGCGAGCCGCGTCCCGGCATGGGCACGAGCACGCACAACAGCCAGGTCATCCACGCCGGGATGTACTACCCGCCTGGATCGCTGAAGGCCAGGCACTGCGTGGACGGCGCGCGCATGCTCTGCGAGTTCTGCGAGCGGCACGGCGTGCCGTACCAGCGCGTGGGCAAGCTGATCGTCGCGCAGGACGACCACGAGATCGAGGCGCTCGAGGCGCTGCGCGCGCGCGGCGAGACCAACGGCGTGCAGGGCCTGAGGATGGTGGACCGCGCGTTCATCCGCGCGCGCGAGCCGCACGTGCGCGCCGCGGCCGCGCTCTACTCGCCGAACACCGGCATCATCGAGGCCGAGGCGCTGGTGCGCACGCTGGCGAGGCTGTGCACGGAGCACGACGCGTTCGTGCTGCCCGGCACGCGTCTCCTCGGCGCGACCGCCGCCGGCGACGGCCTCGAGCTGCGCACGCCGGAAGAAACGATCCTGGCGCGCGCGGTGGTGAACGCGGCGGGCCTGTATGCCGACGAGGTGTCCGCCGCGCTCGGCGGCGAGAACTTCCGCATCTACCCGTGCCGCGGCGAATACGCGGAGCTCGTGCCGTCGAAGCGGGGCCTGCTGAACGGTCCCGTGTATCCGCTCCCGCATGCGCACGGCCATTCGCTCGGCGTGCACTTCACGAAAACCACGCACGGACACGTGACGCTCGGGCCGACCGTGTGCTTTCAGGCGAGGAAGGACGACTACGAGCAGAACCGCATCCCGGTCGAGGACTTCCTCGAACCCGCGCGCGCGCTGCTCCCGGAGCTGCAGCTGGCGGACCTGCGGCTGGGCAGCAGCGGCATCCGGCCAAAGCTGCACGGCCCGGAGGAGTCGTTCGCCGACTTCTTCATCGCGAAGGATCGCCGGCAGCCGCGGCTCGTGCAGCTCGCCGGCATCGAGTCGCCTGGCCTCACCGCATGCCTCGCGATCGGCGAGCACGGGGCGGCGCTCGTCGAAGAGGTGCTCTAGGGCGGTTTCTGAAACGTCGTAGTGTCCGGCTTTAGCCGGACCAAGTTGATCGGCACCGCCGTGTGTGGTCCGGCTAAAGCCGGACACTACGAAGAAGTCGAAACCGCGCTAGGAGACCGGCGACTGCATCGCCAGGTACATCCAGCAGCGCGCCGACAGGAGTGCCCGGGCCAGGATGCGCTTCAGGCGCCGCCGGACCCGGCGGCTGAAGCGGTGCGTATCGCCCCCCGGCGCCACGTGCGTGATGTAGTAGAGGTAGGCGCTCTCGTGAAACGCGCGGATCGCCGCCGCCCGCGAACGCCGGCTCGAGTGTCCCACCCGGTGCACCGCCACCGCCGACGGCACGTAGCGGATGTGATAGCCGGCGCGCCGCAGGCGCCGGCACAGGTCGGCGTCCTCCCAGTAGAGGAAGTACCGCTCGTCGAAGCCGCCGACGCTCTCGAGCGCACGGCGCTGCGCCAGCATGCACGCCCCGGACAGCCAGTCCACGACCATGCTGTCCATGCCCCGGCGGCCCCCGAGGTCGTCGGGGACGACGTTCCGCTTCGACACCGCGAGAGCGGGCAGCGCCTTGCGCAGCAGCGTGTTGCGGCCGAACAGCCCCGTGAGCATGTCCGGGTCGCCGCGGGCGCTGCCCTGCACCGAGCCGTCGGGATCGAGGATGCAGGGGCCGACGATGGCGCACGTGTCGCGCCGCCTGAGCACCTTCTTCAGCTCCGCGAACGCGCCCGGCGTCAGCCGGCAGTCGGGGTTCATGATGAGGACCACGGGGCCAGATGTCGCGGCGACGCCCTGGTTCACGCCGCGGGCAAACCCGACGTTCGACTCGTTGCGCAGGAGCCGTGCGTGCGGCGCGAACTCGGCGACGATCTCCGCGCTGCCGTCGGTGGAAGCGTTGTCCACGACAACCGCCTCCCACGCCATGCCGCCAAGCTCGTCGGCAATCGACTGCAGCGCCCGGCGCAGCTCGGCGCCGGCGTTGTAGTTCACGAGCACCGCCGACGCCTCGATCACCGCGTGCCTTCCGCGAGCCCGACGTCGAAGCGCTTTTCACGCCGCTTCATCGCCAGCCAGCGCGTGTCGAGCTGGTCCTGGATGGCGCGCGCGGGTACCCTGCGCGTCGCCTGCACGCGCGCGCGCTTGCGCAGCACCTGTGGCAGGCCGCCGAGCGCCGCGACCTTCGCGCGCACGAACGGTACGAGCATCCCCTGGCGCGCGAAGTACACGGCCGCCGCCGCGTTGTAGAGCAGGTGACCCGGCAGCGTCGTCACGAGCAGCGACGCGGGTGTGTTGGCGAGGTACAGCCACTCGAGGTTCCGCTGCCCCTGGAATACGGCGGACGCGCTGATCGTGCCCAGCGTGGCGCTCCCGTGATGCCGAACGACGGCGTTCGCCGCGTAGCGGCAGCGGTAGCCGCGCAGCCGCGCGCGGTACGACAGGTCCACGTCCTCGTGCGAGGCGAAGAAGGTCTCGTCGAAGCCGCCGAGCTCCTCGAACACCGCCCGCGAGATCAGGCACGCCGCGCCGCACACGCCGAACACCTCGCGAGACTCCGCGGCCACCGCGACCCGCGCGCCGTGGTGCCGCTTGAACGCGCCGCCGGACCTGAGGAACCCGTCGCCGGCGCTGTCGATAATCGTCGGGTCGTGCATGTAGACCACGCGCGACGTGATGAGGCAGAACCCCGCCGCCTCGTCCACCGCCGCGCGCAGCGCGCGCAGCCACTCCGGATCCGCCGCCGTGTCGTTGTTGAGGAACGCGAGGTAGCGGCCGCGCGCTTCCCGCGCGCCGGCGTTGTTCCCGCCGGTGAATCCGCGGTTTCCCGCCAGGACCACGAGGCGGACCCACGGATACCGTTCGCGCACGTACTCCACGGTTCCGTCCGTCGAGCCGTTGTCCACCAGGATGGTCTCGAACACGACGCCCTGCTGCGCGGCGACCGCGGTCAGGCACTCGTCGAGGTACCGCCGCCCGTTCCAGCTGACGACGATGACGGAGATGTCAGGCAGCGCGGCGGTAGACATCCAGCGTGATCTCGGCGGTGCGCCGCCACGTGAACTGCGACGCGCGCGCAAGACCCGACGCGCGCAGCCTCGCCCGCAGCGCTTCGTCGTTGACGACGCGGCCGATGGCATCGGCCCAGGCGGCGGCGTCGGTGGGATCGAGGATGAGGGCGGCGTCGCCGGTTACTTCCGGGATGGACGCGGCGCTCGACGCGATCACCGGCGTCCCCGTGGCCATCGCCTCGATCAGCGGCAGTCCGAAGCCTTCGTACATGGAGGGATACACCAGGGCGGTGGCGCAGCGGTAGAGCGTCTGCAGGCGCTCCTCGCTGACGTCGCCGAGCAGGACCACGGCCTCGGGCGCTCCCGCCTCGCGCGCGATGCGGCACAGCGCATCGCCGACGCCGCGGTCGGCGCCGACGGTGACCAGCGACAGCGCCGCCGCGGCGCCGAAGTGGCGCCGCGCCTCGAACATCGCGTCCACCACCGTCGTCAGATTGCGGCGCTCGTGCATGTCACCGACGTGGAGGAGGAACGGCGCGATCACGCCCGCGGGCACCTCGCAGGCGTCGGCGGCCCTGGGTGCGAACCCGGGATCGACGCCGAGCGGCGCGACCGTGATGCGGCCCCGATCGATGCGGTAGGCACGCACGATCTCACCCGCCGAGAACGCCGAGACCGTGACGATGCGATCGGCGGCGCGCGCGCTGCGGCGGTAGAACGCGCGGCGCATCCAGTCGCGCCGGTACGGGTACCACTCGGGATACAGCTCGTAGCTGACGTCGTGAATCGTCAGCACGACAGGGACGGGCGCCCAGACGGGCGCGGTGTAGGCGGGCGCGTGGATGACCGAGACGCGGCCCCGGGCGGCCGCGCGCGGCAGCCCGACGAGGGTCCAGCCCAGGTTGGAGGGGGGATGCGGCGGCTCTTCGACGTGGCCGACGCCAGCCGGAATGACCGCCGGGTCGTGACCGCCGAGCGCGACGATCTCGAGCGGCTCGTCGAGCTCCAGGAGGCCGCCGACGAGGCCTGTGACGTAGCGCCGGATGCCGGGCGCCGGCGACGAAAAGGCGCGCCCGTCGATGCCCACGCGGAGCGTGCCGGCCGGCGGCCGGCGGCCGGCGGCCAGCTACCGGATCTCCAGATGGAGCCGGCGTACGGGACGGCCGAGCCGCGCGCAGATGTCGCGGATCCGGTGCTCCACGCTGCCGTTGATCGCCGGGCTGCTCAGCACGACCTCGTCCACCGCGTAGCGCGCCATCGCGTCTTCGAGCTCGCTCAGCGTGCCTCGGACCGGCACGCCCATGATCCATCGCCGCGCCTTCATCGGGTCGTCGTCCAGGAACGCCACCGGGTTCATGTTCCAGTTGCCGTTGGCGCGCATCTCGCGCACGAGCGTCTGGCCGAACTGTCCCGCGCCGTACACGAGCACGCGGCGACTGCGCTTGCTGCGCGTGGCGGCCACCAGGTTCATCGCGCGGAAGGAGGCCCGGGTGGCGACGATGGCGAGAGCGAGCAGCAGCGCGTCGAGCACGAACACGACCCGCGAGAAACCGACCATGCGGTACAGGTACACCGCCGACAGCACCGAGAGCACCGAGCCCATGCCGACGCCCCGCACGACCACGGCGATGTCGCGCAGGCCGAACGTGCCCCATGACCGCCGGTAGAGACGCGAGAGATAGAGCGCCAGCAGCTTGCACCCGAGCACCACCGGCAGCGAGGCGGTGAAGTACGGCAGGAAGATGTCGAGGTCCTCGCCCTCGAAGCGCAGCCGGAACGCCGCGTAGTAGCAGACGGTGATGAGCACGAGGTCGAGCATGACCTCGGCGAAATGCCACCGGAACGTCAGGTCCTTCAGGAACGGGGCGAACGACGATTTCTGCAGCGCCTGAAAATCCTGCGCGTTGTACGCGGGCACGCGCGCGAGGTAGACGCCGATCAGCGTCATCACGACGGCGAAGACCGCGACCACCGGCAGCATCGGCTCGGTGCCGGTGGCCGCCTGCAGGAACCACGCGGTGCCGCCGCCGGCCGCGCCGAGGAAGTACAGGATGCGCACGGCGCTGCGCTCGGAGAAGCCGATCGAGACGAGACGGTGCGACACGTGATCGGTGCCGCCCTTCGTCGCGGCGCGGCCCGCGAGCCGGCGCAGCACCAGCACGAAACCGGTGTCGAACAGCGGCACGATCAGGATCAGGACCACGAGCACGCCAGGATTCACGAACGCCATGCGCGTCTGAAAGACCGGCACGAGCGACGCCGACGCGAGCACCGCGCCGATGAAGAGGCTGCCGCAGTCGCCCATGAACATGCGTGCCGGCGGCCGGTTCCAGTAGAGGAAGCCGAGCAGCGCGCCGACGAGCGCCACCAGCAGCAGCACCAGCGTCGGCCCCATCGTCGCGCCCAGTACGACGGCAAGCGACACTGCGGCGACGAGGCCGACGCCGGCGGCGAGCCCGTCCATGTTGTCGAGCAGGTTCAGGCCGTGGCAGATTCCCGCGAACCACACGATGGCGATGAGCGTGTACCACGACGGCGCCGCGCCTTCTGGCTCCGCGCCCGCGAGCGCAAAGACGAAGAAGGCGCCGATGGCGAGCGAGGCCACGAGCTTGGCCAGCGCGGAGAGCTGCAGCCGGTCGTCGAGCACGCCGACGACGAACATGGCGAGCGAGGCCAGCGCGACCGCGACCCAGGGACTGGAGAAGTCGATGAGCGATGGCTGGAACGCGACGATCGCGAAGCCGGCGACCGTGCCGCCCGCGATCGCGATCCCGCCCATCGTGGGTGTGGGCGAGGTGTGCCAGCGGTCGGGACGCGGTGGCACCACCGCGCCCAGAGCGGGCGCCGTACGGCGTACCACGGCCCCGAGGGCCACGGCGGCCACCGTCGCGACGATGAAGACGGCGACGTGAAGAATCACGTAGCGGACGAAGTGACGAGTTCCCGGGGACGGGCGTCCTTGTCGCGCAGGAGGAACGGCGTCCCGCCCAGGATGCCCTCGCAGATTGTATCCAGACCCTGGGAGGCGCCGGGCAGCAGCTCCTGGAGCCTGTTGAGCTTCAGCCGGTAGATGGGGAACCCGGCCTTGGGGTCGATGAAGGGCAGCGGGATCATGCGGTTGAAGAAGAAGTGGTAGGCGTAGCGGCGCGCCCGCGCGAGCTGGTCCGGACCAAGCCGCTCGGCAAACGGCAGCTGCTGGAGGATCCGGAAATATGCCTGCGGCGAGCTCGCGTCATGCGTGAGCCCCTTGTTCCGGATCCACGCCTCGCCCGCGACGATCACCGGCAGGCCGACGCTCGTCAGCTCCACGCCCATCTTGGTGCCGTAGATGATGGCGGCGTTGCACAGGGACATCAGGCCGTAGGTGCTCAACCCGCTCTCGGGCGGCACGACGATGATGTTGGGCGCGAGCCGCGGCACGCGCTTCGCGAGCTCGGCGAGGACCGGCTGCCGCGACGGCGGGAAGCCGCTGATCTCGGCCGGGTGCACGCGGATGAGGAGCTGCAGGTCCGGCCGCGTCGCGAAGTACTCGCACGTCTGGACCAGCCACTCCAGCATGTTCGCGAACGCGTTGGCCGGGTAGTGCAACTGGGCGTCCCAGGAGACGTTGGTCAGCAGGCCGATGACCGGGCGCGACCGATCGATGCCCGCCTGGCGCGCGATCTCCTGCGGGTCCTGCTTGGTCGGCCGATGGAAGACGATCCAGTCGAAGAGACCCTCGCGGCGGCTCGAGAGGTACTGCATCAGGCTGCGCTCCTGCGTGGTGGAGAGCTCGTGCTCCTCCCAGGCGTCGCGCGGCTCGGTGAGCAGCGTGTGGTGATACGTGTCGTGGTGGCTGAAGATGAACCGGCGCTTGCGGTAGGCGACGTTCCAGGTGGAGACGCGCACCCGCTCCTGGCGGGCGACCTCGGCGAGGATGCCCCACGGCACGTAGATGCCGTGCGTCAGCACGACGGAGGAGAATCCCAGTGCGCGCAGCAGACGGCGCGTGGCGTAGGCCGTGAGCAGCGCCGCCTCGAGATACCGCCGCAACACGGCCTCTGCCTGGGGCTCGTCGAGCGACCCCGAGGCGAAGAACCGCAGCGCGCCGGCGTGCGCGTGCTCGCCGATCTTCAGGCCGTCGAGCTCGAACGTCTCGATCTGCCCCAGCGGGAGCGTC
This sequence comes from Acidimicrobiia bacterium, assembly GCA_016871375.1. Taxonomy (GTDB): domain Bacteria; phylum Acidobacteriota; class Vicinamibacteria; order Vicinamibacterales; family UBA2999; genus VFYY01. Next base: position 54,208 of record VFYY01000003.1, read on the forward strand.
GCGGCAATGTGCCGCGCCTCGGCGCGGTCCTCGGCCCTCAGCCACTCGCTGTAGCGGTGCACACGGAGGCCGAGCTGCGCGTAGACCTGCTCGGCCGGCCAGCGGCAGTCGCGGCACAGGTCGCGGCTGGGACCGCGCGTCACGAACGTCTGCACGTCCGGATAGAGCGACGCCTCGCACTCGGCACAGGCCGGCACCGCGCCGTCGCAGAGGAGCGCGTGGACCTCGGCGCCGCGGAACGTCAACGCGGCCGCGAGCGCGCTCTCGAGCGTGATCGCATGCGCGTAGGCGCCGATGGAGCTGGCCATCAGCACCTTCTGCCCGCCCTGGGCCGCGGCGCGCGCCGACTGCCAGAGGTCTGGGTCAGCGGCCAGCGGCGCGGTCCAGTCCGGGTACGCCTCGTACCGCGCGTGGTACCAGCGGCGCAGGAGGCGGGTGGCGCGCCACAGCGCCGGGAATTTCCGGATGGCGTGCTTCATGCGACGAGCCGCGCGAAATCGCACGGCGGCGGCAGCTCCTCGAACACGCGCCAGGGGTCGTGCGCGCGGAGCTCGTCGATGCGATAGCCGCCGGTCGCGACGGCAATCGTGCGCGCGCCGATGGCGTTCGCGCAGTGGATGTCGTGCGGCGTGTCGCCGATGACGAACACCTTGTCGTCCGCGACGTCGGCGTGCGCGCGCCGCACCAGCTCCAGCGCCCGCGCCGCAATGGCTGAGCGCTCCCCGGCGTCTTCCGCGAACGCGCCGTCGGGGAAGAAGTGCAGGAGGTCGTAGTGGGTGAGCTTGGCCTGCGCGCCCGCGCGCGTGTTGCCGGTCAGCAGGTACGAGCGCACGTCGGAGCGGTCGCGCAGGTGCTCGAGAATCTCACGCACGTTCGGCAGCACGCGGCCCGTGCGGCGCGGCAGGCTCGCCGGCAGCAGCTCGCCGTAGCGGTCCACCATGCGATGCAGCAACGCCTCGTCGGCCTCGATGCCCATCGACTCGAAGGTCTTCACCGCGATCTGATAGTCCGTGAGACCGGCGATGCGGATCTGGGCGAGCTCGAAATCGCGTCCGGTCACCTCACGCACCGCATCGTCCCAGGCGAAGACGCCCGCGCGCGCGGTCGTCAGCAGCGTGCCGTCGATGTCCCAGAAGAGAACCGTCATCTAGCGCGCGGCCGAGACGAGGAGCCGCGCGGCGGCGCCGATGGTCTTCACGAGCCCTGGGACATCCAGCCCGTGGTAGGCCAGGACTTCGTCGTTGGTGCCGCACTCGGGCAGCTCGGTGACGCCCGTGCGCGTAACCCTGACCGCCGGATCGAGGCCGAGCTCCGCGATCGCCGCGCCGAGCATCTCCCCCTGTCCGCCGTGGACGTAATGGTTGTCCAGCGTCACGACCGCGCGGGCCGGGCCGATCGCCTCGCGGAGCCAGGCCGGGTCCACGCGGTTCAGCCACGGCAGGTTGACGAGGCGGATGCGCGCGTCAGAGACCTTCTCGATGTCCTCGATCGCATGCCAGGCATTGGACAGCAGCCACGGCCCGTAGCCGAAGACCACCACATCGCGGCCCTCGCGCACGGTCCAGCCGCGCCCGACCTGGACGCGCTGCGCGGCCGGATAGGCGAACGGCAGCGGCCATTTGACGGACACCAGCCGCAGATAGGCGCTGTCGGGCAGCGTGTCGACCAGGTGATCGAAGAGCGCGTGCACTTCCCCTTCGGCCGCCGGCTCGGCCAGCACCAGGTTCGGGACCGACGCGAGCGCGGAGATATCACGCACCGACTGGTGCGAGTGCCCGGGTCCGCCCGGCAGCAGGCCGGCCAGCGAACCGACGTAGATGACCTTCGACCCCTCGCTGCACTGGTTGTAGATCTGCTCGTTGGGCCGCGCGGCGAGGAAGCATGCGAACGAGTGCGCGATCGGCAGCGCGCCGCGGCGCGCCATGCCGCAGGCCATCGACACCATGTCCTGCTCGGCGATGCCGCATTCGACGAACCGCTCGGGGTACTTCGCCGCGAACGGCACGAGGCCGCAGTCCTTCACCAGGTCCGCGTCGAGGACGACGATGTGCCTGTTGCGGCCGCCCTGCTCGAGGAGCGCCTCCTTGTAGGCGTCGATCAGGTTGTGCGTGTCGCGCGGCTCGCGGCGGGCCGGGCGCTGTCCCGCGCGCGTCGCGGGGGCACCGAGCCCGAGGTTGCCGAACACATAGCGGGCCTTCTCGAGGAGCTCCCGAGAGGCGGCCGCGTACTCGGCCTCCGTGGGCGCGCCGGAGTGATAGTTGTACAGCTCGCCGGCCTTCATCGCCGGCCCTTCCATGAACGACACGCCGCGGCCCTTCACGGTCTCGGCAATGACCACCTTCGGCTGATCGGTCACGCCGTCCAGGCCGCGAAAGGTCTTCTCGAGCGCCGCCACGTCATGGCCGTCCACGCGCGAGACGTGCCAGCCGAACGCGCGGAACTTCGCGTCGAGGTCGCCGAGGTGGCTGACGTCGCGCACCCACGTGTCGGACTGAATCCTGTTGTGATCGACGATGGCCACGATCTCGCCGAGGCGGCCGTTGGCGGCGGACACCAGCGACTCCCAGAACTGCCCTTCCTGCAGCTCGCCGTCGCCGGTCAGCACGAAGATGCGGCGCGGCTGTCCTGCCAGCCGGTTGGCGATCGCCATTCCCTTCGCCTTGGAGATGCCCATGCCAAGCGAACCCGTGTTGGCCTGGATGTACGGCGTCTCCACGTGCGGATGCCCCGGCAGGCCGTGCAGCCGCCGCAGGTTGTCGACCTTCTCTTCCGGCAGCAGACCGAGGCCGATGAGGACCGAGTAGAGCGCGG
>VFYY01000004.1 GCA_016871375.1 Acidimicrobiia bacterium
CGGACCAACGCGTTCCGCTCGTCATCGGTCAGGACCAAGGCTTTCTTGGGGCGTCCAGTCTTTGGCATGCCCCTTTTAGATCACAATGCGCGTTCTATTTCCAGCTATTTCGTTTCCGGGGTACTAGCGCGGTTTCGACTTCTTCGTAGTGTCCGGCTTTAGCCGGACCACACACGGCGGTGCCGATCAACGTGGTCCGGCTAAAGCCGGACACTACGACGTTTCAGAAACCGCTCGAAGCCGTTCTGCCGAGCCGTGAAGGCCCGCCCTACTTCCCTCTTACTTGCCGGCCGGCGCGGACGTCGTCCGCGTAGGCGGTGATGGCGTCGAGTGTGACGCGCGCGACGTTGGCGTAGCGGTCCACGTTGTCGTCGAGCGCGGCGGCGATGTTGCCGATGGCGTTGCCGATGGCGCGCACGCGGCCGTCGAGCCACGGTCCGCCGCCCAGGCCGCCGAGAACGGGAATCGACACGGCACTCACGACGGCGGGCCCCGCCTCTGGACCGGAGTGCCGGAAGTCGAGCATCGACGCCCCCGCGCCTTCCAGCTGGCGGGCGTGCTCGACGTAACGATGTATGTCGATCGTAGTGTCCGGCTTCAGCCGGACCACACTCAGCTGGGCCCAGGTCGCGATGCCGGCCACTGCAACGGCACGCACCGTCTCCGCCGGCGCCTCGAGCTTGACCATGTCCGCGCCGCCGTCGTTCACCAGCGTTCTCGCCGCGCGCACGGCGGCCCCGGGTCCGTCGTTCGCCGCCGCCGCGGGCACGTCGCAGCTCACCAGCGCGCGCCGCACGCCCCGCCGCACGGCGCGGCACGCCAGCAGCATCTCGTCGAGCGTCACGTCCGCTTCGTCGCGCTGTCCCCACAGCGTCATGCCGACCGAGTCGCCCACCGACACGAGATCGACCCCCGCGCGGTCCACGATCTGCGCGGTCTGGAAGTCGTAGACCACCACGGCGACGATCTTGCGCCCCTCGCGCTTCATGCGCTGCAGCGCCGCCATCGTCACCGGGTCGGACACGCTCTACCGGAAGGACCTGAGGATGTCGTCCACGTAGTCGTCGTCGTTGGTGACGACGACCATGAGCGACCAGGGGCGGACCTGCGCGAGCGTCCTGGAGAGCGCGGCATCCGAGACCGCGGACGCGCGCACGATGATCGTGTGGGTCATCACGCGCCGGGCGCTGCACGCCTCGCCGATGATCGCCGCCGCGTGCGCGTCGCTGCCGGCGGCGACGATCATCACCACCAGATCCGCGGTGTCCACGCCGGCCACCAGCCGCGCGATGTCGTGCCCGGTCGCGGTGTCGAGGTCGATCGTGCGGATGACGCGGCCCGTGGGCGCCTGGCTCGTACGGAACTGCACGGCGCGGAACTGCGTCACACGGTGGCCGGCTCGACGCCGGGACGCGCGACGAGCGCCTCGCGCGCCGCGTCCTTGAACGGCTGGTCGGGCGGCAGGACGACCGCCGCGGAGCGCACCCGCTGATGGACAGGATCGACGCCGGGCGGCACCGTGCCCGACTCCTCGAGCGCCTTCACCGCACGCAGCAGCTTCTGGCGCGCCACGATGATGCCGCTGTCGGTGGAGACGAGCGTCTCCTTCGTCCGATCGACGATCGGCCCCATGCTCTCCTGCAGCGAGGCGTCCTGCATGGCGATCCCCGTGATGCCGCTGTAGGTGCGGCCCTCGCGCTGCGCCACGCGGTCCATCAGGTAGTCGTTGTCCCTGTGCGCGAGCGGCCGGTAGTTCGCGTCCACCTTCGCATGAATGCCGAGGCCGGCGCGCATCGCGGCCAGCTCGCCATCCGTCAGCGCGCGCGTCGGGTGGTAGTCGAAGCTCCACGCCCAGCAGTTCTCGTCGTCGATGGGAATCCAGAAGTGGCCGTGCACCGGATGGCCGCCGCGGGGCGGAATCATCGTGTACGACGGCATCACCCACTGCGTGATGCGCCAGTAGTAGTGGCCGTGTTCGGCGTTGCGGCGCGCGCCGATGTAGAGGCCGCCCGCGCTCTCGACCACCTCGAAGACGGGGCTGAGGTCGCTGAGGTTGTAGCGGTTGCCGCGCGTGCCCTTGAACAGCGGATCGGTGTTGAGGCTGCCGCGGTGCAGGAACGAGACGTGGCTCGAGTCGATGCCGCCTTCCATCGCCTGCAGCCAGTTGCACTCCTGCATGCGCTTCGACATGTACGACTGGTTCGCCGGCACGGTGGCGAACTCGTAGGCAGGCCGCGGCGGCTCGCTGTCGGCCGGTCCCAGGTAGGTCCAGAGCACGCCGCCCTGCTCGACGAGCGGATACGACTTGAGCGTCACCTTCTTCGCGAACGCGGTGTGCTCCGGCTCGTTCGGCATGTCCGTGCACTGGCCGGTGACGTCGAATTTCCAGCCGTGATACGGACAGCGCAGCCCGCATTCCTCGTTCCGGCCGAACCACAGCGAGACACCGCGGTGCGCGCAGAACTCGTCCATCAACCCGAGCCGGCCGTCGGTGTCGCGGAACGCGATCAGCCGCTCGGACAGCAGCTTCACGCGCACCGGCGGACAGTCGGGCTCCGGCAGCTCCTCCGCCAGCAGCGCGGGGATCCAGTAGCGGCGGAAGAGACGCCCGAGCGGCGTCCCCGGTCCCGTCTGGGTCAGGAGATCGTTCTGTTCCTTCTTGAGCATGCGTCTGTTCGAATTATCCTACTGCCGACCGCCGACTGCCGACTGCCGACTATGTCCGATTTTTTTCATCTCGCGGGCGTCATGGGGTGGCCGGTGATGCACTCGCGCTCCCCCGCGCTCCACAACTACTGGTTCCGGCAGCATGGCCTCGCGGGCACCTACGTCCCGCTCGCCATCAGGCCGGAAAATCTCGCACCCGCCCTGCGGGCGCTTGCGCCGCTGGGATTTGCCGGCTGCAACCTCACGATTCCCCACAAGCAGCAGGCGATGGCCATCGTGGACGAGGTCGACCCCGTGGCGCGCCGCATCGGGGCCATCAGCTGCGTCGTCGTCCGCGATGACGGGTCGCTGGCGGGGACCAATAACGACAGCTACGGGTTCATCCAGAACGTGCTGCAGCACCACCCATCGTGGCGGGCCGACGCGGGGCCGGCCGTGGTCGTCGGCGCGGGTGGCGGCGCGCGCGCAGTGATCTACAGCCTGGCGGACCGCGGCGCGCGTGAGATCCGCGTCGTCAACCGCTCGCCCGAACGGGCGCGGGCGCTCGCGAAGGAATTCGGTCCGCCGCTGGTCGCCGTGCCCTGGGAGGACCGCGGCGCCTCGCTCGCCGGCGCGGCCATGCTCGTCAACACGACCAGCCAGGGCATGGTCGGCCACCCGCCGCTCGACCTCAGCCTCGACGCGCTGCCCACCCGCGCGCTCGTCTGCGACATCGTCTACGTGCCGCTGGAGACGCCGCTCCTGACCGCCGCCGGCCACCGCGGCAATCCCACGGTCGACGGCCTCGGCATGCTGCTCCACCAGGGCCGGCCGGCCTGGAAGGCGTGGTTCGGCATCGAGCCGCAGGTGACGCCCGAACTCCGCGCGTCGATCGAATCAACGTTCCAGCTGTAGGAGGGTGCCGCAATCTCGATGCCCACGCCGACCACCCAGACGACCGTCTGCGCTGTCTTCACTCTTTGCGACACCTTGGCCAACTCCGCCTGCACTGCCTTCTGAATTCGCGGGCCCGCAGAGGGTCTCAGCCGTCCTTGGGTTCACACGTGCGGCTCAGCCGCGGCGGGTGGCGCCGGGTGGGGCCGCCCCGCCCGCGCCGCAGGCGCCTCCCCCGTGTGGGTGCTCGTGGCGCCGAGCACGGGTGGGGCTACCCGGCGACAGGACCCGCCGCGGTCCAAGTCCCGCGAGTTTCCGGAGGCCCGAGCCTCCCGCTGCCGCGCTTGGTCCGGCTGAAGCCGGACACTACGTACGCTGCGGATCACCCAATCTTCGAGTAGTAGTGGTCCCAGGTCTTCTTGAACAGGTTCGCGGACCAGAGCTTCTCGCGGCACGCCTGCTGCTCGGCTTCGCTGAAAACGTACGGATCGCCGATCTGCATCGCCATGTACTGGCGGTAGGCGTTCTCCTCCAGGTACGCCGCGAGGACGAAGGCTTCGACGACGGTGGCGCCGACGGTGACCGCGCCATGCGCCTTGAGCAGCGCGGCGGGGCGCGCGCCGAGCGTGGCGGCGAGCTTCTCGCCCATCGGCCTGGTGTTGACCGAGAGCGGCGAGTCCATCACCGGCATGTCGCCGAGCAGGACACCCTGCGCGTAGACCGCCTTGTACGGGACGCCGGTCATCGTCAGGAACGTGGACCACTGCGGATGCGTGTGCATCACGGAGTGCACGTCCGGCCGGGCGCGGTAGATCTCGGCGTGGATGTGGAACTCGAGCGGCGGCCGCGCGTCGCCGTCCACCAGGTCGCCCTTCAGGTTCACGGTGACGATGTCGTTGGTGGTCAGCGTGCCGCGGACGGACGCGCCTGAGTTGATGTAGAACGACGTCTCGTCCCGCCGCGCGCTGCAGTGGCCGTTGTGGTCGATGATGCCGGCGCGCTCCAGCATGCGGATCGCATCGACGAGCTGCTGCTTCACATCACTCGCTTTTTCCATAACTCCCATGACCGGCCGAGCGTCGCCAGGTTGACAGCGTCGGCCTTCCGCCCTTCTTCTTCATCGAGTGCGGCGATCTCGCCGCCGAGCGCCGCGGCCTGCAACTGCACCCGCGCGCTGACCTCGGTGAAGACCGCGCGGAACACGGCCGCCTGGATGCTCGGGCCGACCGCGACGAACCCGTGCGCGCGCAGCAGCACCACGTGCTTGTCGCCGAGCGCCTCGGCCAGCGCGGCGCCGCGTTCCGCGCTGCTGATCACGATGTCGCTGGCGCCGAATTTCTCGCGGATGTCGAAGACGGGCACGCCCGCCGCGAGGAACGCGGCGTTGTGGTACGTGGCGCGCATCGGCGTGTCTGTCAGCCCGAACGGGATGACCGACGTCGAGTGCCCGTGCGCGATCGCCATGACATCCGATCGCTTGCGGTAAATCTCGGCGTGGAGGAAGCGCTCGACGAACGGCGACCGCCCGCGCGCGTCGATCGCCTCGCCGTCGAGCGTCAGCTCCATGATGTCGTCGGCGGTGACGAGCGCCGGCGCAAGGGACCGCGACATGAGAAAGCGATCGGCCTTCGCCGGATGCCGCATCGACGTATGGCCGGCGGCGTCGAACACGCCTCGATCGGCGAGGATGCGGCTCGCCGCCGCCAGGTCCTCGAGGATCGCGCTTGCCACGCCGACGCGTTGCGAAGGCGGGTCTACTTCCACGGCATCACGGACACGTGAATGGCGCCCGGCGCGCCCTCGCCGCCCACGGACTTGATCGCATGGTCCACCTCCGACAGGCCGAACCGGTGGGTCGTCATCAGCTCCAGCGGGAACCGCCGCGCGGCAAGGTGGTACAGCGCGAGCTCCACGGCGCGGTACGAGTGGCCGCGCGCGCTCTTGAGCGTCATCCCCTTGCGCGTCAGCCGGCCGATCGGGAAGTCCGGGAAGGTCGCGTTCCCCTCACCCTGGATCACCATCGTGCCGCCGCGGCGCTTCGTCGCTTCGATTCCGAGCAGCACCGCCGCCTTGCCGGCGCCGCTCGTGCAGTCCACGACGACGTCCACGCCGCGGCCGCCGGTGATGGCCATGATGCGGTCGAGCGCGTTCTCCTTCTCGACGTCGATGACCTCGTCAGCGCCCATCTGCTTCGCCACTTGGAGCCGCCGCGCGTCCTTCGACGTCCCGGTGACGATGACGCGATCCGCGCCGGCCTGGCGCGCGGCCATCGCGCAGCACAGGCCCTGCTGCCCCGGCCCCTGGATCAGCACGGTGGAGGCGTAGCCGACGCCGCCGTCCATCAGCGTCCACTGGATGCCGTTCGACATCGGCGTCGCGATCCCCGCCTCCTCGGGCGAGAGGCCGGGCGGCACGCGGTGCAGCACCGCGTTCAGCGGCAGGTAGACGTAGTGGCTGAAGCCGCCCCAGAGCGACGGCGCGATCTCGATGGAGGTGTAGCCGTAGCGGATGGCCTTCGGGTCGTAGAACCACTCGGTGGCCGCGCAGTGGCGGTACTCGCCCCTGTGGTCCCACTCGCAGTGGCCGCACGGCAGATAGTGCTCGAGGAAGACGAGGTCGCCCTCCCTGAAGCCCTTGTGCCGCTCGAACAGGCGGCCGACTCTGGCGAGATAGCCCACGTTTTCGTGGCCCATAATCAACGGCGCCCCGCGCAGCGGCAGCTTGTACTGGCTGACGTCGGTGCCGCAGACGCCCGCCACCTCCATCCTCAGCAGCGCCGCGTCGGGCGGGATCTCGGGCAGGTCGAACTCGCGCACTTCCGTGGTGGCCGGGCCGGTCTTGAGCGCGGCCAGCATCTTTTCCGCCAAAACGGTGGTCCTCCGGTCTTGCGCCGGATACGGCGCGAAGCCATCATATGCGCCCGGCTCCGGGAAAAGCAGCAGCCTATGTTCACCCAGCTCACGATCCGCGAGCGCAACCGCATCTCGGTCGTCGGCGACGGCATCGAGGCGCTGGCGTTCCTGCGCCGCGAGGGCCAGTACGCGAACGCGCCGCAGTGCAGCTGCTACGTCGCCACGCCGGTGGACCTGCCGCGCTTCCTGGAGGTCGTCCGCGCCATCGAGGACTTCTGGCTGTGCGTCGTCCAGCTGCCGCCGCGATGAGCACGCTGTTGGCCGACGATCGCGTCTGGATCCTGCTGATCGAGGACAACCCCGCGGACGCGGACCTCGTGCGCGAGCACCTCGACGCCGACGGGATGGCGGGCAACGTGGAGCTGACCCACGTGTCGCGGGTCGCCGACGCGCTGGCCCAGCTCCGCGCGCAGCACTTCGACGCCATCCTCACGGATTTCAACCTCCCCGACGGCGCGGGCATCCCCATGCTGCAGACGCTGCGCGAGGCGGTGCCCGACACACCGATCGTCGTGATCACCGGCGAGTCGCAGAACCTCGGCCTCGCGCTCGAGGCGCTGCGCCACGGCGCGCAGGATTACCTGATCAAGGGCGCCGGCACCAGCCAGGTGCACCGCAGCCTGCGCTACGCGATCGAGCGCAAGCAGTTGCAGGACAAGCTCACGAGCAGCGAGTGGGAACTGCGGGAGAAGAACGACCTGCTGCGGGCGGTGCTCGACAACATGGGCGACGGCGTGATCGTGGCCGCGCGCGACGGCCGCATGCTGCTGTTCAACCCGGCGGCCACCCGGATCTTCGGCCGCGGCATCACCGACACGCTGCCGGATCGCTGGAGCGACACTTACGGCATCCAGCGGCTCGAGACCGGCGAGCCGATCGCCGCCGACGACCTGCCACTCGTGCGCGCGATCCGCGGCCAGGCGTCCGACTCCGTCGACCTGGTGATCCGGCACAACGCGCTCTCGAAGAACGTGTACGTCCAGTCCACCGGGCGGCCGCTGCGCGACTGGAAGGGCGACGTCTACGGCGGCATGGTGGTGATCCACGACATCACCGCGCACAAGGAGGCCGAGGAGGCGCTGAAGCAGAAGAACGACGAGCTGACGCACGCCTACTTCGAGCTCGATCGGAGCCGCAAGCAGCAGCTCGAGCTGAAGGACCAGGTGCTGTCGCACGTGTCGCACGAGCTGCGGACGCCGCTCAACGCCGCCGCGCAGTTCGTCACCATCCTCCGGCGCGGGTTCGCCGGCCCGCTGCAGGAGCAGCAGCAGGAGCTCGTCGAGGACATCGAGCGCAACCTGAAGCAGCTCCGCTCGATGATCGCGGACCTGCTCGACACGACGCGCGCGGAAAGCGGCAAGCTGACGCTCAAGCTGCGGCGGCTGCCGCTGCACGACGCCGTGGCCGACGTGCTGCGGACCATGCACTCCACCGCGGCCGACAAGGGCGTCGCGCTCGCCGCGGACGTGCCCGCGGAGCTGCCGCACGTCGCCGCCGACCCGGCGCGCATCCGGCAGGTGCTGACCAACCTCGTGGACAACGCGCAGAAGTTCACCCCGTCCGGCGGCTCGATCACCGTGCGCGCCCGCAGGTTCGAGGCCGACCCCGCCTTCGTCTGCGTCTCGGTCGTCGACACGGGCCGCGGCATCGACGCCGCCGAGCATCAGCGGATCTTCAGCCGGCTCGCGCAGGTTGAGCAGTCGGTGACCGACGACAGCAGCACGCGCAAGGGGCTCGGCCTCGGCCTGTTCATCTGCCGCGAGATCGTGCGCCGTCACGGCGGCGACATCGGCGTGGACAGCCGCCCCGGCGAGGGCTCGACCTTCTACTTCACGCTTCCGATTCACCCCGCCGCGCTGCCCCAGGGAGGTTCCGCATGAGCGCCCAGAAGATCCTGATTGTGGAAGACGACGACGCGACGCAGAAGGGGCTGACCATGCTCCTGCGCGGCGACGGCTTCCACGTGAGCTCCGCGCCGGATGCGATCGCGGCGATGGTCAGCGTGCGGCGCATCAACCCCGACCTGGTGATCCTCGACCTCGGGCTGCCCGCCGGCGACGGCTTCAGCCTGCTCGAATCCATCAAGGCGCACCGGCCGTACGACCCGATCCCCACGATCGTCCTCACGGGCCGGGATCGGAAGTCCAACGAGCAGCGCGCGACGACGGCGGGCGCCGTGGCGTTCTTCCAGAAACCGGCGGACCACGAGGAGCTGCTCTGGACCATTCGCCGGCACATCGGGCAGAAGCGGGCGACGCTGAAGAAGGTGCTGATCATCGAGGACGACCCCGACACGCAGAAGGGGCTGGCGACGCTGCTGAAAGCCGAAGGGTTCGTCGCCAACTTCGCCTCCGACGGCGCCACCGCGCTGTCGGTGGCCTCGCGCGAGGAGCCCGACGTCATCCTGCTCGACCTCGGGCTGCCGGCGGGCGACGGGTTCATCGTGCTCGACCGGCTCAAGCGCCACCCGACGCTCAACAGCGTGCCGGTGATCGTGGTCAGCGCGCGCGACGCGGAGGCGAACCGCCCGAAGGCGCTGCAGGCGGGGGCGGACGCCTATTTCCAGAAGCCGGCGGACTTCGAGGCGCTGCTGAAGGCGGTCCGCTCGGCCCTCGGAGAGGACTAGGATATGGGCGTGGAGCTGCCATGATGCGAACGTCCGCGGCGCTCGTCCTGCTCATGACCGTGTGGCTTCCGGCCTCAGCCGGACGGCTCGCCGCGCAGGAGTGGATCGAATACACGGATCGCGCCGAGCGGTTCATGGTCAACTTCCCCGGCCAGCCGGTCGTGAGAGACGCCACGTGGGAGTCGCAGCGCGACGACGCGCTGCCGGCGCGCGTGTACCTGGCGCAGACCGGCCCGCAGCGCTATACGCTGACCGTGGTCAACCTCGCCAAGGTGGCGCAGCCATCCGACGTCAAGGGATCGGTGGCGTGGGCGGCGTGGCAGTTCCGGCAGCGCGGCGGCCAGATCACCTACGACGCCTACGCGCAGTCGGACCGCATCGAGGGCCACGAGCTCCACATCACCAACCGCGACACGACCCAGACGTGGGTGGCGATCTACATGCTGGCCAGGCGCATGTACATCCTCGAGGCGGCCGTGCCCGCCAACTCGCCGGGCGCCGTGCACTTCCTGCAGTCGCTCATCGTGCTCGACGAGAAGGGCCTCCGCATCCGCTACGAGATCGATTCCGACGGCAATCGCACCAGGCGTACGACGAACTTCGGCGACCAGTAGCCGGGGACAACCGAGGAGGACACATGCCGGTCAGGCTCGGGCTTTGCTTCGCGTTCGTGTTTGTCTGTCTCTCGACGGCGGCCCGGGCACAGGACACCACCGCCACTCTCCTGGGCACGCTCTCCGACGCCTCGGGCAGCGTCCTTCCGGGTGTCACCGTCACGGTGACCAACGTCGGCACCTCGCAGGCGCGGACCCTCGTCACCGACGAGAACGGCCGCTACCGCGCTCCGCTCCTGCCGCCCGGGCGCTATGAAGTGACGGCGCAGCTGCAGGGCTTCCAGACCGTCGTGCGGTCCGGCATCGGCCTCACCGTCGGCCAGGAGGCGCTCGTCAACATCCAGATGGCGCTCGGCAGCGTGACCGAGTCGATCACGGTGGAGGCGGCCGCGCCGCTCGTCGAGACGACGACGGGCTCCATCTCCAACGTCGTCACGGAGGAGCAGCTCGGGTCGCTGCCGCTGAACGGCCGCGACTTCTCGCAGCTCGCGCTCCTGCAGCCGGGCGTCGTCGTGAGCCGCGCCAGCGCCAACTCGGCCAACGTCGGCCAGGGCATCAAGATCTCGGTGGCGGGCTCGCGCCCGAGCCAGAACATGTTCTCGCTGGACGGGACGGCGTACAACGACGCGCTCAACAACACGCCGGCGAGCGCCAACGGCGTCATGACCGGCGTCGAGACGATCAAGGAGTTCCGCGTCGTCACCAACGCGATGAGCGCGGAGTACGGGCGCGGCGGCGGCGGCATCTTCAACGTCGTCACCAAGTCGGGCACGAACGCGTTCACCGGATCCGTCTTCGAGTTCTTCCGCGACGATGCGCTCGACGCGAAGAACTACTTCGAGGACGACAAGCCCGACTTCCGGCGGAACCAGTTCGGCGGCTCGCTCGGCGGGCCGCTCGTCCGCGACCGCACGTTCTTCTTCACCAGCTACGAGGGGCTGCGCGAGCACAAGGGGATCACGCAGGTGGCCACGGTGCTCGACGACAACGCGCGCCGCGGCATCCTGCCGGGCCTGGCGCCCATTGCCGTCCCCGCCACGATCCAGCCGTACATCTCGCTGTACCCGGTCGCCAACGGCGAGCTGATTCGCGACGCCCGCGGCAATCCCACGGGCCTGGCCCGATACTCCAGCGTGCTGAACCGGCAGTCGACCCAGGACTTCGGGATGATCCGGGTCGATCATTCGTTCAGCTCGAGCAGCTCGCTGTTCGGCCGCTACCTGATCGACGACTCGCAGCGCGACGAGCCGGTCAACTACGCGGAGTGGCCCAGCGTGTCGCTCAACACCAAGCACGTATTGACGGTCGAGCAGCGGCAGATCCTGTCAGGCTCGGTGGTCAACGAAGCCCGCGCCGGGTTCAACCGCTCGATCCCGCGCGAGGACGTCAACCCCGTGGACCCGCGGACCGATCTGGCGTTCGTGCCGGGCAAGATGTTCGGCGAGCTCGCCGTCACGGGGCTGACCGAGATCGGGACCGACCGCAACAACCCGAAGCGGTTCGCGCAGGACCTCTATCAGTTCACCAACCAGCTCTACGTCGTCACCGGCCGGCATGCGCTGAAGACCGGCGTGGACTGGCAGCACTTCCGCTACGACGGCAACTCCGAGAGCCGGACGCGCGGGCGCCTGCGCTTCCGCAACGTGCAGCAGTTCCTGCAGGGCGTGACGCAGCAGTTCGAGATCGCGAAGCCGGGCTCGGACTTCGAGCGCCACTACCGCCAGAACCTGGTCGGCGCCTGGCTGCAGGACGACATCAAGGTGAACGAGCAGCTGACGCTGAACGCGGGCGTGCGCTACGAGTTCGTCACCACGCCGACCGAGCGTGACGGCAAGGTCTCGAACCTGCGCGCCCTCGGCGACCGGGCGGTCACCGTCGGCGATCCCCTGTTCCTCAACCCGACGAAGACGCAGTTCGCGCCGCGCGTGGCGTTTGCGTGGAACGTCGGCGGGCGGGGACGCACCGCGATCCGCGGCGGCTACGGCATCTTCTACGAGGAGCCGCTCTTCCATCAGTACCGCGCGCCGATCTTCCGCGGGCTGCCCTACGTGGACCGCGCGGCGGTGAGCGCGCCGGCGCTGCCGATCAACCTGGCGAGCGTCACCGCCGGCGGCGTCCCCGAGAACGAGCTCATGGTCTACGACCTCGAGAAGAGCTACATGACGCAGTACAACGTCAACGTGCAGCGCGAGCTGCCGTGGGACAGCGCCGTCACCGTCGCCTACATGGGATCGCGCGGCAGCAACCTGCTCGGCTCCGGCGACGTCAATATCGCGGTGCCGCAGATCGTCAACGGCCGCCAGTTCTTCCCGGCCGGCTCACCCCGGCGCAACCCGGCATTCGGCACGATGCGCGCGATCCTGCAGGGGTTCCGTTCCGAGTACAACGGGCTCAGCGTCGGCTGGGTGAAGCGGCAGACCCAGGGGCTCCAGTTCCAGACGTCGTACACCTACGGCCACGGGAGGGACAACCGGTCGGGCACCGGCGGGCGTCTCGAGTCGAGGAACGGCCAGGCGCGGACGTTCGACCCGTACAACTTCGATCTCGACTGGGGCCGGTCGGACTACGACGTCCGGCACAATCTCGTCGTCAATGCGTCGTACGATCTGCCGTTCACCGGATCGCGCCTCGCGGACGGGTGGCAGGTCAGCGCGGTGGCGACAATGGCGAGCGGCGTTCCGTTCTCGCCGATCATTCCGGGCGACTCGGACCGCGACGGCAGCACCGACAACGTGAACCGGCCCGACGTCGTGCCGGGCACGTCCACGACGCCGAGCGGCGGCCGGACGCCGGAGCGGTGGTTCAACCCCGAGGCGTTCGCGTTCCCGGGGGCGGGGTTCAGGGGGAACGCCGGGCGCAACATCCTCGAGGGGCCCGGACTCGCGGTGGTCGACTTCTCGCTCGTGAAGACGCACCGGCTCGCCGGCGGCACGAGCGTGCAGCTCCGCTTCGAGGTGTTCAACCTGCTCAACCGCGCCAACTTCGACGTTCCGTTCAACGAGCCGGACGGCGAAGCGGTGTTCGACGAGGCGGGTGGACGCGTGCCGACGGCGGGACGGATCTTCTCCACCGCCACCGACGCGCGTGAGGCGCAGATCGCGCTGCGATTCGTATTTTAACAGGGCGTGTAAGGCGGGTAGGGCGGGCAGGGCCAGTGGGATCTTACTCGCCCCACCAGCCTCACTCGCCCCACCAGCCTTCAGGAGTGACGCAGGATGGCACGCTGGCATGAAGAAGGACGGGAGTGGGACGACGACCGCGGCTTCCTGAATGAGCAGCAGCTGACGGAGTGCGCCCGCGCCTACGAGCGCGAGCCGTACGCGTCGCCCGTCCCGACGCGGATGATCTCCAACGGCGAGTACATGCCGGCGCCGCAGACCGAGCAGCAGCGGCGCGTGGAAGCGCGCGTCGAGGAACTGTCGCAGGAGGCCAGCCGCAGGCTCGGGGTTGACCGCCGGCAGTTCCTCCGCAGCACCGGCGGCATGGCGGCCGCGCTCCTGGCGATGAACGAGGTGTTCGGCCGCTTCTTCGACGTCAGCCCGATCGAGATGTTCGAGCCGGCGGCGTACGCGCAGGCGGGCGCGCCCCGGGATCTCTTCGTCTTCGACGACCAGCTCCACTTCGTCCGCGGCACGCGCGGCGCCGTCGGCATGGGGCTGCGCGCGCTCTCGCAGGGCCCGAGCTCCGGCGCCCCGCGCAACCCGAACAACCCGAAGGGGCTGCCCGACGAGCACGGCAACCCGTGGGCGGCGTGGAACCCGGCGCTCGTCGGCCTCCCGAACAACCCGGACAACTTCCTGCTCGTGCAGTTCATCAAGGACGTGTACCTGGACAGCCAGGTCAACGTCGGCCTCCTCAGCAACGTGACGGCAAGCGTCGTCAGCGTGGACGGCGAGCCGCAGCGGCCGCCGCGCAGCGCCCGCGACGCCATGGCCGGCGAGATGCTGACCGCGGCGCAGACCGCGGCCGCGCGCGACTTCGTGAACGAGATCTCCGGATCGACGCGCATGCTCGCGCACGGGCTGCTCTACGTCGGGCGCGGCAACCTCGATTTCATCCAGGAGCAGATCGAGCAGAACGAGCCCGACTCGTGGAAGGGCTACAACATCTCGAACGCCGCGAAGATCGACAACGACCCGATGAGCCCGATGCGGCAGTGGCGCCACGACGACGAGGCCGTGGCCTACCCGACGTTCGAGCTGATCAACAGGATGTACCCGGCGCTGCGCGCGCAGAAGCCGGGGTTCAACAACATCTGCGTGCACAAGGGGCTGTCGAACGGCACGCCGGTGCGGCCGGAGATCGGCCACCCCGCGGACCTGCCGAAGGCGGCGCGCGACTGGCCGAACCTCAACTTCATCACCTACCACGCCTGCATCCAGCCGCCGTTCTTCCTCCACGACTCGCTGCAGGAGGTCCGCTCGGGCCGGCTGCGCGACGGCGTGCCCGACATCAGCTGGACCACCGAGTACGCGCAGCTCGTGGCGCCGCTGCGGAACACCTACGCGGAGATCGGCACGACGTGGGCCTCCTCCATCGTCACGTTCCCGACGGTGGCGGCGCACATCATGGGACAGCTGATGAAGTACCTGGGACCGGACCGGATCGTCTTCGGCTCCGACTCGGTGTGGTACGGATCGCCGCAGTGGCAGATCGACGCGCTGTGGCGGTTCCAGATCCCGGAGGCGCTGCGCAGGCAGTACGGCTACCCGGAGCTGACACAGGACGCCAAGCGCAGGATTCTCGGCCTCAACTCGGCGCGGCTCTACGGCATGGCGACCTCCGGCAATCTGCAGGAGCGCTTCAAGCCCGTGCCGCGCGACTACGAGCGGCGGATGTCCGACGGGCTCAAGAAGGTGCTCGAGCTGCCGCCGTCGCGCGCCGACAACCTCGACACGATCCGCGAACAGTACGCGGCCGTCGGCGAAGATCCGAGCTTCACGCGCTACGGGTGGGTTCGCATATGATTCAGCGTTCACGCAGGGGCACGGCGCCGCCCTGCCCCTGCCACATAGGAGTTCGCATGGCTTTGAAGACACTGCGGGCGCTGGCGCTCGCCGCCGTGTTCGCCGCCGCCGCCCTTCCGGCCTCGGCCCAGACCACCGAGGACCGCACGCAGGACCGCGTCGCGTTCCCGGCGCACAAGATCGTCGGCAACCTCTATTACGTCGGCACCGGCACGCTGAACTCGTACCTGATCACCACGCCGCAGGGACACATCCTCATCAACACCAACTTCGAGGAGACGGTGCCGCTGATGGAGCAGTCGCTCCAGAAGCTCGGGTTCACGTGGGCCGACGTGAAGGTCATCCTCGGCAGCCACGCGCACGGCGATCACCAGCAGGCCAACGGCATGGTGAAGGATCTCACCGGCGGCGCGCAGGTGATGGTGATGGAACAGGACGTCCCGGCGATGAAGGGGATGAAGTCGCCCGCCGGCAAGGTGCAGGCCATCGATCGCGTGCTCAAGGACGGCGAGGTCGTCGCCTTCGGCGGGATGAACCTGACCGCGCACCTCACGCCCGGCCACACGCGCGGCTGCACGACGTGGACGTTCCCGGTCACCGACGCCGGCCGGACCTACAACGTGCTCATCGCCTGCGGCGGCCTGCAGGAGGACGCGCGCCTCGTCGGCAACAAGAACTATCCCGAGATCGCCGACCACTTCGCGCAGAGCATCGCGAAGTACAAGACGCTCAAGCCGGACATCTTCCTGGCGTCGCACAGCTGGTTCTTCGACCTGGCCGGCAAGTACAAGCGGCTGCAGGCGAGCGCCAACCCGAACCCGTACCTCGACGCCGCCGGCTACCAGGCGTGGGTGGCGAACATGGAGAAGAACTGGAACACCCTCATCGCCGAGCAGAAGAAGGCCATCCAATAGACCTCGAACTCCTCGACATCCCCGATCGACGCCGCTGGAGGGCGTGGCTGCAGACGCACCACGCCTCCAGCCCCGGCGTCTGGGTCATCTTCCACAAGGCACACACCGGCAAGCCGTCGCTCGCCTACGAGGACTTCGTCCGCGAGGCGCTCTGCTTCGGCTGGATCGACAGCCTGGGCAAGCGGCTCGACGACGACCGCTTCCTGCGCAAGGTCACGCCGCGCAGGCCCACGAGCAAGTGGTCGGATCTGAACCGCACGCGCTGGAAGGCGCTCGAGGCCGAAGGACGGCTGGCGCCGCCCGGACGCGCGGCCGCGCCGACCGCCAACCGCTACGCGCCGCGCCCGACGATTCCGCTGCTGCCCGCCTACATCGCACAGGCGTTCAAGGCCAACGCGAAGGCGTGGGCGTTCTTCGAGGAACTGCCGCCGGGGGAGCGCCGCAACTTCGTCGTCTGGATCCACGTCGCGAAGCGGCCGGAGACGCGTGAGCGCCGCATCCGCGAGGCGGTGACGTTGCTGGCCAAAGGCAGGAGACTTGGACTCCGCTAGAGCGGTTTCTGAAACGTCGTAGTGTCCGGCTAAAGCCGGACACTACGAAGAAGTCGAAACCGCGCTAGCGCGCTGATCGACGTCGTACACGTGCCTGATACACCCGTCGATGGCGGAGACGATCAACAGGATGCTGCCGCCGGAGCCGGAGGCGTGCGGATAGAATGGCGGCATGTGCCGCAACATCCGCACGCTCTTCAATTTCGATCCGCCGGCCACCGACGACGTGGCCGCCAGGGCGCGCGCCCGCGCCGCCCAGCGATTCGCCAGCTGACCGCGCCGATGCCCGACGCCGGGTTGCACGTGCGCCGCGCGACGGCCGATGACGCCGAACGGATCGCGGCGGTGCTGCAGGCGGTCACGGCCGAGCGCGTCCACTCCGCCATCGATCGGCCGTGGAGCGTCGCCGAGCAGCGGCGCTACCTGGCGTCGCTCTCGCCGCGCGACGCGTTCCATCTCGCCGCAACGGACACGGGCGAGGTGGTCGGCTATCAGAGCCTCGACCGCTACTCCACGGTGCTCGACTCCATGGCGCACGTCGGGCAGCTCGGGACGTTCGTACTGCCGGCCTGGCGCGGCCGCGGCGTCGGCCGCGCCCTGTTCGGAGAGACGACGCGCTTCGCGGCCGCGGCCGGCTACCGGAAATTCGTGATCGCCGTGCGCGCCTCCAACGCCTCCGCTCAGGCGTTCTACCGCCGCCTCGGGTTTGCCGACTGCGGCCGCCTGCAGGCGCAGGTCGTCATCGACGGCCGCGACGACGACGAAATCCTCATGGAGTTCTTCCTCACGATCTCCGGACCGGGTTGGTAAGCGACCCGATCTTCTCGATCGCGCACACGCCCGTGTCGCCGCCTTTCAGGTACACGGGCGGCGTCCGCCCCTCCCCCACGCCGCCGGGCGTGCCGGTGCCGAGCAGATCGCCAGGCCGCAGCGTCGAGATGTTCGACGCGTAGGTCACGAGGTCGCGCACGGTGTGCGTCATGAGCGCGGTGCTGTCGTCCTGCATCACGCTGCCGTTCAGCGTGTAGCGGACGCGCAGGTTCTGCGGATCGCCGACGAAGGCGGCGGGGACGATGAAGGGGCCGCTCGGGCCGAACGTGTCGTAGCTCTTGCTGATCAGCCAGTCGGATCCGTAGCGGCCGTCGGCGCGGTCCTCGCGGTCCGACACGTCGGTCATCGCCATGTAGCCGAAGACGTAGTCGAGCGCGCGGTCGAGCGGCACCCGTTTTGCCTGGCGGCCGATCACCGCGACGAGCTCGCACTCGTAGTCGATCTTCTCGCGGCCCGGCGGGAGCACGATCGCGTCCCTGTCCGCAATCAGCGACGACTTCAGCTTCGGGAAGAGATACGGGTTGCCGCGCGGGTCGTTCGCCTGCCTCGTCCACAGTCCCGGAATCCCGACCCGCACCTTCTCGTCGATCACCGTCGTCGTCCCCAGGGTGCGTCCGGCCTGCGCCATCTCGTTGGCATGCTCGGCGTAGTTGCGCGCGGCCATCAGGATCGCGTCCGGATCGGGGATCGGCACCAGCGTCTTCACCTGCGCGAGCTGGAACGCGAACGAGGGCGCCTGGCGCTGCGCGTCGCCGGCGAGGCGGCCGAGTCGATCGGCCATCGCGCCGTCCCAGCCGGCGATGAGCTCGTGCAGCGTCGCCGGCGCGTTCACGTTGGCGCGCGACAGATCGACGACCAGCGAGTCGCCGACCACCAGGCCGGCGAACGCGCGGCCGCCCTCCTGGAACATGCCGAGCTTGTACGGCGCGGGCGGGTTCTGCGCCGCGCCGCTCGAGCAGCCGGGCGCCGCCAGCGCCAGAGCCGCGACCATCCCGCCCAGGACCTTTTTCATGTATACCCTCGTAGAAGATCGTGATGATACCCGGAGCCATCTCATGAACACGAACGTGACGACCGGCTCGCTGTACACCTGGACGCAGGGCATCTACCTGCTGCACGCGTTCAGCATCCTGACGGGCATCCTCGGCGCCGCCACCGTGATCGGCGCGTTCCTCACCGGCTGGCCCTCGATCATCGCCGTGATCCTCAACTACGTGAAGCGCGCCGAGGCGCGGGGCACGTGGCTGGAGTCGCACTTCCGCTGGCAGATCCGCACCTTCTGGTACGGCCTGATGTGGGTCTGCCTGTGCGGGCTGTTCGTGCTGCTCACGCTCGGCCTCGGCATCTTCGTCGTCTGGGTGCCGCTCGGGATCGTGACCGTCTGGTTCGTCTACCGGGTCATCCGCGGCTGGATGGCGCTGACGTCCGGGCGTCCGCTGTACGTGTAGGGGCCGACCGCGGGGTCGGCCCTACCCCTGAGCGCCGCTGATCACCCGCAGGTACTCCCGCCAGGGGCCGACTTCCTCCGCGTACTGCTTCGCGATCACGCGCGAGATCTGGACGAGGTGATCGAGGTCGTGGGCGACCCACGTGGCGAGGAGCTGCCGCAGCGTCACGACGCCGAGCGCCGGATGGCGGCCGCGGCGGTCGAGGGCCGCGTCAGTGACGTGCAGCGCGGCCAGCGCGCGAAGACTCTCGCGGCGCAGCGCCCCGAACTCGTCGAGGAGCTGCGGCAGCGTCTTTCCTTCCGACTCGCGGAACTGCGCGAAGCGATCGAAGGTCTCGAAGGCGCGCGCCTCGCCGTGCTCGAGAATGATGCGGGCGCGGGGCATCCAGTCCGTCCGCTCGCCGTGAATGAGGTGGCCGAGGACGTCGAACGGGCTCCAGGTGTCGCCGCCTTCGTGCGCCGACGTCCATCCGTCGGGCAGGCCGCGCAGCAGCGCGTCGAGCGTGGCGGGCGTCCGCGACAGGATGGCGACGGCCTCATCCAGCGCGAACGGCCGCCGCGTGCGATCCGTCACGGCAGCGCGAACACGTAGATCGCGTTGTGGGCGGGCACCGGGTTGGGGATCGCCTTCGGCATCACCTCGAGCGGCCCCGAGGTCGCCGACTGCGCGTTGCCGGTGAAGATCATCACGTACTGCTTGCCGTTCACCGCGTAGGTGATCGTGCTGTTGACGATCATCCCGCCGACCACCGCCTCCCACAGCACCGTGCCGCTGTCGGCGTCGAGCGCGCGGAAGCGGCGGTTGAGGTCGCCGAAGAACACGAGGTCGCCCGCGGTGGCCAGCGCCGAGCCGTTCACCGGCTGCGGCTGCGAGTAGATGATCCGCATCTCGCCCGTGGACGCGTCGATCCGCGCCATGTTCATGAACCTGTTCGGGTCGGACCCGGGGCGCGGCACGCCGACGCGGCGTCCGTAGCCGGTCGGGCTGTCGTTCACCGACTCCATCGACAGGCACTGGTCGTGGAACGGGACGTAGATGGCGTTCTTGCCCGGGTGATACGCGATCTGCCAGAGGCTCCGCGTGTTGTGGAAGCACTCGAGCACGGTCTCGCGGTCGCGCCGGAACATCTTCTCGGGGTTGGCGCCGGTCTTCCCCGTCTTGACGTCCACCACGCTGAAGTTGAACTCGGGCACGTCGAACGGAAACGGCCTGCCCCAGAGGAAGCGGCCGGTCTGCCGATCCAGCGCGAACATGCCGCCGGCCTCGGCGACCGTGATCACCACGTCCTGCGCGGTGCCGCGCGCGATGTCCGGGTTGATCCACTTGACGTGCTTCGGATCCGGGTTGACGCGCGTGCGGATCAGCAGGCGCTCCTGATTGTGGTCGGCGTCCCAGTCGTCGCCCGGCAGCTCCTGGAAGTACCACGCGAGCTTGCCGGTGGCGACGTCGAGCGCGAGCGTCGAGTTGCTGTACAGCTCGGTCGGCGACATCGGCGAGATCTCGTCGTAGCGGCCGTGGCGCTTGAAGCGCGTGTACGGGTTCGGGTTCGCGACGCCCCAGTAGACGATCTTCCGCACGGGATCGTAGGAGCCGGGCAGGCCCCAGGGACACGCTGCGCGCTGCTCGACGGGAATCTGTCCCCACGTATCGCCGCCCGGCTCACCCGGCGCGGCCGTCGTGTAGAAGCGCCACACCTCCTTGCCGGTGCGCGCGTCGTGCGCGGCAAGGAAGGCGAAGTCGCGCCGCGACTGCTGGCAGGTGCGGTTGGAGATCACCTTGCCGTCGGCGACGAGCAGGCCGCCGGCGGTGATCTGGCCGTTGTCGATCTTCGTCTCCCAGCGCAGCCGGCCGGTGGCGGCGTCGAGGGCGACGAGGAAGCCGTCGGGCGCGCCGAAGTAGATCATGTCCTCGAAGATGCCGAGGTTCTTGGCGCGCGCGGCGGCGGCGGCGACGCCCTGCGGATATTCGCGGCGGTACTCCCAGATCAGATCGCCGTTGGTCGCGTCGAGCGCCTGCACGCGGCCACCAGGCGCCATCACGTACATGACGCCGCGGTAGACGATCGGCGTGGACTCCTGCACGCCCGGCGGCAGGCCGCGCGACCACGCCATGCGGAGCTGCGCGACGTTGCCCTGGTTGATCTGGCTCAGCGGGCTGTAGCGATGCTGATCCTGCGTCCGGCTGATGTGCAGCCAGTCGGCGGGATCCGGGTTGGTCAGCACCGCGTCGGTGGCGGGGACAAACGCGGGCCGCTGCGCGTGCGCGGGAACGATCAACGCGGCAGCAAGCGACCCGGCAATCAACAGCGCGTTCTTCTTCATGACTCCTACCTGCGCAGCGAGCCAGGCCGTCAGGCACGCCACCGACAGACCCTTGCACATGGAATGTCCCCCCGGCGTTCGCGATTGTATTCCGTCTCGTTTCTCCAGAGTAGGATGCCGCACACGGGCCCATGAGCCACATCCTGTTCTTCGTCCACGGCGTCGGCAAGCACGCGACCGACTGGGCGGAAGCCGCGGGCGGTCCCATCGAGGCGCTGAAGGCGGCGAGCCGGCAGTACGCGTACTTCGGCGATCGCCGCCTCGAAACCCGCGTGGAGATGGTGTCGATCCACTACGACCCGATCTTCACGCAGGTCATCGCCGACTGGCAGCAGAACGCCAACGCGGTCAATGACCTCGACGCCTCGGGACAGCTGCAGACGGCGCTCGGGTGGCTCGCCGACGCGACGGAGGAGCAGTTCTGGTGGAGCCACGTCGCCGACGTGGTGCTCTACAAGCTGTCGCTGCCCTACCGCCAGATGGTGCGGACCTACATCATCAACGAGCTGGCCACGCGCATCGAGGCCGAGTTCGACGCGAACGGCAGCGCGACGTGCTCGGTGCTGGCCCACAGCCTGGGCACCGCCGTCGCCCACGACTGCCTCCACTATCTCGGCACGACGAGGTGGGGCAACGTGGCCAACCCCTTCCACCCGCGCCACTGGCGGTTCCAGCACGTCTTCATGCTGGCCAACACGTCGCGGCTGCTCGAATCCACCGACGCCGGCATGGCCCGCGCCTACACCTCCATCGTCCGGCCCGGACCAGCCGAGGACCCGGCGTCGTATTGCGGCACGTACTGGAACTTCCGGCACGAGTACGACCCGGTGGCCATCCCGCGGCGCTTCGACGCCGTCGGCTGGAACGGCTACTCGCTCGAGGTCGTCTCGCACTACCACGACGTCAACATCCACGGGTTCAGCCACTACCTGGCGAACCCGAGAGTGCACGTGCCGATCCTGCGCAAGGTGGTCAGGCGCTCGGCGGTGACCGACGAGGAATTCCGCGACGCGATCCACCCCGACAACTTCCCGCAGTTCCGGATCGCGCAGGTGGACAAGGCGAGGGCGCACCTCGTGGCGCTGGCGCGAGAGACGGTGACCGTCGGCGAGGATCCGGATACGCGGGCGTTCGTGCGGATGCTCCTCAACGTCTACAAGCTCCTCCAGGAGTTCCGCCAGTGACCCGCATGCGACACGTCGCGGCTGGAGCGTGGCTGCTCGTCCTCATCACGGCCCAGGCCGCATTCGCGCAGGTCAACGACGTCACCGCATGGAAAGCAGCACCCGCCCACGAGGCGTCGTACGAGAGCGTGCGGCGGCGCCACGCCGATCTCCTCGGCACCTGGAGCTACGGCCGCCTCTTCACCGAGCTCGCCAGCGAGCTCGACACGAGCACGGCCTGGCCCGCGGGGGACAGGACGCGCGCGAACCTCGTCACCGCGCTGCGCGAGATGGCCGCGCGGTTCGCCGGCGAAGACGCGAAGCTGGCTGCCGCGACCGACGAGGCGTCGAAGAACGCGATCGTGAACACCATTCTCGACACCCGCCCCACGGGCCTGTTCCAGCTCGTGGACGAGACGTGGTTCAGCGGACGGCAGTTTGTCGTGACGGCGGAGGAGGTCGAGGCGCTGCCGGCCGCGCGCTTCCAGGACTTCATGCACCGCGTCACCGTGGCCGAGCGGCTGCTCCGCGAGATGGCGCGCCCCAACCGCGCCGCCGCCGTGGCCGCCATCGCCGCCGCCGCGGAGCGCTGGCGCCAGTACGTGTTCGACGGCCGATCGCAGTATCCGTGGGAGATGGCGCTCAACGGGCTCACCACCGCGGCGCGCAGCGACATCCAGAACCCGCCGCGCCGGCAGTGGGTCCTGCTGCATCCCGAGGTCGGCGTGGAGATGGGCCGCGGCGGCGCCAACGGCGACTACGTGACCGGCAAGGAAAGCGCGCTCGTCCAGGCGCTCGGCCACGTCTGGTACCGCTGGCCCGCGTCGGCCGGCGAGGAGCTGCGCTGGTGGGGCGTCTCCGGATCCGTCTCGCTGCGCGAGGAGCAGCGTCCCGGCGTCGGCTTCACCGTGCACTACGGCAAGGTGGTGAACGTCGGCGTGTTGTGGCGCGAGGTCGATCGCAACGGGCGCCGCGAGCGGCTGCCGTACGTCCACACCGGCGTGGATCTCTTCCGCCTCGCGCGCAAGCGCCTGCCCGACTGGCTGTCGAAGCGGCTCGCCGACGGCAGCGCGCAGGCAGCCGCCCTCCCGGCGTCACCCTGACAATCCGTTTTTCCCACCTGCTACCGTAGGGCGATGCGCACGCGCGTCCACTACGCCTGGGTCATCGCCGGCGTCACCTTCGTCGTGCTGCTCGTGACGGCGGGCATCCGCGCCACGCCGGGCGTGCTGATGGTGTCGCTCGAGGCGGAGTTCGGGTGGACGCGGACGGTCGTCTCGGGGGCGGTGGCGATCAACATCGCGCTCTTCGGGCTGCTCGGCCCCTTCGCCGCGTCGGTGATGGACCGGTGGGGACTGCGCCGCGTCGTGCTCGGCGCGCTCGCCCTGCTCGGCATCTCGGTCGCGCTCACCACGCGCATGCAGAACCAGTGGCAGCTCACGCTGCTGTGGGGCGTGCTGGTCGGCACGGGCACGGGCGTGACGTCGATGGTGCTGGCGGCCATCATCGCCAACCGCTGGTTCGACGCGCGGCGCGGCCTCGTGCTGGGCGTGCTCTCCGCCGCCAACGCGACGGGACAGCTGATCTTCCTCCCGCTGCTCGCGCAGCTCGCCGCCGAGCGCGGCTGGCGCGCGGCGGCGCTCCTCGTCGCCGGCGCGGCGGCCGTGGTCTTCGTGGTCGTGCTGGTCTTCATGCGCGACCGGCCGGAAGACCTCGGGCTGCGGCGCTACGGTCGCCCGCACGACGCGCCGCCGGACACGGGACCGAGGCCGATGGCGCCGATGGCGGCGCTCGGCTTCGCGATGCGGTCGCGCGCGTTCTGGATCCTGGCGGGGACGTTCTTCGTCTGCGGCGCGAGCACCAACGGCCTCATCGGCACGCACCTCATCGCCGCCTGCCACGACTACGGCATCGCGGAGGTGCGCTCGGCGCAGCTGCTGGCGATGATGGGCATCTTCGACATCATCGGCACCACCGCCTCGGGCTGGCTGACCGACCGCTACTCGAGCCGTCACCTGCTCTTCGGCTACTACACGCTGCGCGGGATCTCGCTGCTCTTCCTGCCGCTGACGCTGCAGAGCGGCGGCAGCCAGCTGGCGTGGTTCGCGGTGTTCTACGGTCTCGACTGGATCGCCACCGTGCCGCCGACCGTCCGGCTGACGAGCGAGGCGTTCGGCCGCGAGAACACCGGCGTGATCTACGGATGGATCGGGGCCAGCCACCAGCTCGGCGCCTCGATGGCGGCGATCGGCGCCGGCACCATCCGCCAGGTGACCGGCGACTACCAGACGGCGTTCTGGATCGCCGGCCTGCTCTGCGTCGCCGCCGGCACGTCGTTCCTCACCTTCGGCCGACGCACGTTCTCCAAGGCGCCGGCGGCCGCGCTCGCGACGGCCTGAGCCCACTAAGAGCACAAAGACGATCAGCCACAAAGGCCACTAAAGCTTTTTCACAAAGGTCACAAAGGACGACGTTCGACCGCGCCGCCGAAGGCGGCAGCGCGAACGTCGAGAGCGCGAGCACAAGCCGATCTGCCCGTCGAAGCGGCTTGTGCTCGCGCTCTCGACGTTCGCGCTCTCGGCCTGCTGCGCAGGCCGGCCGGTCGAACGTTGCCTTGGTGTCCTTTGTGTCGTGATCCGGGTGTAGACGGCTTTGTGGCAAAACCGTCTTCGTGTCCTTGGTGGGAAGTTACTCGACGAACGGCTCGATGCCCGCCGCCTCGAGCACCCGCCTGGCGGCAGGCGTCGTGAAGGACAGGAGCAGCTCGCTCGCGCCCACCTCGTCACGCGTGTTCGCGCACACGCCGCCGGTGAACCCGATCCACGTCTGCAGCTCCTGCGGGATGCGGCCGACCAGCTGCACGCCCTTCACGCCCGTGATGCGCGACGCCACGACGACGACGTACTCGGCGCCGCCGTCGGCGACGACTTCGACGTTGTACTCGCCGGGCATCGGCTTCATCTTCGGCTTCATCTGGCGCGTGATGCCGAGGCGATCGACGAGGCTGACGAAGTAGCGGCCGCTGGCGCCGTCGCCGGGATAGGCGACCGATGTCGCGCCGAGCAAGGTCTTTGTGAACGCCGCGGTGGTGGAGATGTCGGGCCTGGGCGCGCCCTCGCGCATGCCCATGCCGATGCCGGCGCGGCCGATCACCGTACGCGTGGCCGCGACGACCTTCTCCTTCCTGATCAGCGCGTCGAGGTTCTCCGGGTTGAGCACGGCGACGTCGCACGGCTCGCCGGCTTCGATCGTCCGCTGCGTCTCGGGATTCACCGCGAAGCGGACGTTGACGCGGCGCCCGGTCGCGCGTTCGAACTGCGACGCGATGCCGGCCACCGCCACGCGCGGGCCGTTACCGCTGAGGAGCGTGAGGGCCGGCGTCTTCGCGGCCTCGAACTTCGTGCGCAGCGCCGCGCGGTCCACCGCCGCCCCGCGCATGTAGACGGCCGAGATCCGCCGCGTGTTGTCGATGTCCTCGAGCGGGTTGGCGTCGAGGACCAGGAAGTCGGCGCTCTTCCCTGCCGCCACGGTGCCGACCTCCGTGAGCTTCAGAAATTCCGCCGGGTTGCGCGTGGCCGCCGTGATCGCTTCCGCCGGCGTGAGCCCGGCCTCGACCATGCTCGCCATCTCGATGTGCGAGCCGAAGCCGAAGTAGAACGCCCCGTTGGTCGCGCCCGCATCGTCGCCCAGCCCGAACCGGATGCCGGCGGCCTTCAGCGCCTGCACGCCACGCGGGACGATGCCGGCCTTCCAGCGGGCGGCGGCGTCGGCAGGCGCGGCCGGCCGTTCGAGCGCGGCGATCTCCTCGGCGGAGAACGTCTCGCGCAGCAGCGGATCGTCGATCCACGCGGGCCGCCGGCCGAAGATGTCGTTGCGCGTGCTCCAGAGCGTGAGGAAGACGAAGACGTTCGGGCGCCGGCGGAACAGCCCGATCAGCTCCTCGTCCATCGCCGTGCCGTCGCGCCACGGCGGGTGCACCAGTCCGTCGATGCCCGCCCGCATGATCCCCTTGACGTCGTCCTGCGCGAAGGCGTGCGTGACCGCGACGAGGCCCTGCGCGTGCGCCTCGTCGATGGCCGCGGTGTAGATCTCCGGCGTGAGCTTCTTCACCGTGCCCTCGCGATCGTCCACCCAGATCTTCACGAACTGATCGATGTTGCGCGCCTCGAGCTCGCGGACGGCGGCGCGGGCCTCCTCCGGCGTCGTGACGCCGTAGGGCGCGTCGCGCAGCGGCGGCGCCGGCCCGCCGAGCGGCATCGCCAGGCCGCGGCCCGCGGTGAGGAACCGGGCGGTGTTCGGCAGGGGATTGGCTCTCAGCTCGTCGCGGAGCGCAAAGCCGGCTTCCCGCTCGGCGCCCATGCTCATCACGGTCGTCACGCCGTGATACGCGAAGCGCTGAAGGTGATCGATGAGGTTCTCGCGCGTGTAGTTCTCGGCCGTGAAGCTTGCGCCCTTGCGGTAGCCGAGATGCGCATGCGCGTCGACGATCGCCGGCATGACGGTCTTGCCCGTCAGGTCCACGCGCGCGGCCCCATCGGGCGCCGTGACCTCTCCCCTGCGGCCGACGCGCGTGAAGACGCCGTTCTCGACGAGGAACGCGGAGCCTTCGATCGGCGCCTGCTCGTCGCCGATGATGAGCCGCGCGCCTTCGAACAGCGTGGCGGTCGATCCGGGTGCGGGCTGCGGTTCAGAGGGCGCCTGCGAGCACGCGGCCGCCGCCATCGCCAGTACGCACGCGAGCGCGGCTACGGAACGGACAGCCATCGCCTGGCGAGCTCCGCATAGGTGGTCGAATTCGACACGCGGCTGAGGATGTCCGCCGACAGCGTCGGGCGCGGTGTCACCTCGCCGTTGGTCCGCAGCTCCTGCAGCATCGCGTCGCACAGCGCCATCGCCGGCTGCGACACCATGTTGGGGTGGATGTTGACCTTCATCCGCGTGTTCGTCAGCAGCGGCTTCGCCACGCCGATGCCGAGCAGCGGCACGGGCAGCTCGCCGGCGATCCGGTTGATCTGCTCCGCGCTGAACCCGGTGAGGCTGTTCATGACGACGTCGGCGCCCGCGCGGGCGAACGCCTGGCCGCGGCGGATGACTGTGTCGAGATCCTCGGCAACCGTGCGGCCGATGATGACGAAGTCGCGGTTCGTCCGCCCGTCCACCGCCGCCTCGAGCCGCTCGCGCATCCGCTCGACCGTCTGCAGCGCGCTCGTGGTCGGTCCGCCCGGGCCGGCCCACGTTTCCATCTTTTTCGGGTTGACGCTGTCTTCGATATGCAGCGCGGCGATGCCCGCGCGCTCGTAGAGCTGCACCGTGCGATAGACGTTCAGCGACGTCTCGCCCGCCTGGTCGGCGTCCACGATCGCGGGAATCCGCACCTCGCGCGCGATGCGGCCGGCGATCTCGACCATGTCGGTGGTCGTGATGATGCCCCAGTCAGGGGCGCCGAGGTACGTCATCGACATCATGTTGCCGCCGATGTAGACGGCGTCGAAGCCGCGCGCCTCCGCGAGCTTGCCGGCGATGACGGTGTACGCCTCGGGCGCGGTGAGCAGGCCCGGCGCGCGCAGCAGCGCGCGCAGTCTGGCGAACTTCGAGGCCCCGTCCGGTGGGGGCGCCTGTGCCTGGACCGGTACCGCGTTCAACCCGAGCGTCGCGGCGGCGCCCGCTGCCGCGGCCGCCTGCTGCAGGAAATCACGACGTGATGCTGGACTGTCCATACGCTCCTCTGCTGGAGCCGACAGTGTAAGTCATGGGCGGCGCGCGACGGACGCCGCGCGCCGCCGGTCCGGCGTGTTATCGGGCGCAGGTGCAGCTCTTGCCGCAGTTGCACGTCTGGCCACAGCGGCATCCCGCACGGCGGCCCTGGGTCGAGTACGACTTTCCCCGGTTCCGCCTGGGAGCCGGCTACGGCGCCTATCAGTCACGCGGCGCGGTGTGGCAGCACAAGCCGTTCGTCACCGCGACCGTCAAGGTGCCGCCCGTCGGCAACGTGGAGCTCTGGCTGCAGCGGCTCCACGACAATCACCTCACCGCGCAGATCCGCTTCGCGAAAGTATTCGTGCACTAGAGCGGTTTCTGAAACGTCGTAGTGTCCGGCTTGAGCCGGACCACGTCGATCGGCACCGCCGTGTGTGGTCCGGCTAAAGCCGGACACTACGAAGAAGTCGAAACCGCGCTAAGGCGACAGCGGCGCGAAGAGCTCCTCGATCGGGACGACACGCGGCGCGAGGTGCTGCTCGAACAGGTACTGGGGCAGCGTCTCCAGCGAGCGCCGGTTACGTTCGACCCCGTACGGCCAGAAGTCCTCACCCATGCTCCGGCGGGTCTCCTCCGTCTCGGCCACGATCCAGGGCAGCGTGATCTTCAGCGCGTCGATCTCGACGAGCTGCTCGTACGCCCACTGCTTCGCCCGCTCGAACGCGTCGAAGAGGCTCCTGGCCATCCACGGGTTCGCGTCGTACACGTCCCTGCGCACGACGATGACGTGCATGATCGGAAAGATGCCGGTCTTCTCGAAGTAGGTTTTTTCCACCCGCCGGTAGTCCTCGAACAACCGGCGCACCGGCGACCCGGGACGGGCGAGCGCCTGCGGCGCGTTGGGCGAGATGATGGCGTCGAGGGTCCCCTGCTCGAGCATCGGGCCCATGTCCTGCTCGAGGGGCATTCGTGTGAGCTTCACGCCGGGCAGGTCGAAGTCGATGCGCGTCGGCCGCTGCAGGCCGTCCTGCGTGCCGCTGAACCACTCGCTGGTCTCGGGGGCCACGCCGTACTCGTGCAGCAGCAGGCCGCGCGCGAATACCGCGGCCGTCATCGAGTACTCGGGAACCCCGATGCGCGTGCCGACGAGATCCGCCGGCTGACTGATCCCCGCGTGCCGGTTCACGTAGATGCAGGAGTGCCGGAAGAGCCGCGAGGGAAACACCGGGATGGCGATGAACGAGTCGTCGCCCCGCGCGCGGAGCATCGTGTAGTTGGAGAACGACAGCTCCGAGACGTCGAACGCCTTGTGGCGCAGCATGCGGAAGAACGTCTCGCTCGGCCTCGAGATGACCGGCGTCAGCTCGATGCCGTCCGGCACGATCGTCCGGTCGATCAGCGGGCGGACCCGGTCGTAATCCCAGAAGGCGATGGTCAGCCGCAGAGCCATCTATTCGACGCCGGCGTCGCGCAGCGTCCGCCGCGCGGCGGCAGTGGTGATGAAGCGGAGGAACGCCGAGGCGGCGACCGGCTCGCGCGCGGCGTGCATCACCACCGCGTCGTAGGTGGTGAAGTTCTGCAGCGGCGCAGGCAGCGGACCGGCATACTGCAGACCTGTTGCCCGGATGGCGTCTGACCTCGCGAGGAACGCGAGCTCGCTGCCGCGCGCGGCCGCGAGGCGCTCCATGACCGCCTCCCCATTGAGGACGCGGACGGTCTTCGCCTCGACGCGATCGGCGATGCCGAGCTGCGCGAGCAGCGTCTCGATGTACGTGCCGCTCGAGCCCTGGTTGTAGATGACCGCGTCCGCCGCGAGCAGTTCGCGGCGCAGCGCATCAGCGGACGAGACGTCGGGTGTGGCCGCGCCGGCGCGAACGACCACCGCCACGCCGACGCGGCCGACCGTCGTGCGCGACGCGGCAGCGGCGCGGCGATCCGCGATCGCCTGGTCGACGACGGCCGCGGGCGCGATGAGGACGTCGGCGGCGTCGCCGGCCGCGAGCCGCGCCGTCAGTTGCGGCGCGTTGCCGATCTCGATGCGGACGACGTCACCGGTGTCACGCCGGTACTGGGCGGCGAGCTGCGTCACGCCCGCTTCCAGCGCGCCCGCGCTCATCACGACGAGTTCCGCCGCGAAGAGCGTGGCCGCGCCGGCCGCGAGCACCACCGGCAGGACGAGTCTCAGAAATCGACCGTCAGGTTCCACCGGACGAAGCGCGGCGTGTAGATCGCGGTCGGGTTGTTCCACGTCCCGCCGTTGCCCGCGTTGTTGGCGCTGAACTGGTAGATGTTCTCGTACGTCGTCGTGTAGTTCGTGTTGAGCAGGTTGCCCAGGTCCACGCCCACGTCGAAGCGCCGCTGGCCCCACCGCAGGATCTTCGCGAAGCGCATGTCGATCTGCGTGCGCCGGTTGTCCGCGTACAGGCGGTGGTCGTTGTCCAGGATCTCGATGGTCGTGAAGCCGGTGGCGAGGCCGCCCGGGGGCAGCCGGCCCGCGGCGGCCTGGATCACCGAGTTCGGCACCTGCCACGTGGCGATGCGCTCGAGCGGCGCCTGCGAGCGCACGGTGGCGCTGACGAGCACGTCCACCTTCGGCACGGTGTAGGAGCCGAGCCCGCGGATCGTCGTCTGCCACGGATCGGCATCCAGGCAGTTGCGCAGGTCCTTGATCACGCCGCCGTTGGTCAGCGTCCGGCCGAGCGCGGGAATGAACGCACCGCCGACGGCGACCACCGCGACGTCGCTGACGCGCGCGGTCTCGCAGGCATCCTCGACCGACCGGCCGGTCTGCGTGCCGAACTGCAGCGTCAGCCCCTGGCGGAGGCGCGCGTTGACCGTGAAGTCCACGCCGTGCCAGTACTGGGAGCGCGCCGGGCCGAAGTCCTCCTCGAAGGTGACGTAGTTCTGCGCGCCGCGCGAGGCGGCCGCCGCCGTGACCATCGACACCGTGATCGGGTACCCGCCGCCGCCGGGCAGCCGGTTATCGCGCGGCGCCGTGAGCGTGAACGGCTGGTAGTCCTCGGGCCCCCGCAGGCGGTTGTCGATGACCTTGTTGCCCAGGAACCAGCGGCGGTTGTAGGCGACCTCCGCCGACACGCGCGGGATCAGCTCCTGCTGCAGCGTGACACCCCACTGCCAGTCGGCCTGCCGCACGCCCCACCCGCGCAGCGTGTCCTGGTTGACCTGCTGGACGTTGCCGGAGACGGCGCCGAAGTTCAGCAGGTCGCCGGTCAGCGCCGCGCACTCTCCGTTGGCGGCGAAGTTCATGATGGTGCAGTCCACCACCTTGTTGCCGTTGGTGTCGTTCCAGTTCCGCGCCGCGGTCCGGACGATGCGGACCGCCGGGTTGTTGCTGGTGTACTCGCTGTCGTTGGTGGCGGCATCGAGGTACTTGCCCAGGTTGAACTTGAGCGCCGTGCGGCCGTCGCCGAACACGTCGTAGGCGGCGCCGAACCGCGGCGTGACGTCGTTGAATGCATCAACGCCGGGCGTGCGCTCGAACCTGATCGGCGCGGCGTTGAACGGCGAGGTTTTCGTCGTGCCGTTGCCCTCAGCCGGGCTGAAGCTCCACGCGCGGTCGTAGCGCAGCGCGCCCTGCAGCGTCAGCCGCCCCCGCGTCCACCGGTCCTGGACGTAAAAGGCAGAGGTCCCCGTGCGGTCCGCCGTATTCCAGTCCGGCAGCCGGAACGTGAACTGATTCGGCACGCCCTGGTTGAAGCGGTACTGCAGCCCGGCATCGGGAGTGGTGAAGAAGAAGTTCACGCGGATGTAGGCGCCCTGATAGCCGACCTTCAGATCGTGCGACCCGGTGACGTAGGAGGCCGAGGCGCGCCAGTTGTTCGGGTTGGCGTAGTTGGGGCTGATCGCCGGCACGCCGCGGTAGGTATAGTTCGCGCGCGGCGCGAACGGCAGCCCGGTCGCGGGATTGATCGCGGTGGACTGCTCGACGACGGAGATCAGATCGAACACGCCGTCCGGAGGCTGCCGGCCCGTCGTCCCGCCCTTGAACGAGAAGCGCGTGACGCCGGCCTCGAGGAGCAGCCGGTTCGTCAACGGCGCGCTCCAGGTCCCCTGCGTCACGTAGTAGGGCGTGTTGCCGAAGTAGTTCGGGTTCGCCTCGGGCGAGACCGTCGCCGTGCCGGCCGCGATCCAGTTGTCGCCGCGCGTGTTGCAGCCGTCGGTGTCCACCTTCAGCGGCGACCCTTCGCAGCGGCGCTGGTATTCCTGGTTGAACGAGACGCGGTTGCGCGGGGTGACCTGCATCGTGACGCGCGCGATGTACGTCTCGCGTCCCTGCAGCTGCCGTGCGTTCACGCTGGCGTCCCCCACCCAGTCCCACCGCGACGCGTCGGAGGTGTTCCGGTTCGCGACGACACCCTGGACCGACGACGCCGTATCGAGCTGGCGATAGCTGCCGAAGAACCAGATGCGATCGCGCTGAATCGGGCCGCCGTACGACGCGCTCCAGTCGTAGGAGCCGATGATCCCGGGAGGTTCCCTGAGACCCACCGCGCGCAGCTCGTCGGTCAGGTTGTTGCCGCGCGACCAGTCGCCGGCGTTGTTGACGAACGCCTGCCCGCGGAACGTGTTGCCGCCGGAGCGCGGCACCAGGTTCATCACCGGGCCGCCGATGTCCGACTCGCCGAGGCCGCCGGCGACCGACACCGACACCTCGTCCACGTTGATCGAGTCGAGGATGTAGGTGGACACGCCGCCGCCGTTGAACGGGGCGGCCACGGTCATGCCGTTGATCGTCATGCGCCCTTCGTTGATCGGGCCGCCGCGCGCGGCGAAGAACGTCATCGTCGGCGAGGCGGCCAGCGCCCCGTCGTTGACGGTGAGGCCGGGCACCGCGTTGAGCAGCGTGCCGACCGAGCGGTTGCCGGGGATGGCGGCGACGACGTCGGCGCTCAGCACCGTCTCGCGCTGCGTGGTCTGCACGTCGACGACCGGCGTCTCGCCGGTGACGGTGACCGTCTCCTCGAGCGTCCCGACGCTCATCTCGGCCGGAATCGCCAGCGTGGCGGTGCCACTGAGCTCGATGCCGTCGCGCCTGATCACCCTGAAGCCCGGGAGCGTGAAGGTCAGGGAGTAGGTGCCGGGGTTGAGGCCGGTGATGCGGTACTGCCCCGTGCCATCGGTGATGGCCGTGCGTACCTTTTCAATCAAGGCGGGGCTGGCCGCCTCGACGGTGACACCGGGCAGCACGGCGCCCGATTCGTCTCTCACGGCGCCCGTGAGAGTGCCTTGCGCAAACGCCAACGACGGCAGGAAGGCCGTGATCGCCAGGACCAGGACGGCCTTCGACACCACGCGCATGGGGCCTCCTTCAGTACCGGGTTGAGGGGTACCACGCCGGCGGATGACTTAACGGCCGTAGACGTTGATGGTCTTCCCGTCGGCGAGCACGACGTGTTCGAGCCGGATGATCTTCTGGCCGTCGGCGAACTGGTAGCCGGTGCCGGTGATCACGTCGCCCGGCTTCACCGTCGTCCTGGTCCAGCCGCTCGCTTCCATCCGATTGAGCGCGGGACCGCCGATCAGCCACTGCTCCATCTGGCCGTTGTCGGCCTGGACCTGCAGCGTGATCATCGGGTGCGGGTTCACCCAGTTGAAGTCCTTCACCACGCCCTTCACGGTGACGAGCCGGGCGCGACTGACGGGCCACTGGTGGTGCGCGGACAGCGGGACTGCCGCGGCGATCAGCGTAAGGACAAGGAATACCGGAACAAGCACAGCCTTCATCGTGGCGCTCCTTCCGGGGGTGATTCTAGGTCAGAACGCGCGTCGGCGGCTGAGATACTGCGGTGCCTCCCTTGCCCGTCTTCCGGAGATGAGTGAAGCGCCGGCCCCGAAGCCGCCGCCCGGAGAGTCGACCGCGTCCCTCATCGGCGGCGGATCGTGACGGTGACGCTGACGTTCACGCTGCACGCGCAGCCATTACGGCCACTCCCTCGACGGCGGGGGGCGGAGTCCCGGCGAGCCACTCCAGGCGAACGGCGCAGTGCTCCGCGCGCGAGGTGTCACACGTGCAGTTGCCCTCCTCCCGGATGGCGCCGCACTGGTCGCACACGTATTCCGCGTGGCAGCGCACGAAGGTGGATGTCACGGTGTTGCCCCACATCCCGGTCTCGGTCGTGGGAACGGTCTCGGCGCCGGTGACGCGACGGCGCCACGCGTGACGGTGACGGCTCAGCAGATGCCGGCAGCAATCCATGATGCACCTCCCGGCTTTCCGTGAACGGTGCAATTGCTGCTCCAGCGGCGTCGATCGCTCGACGCCGCCCAACGGCGCAGCGCCTGCGTTCAGGCGCGGGATTGTTCCGCCGGCTGCGCAAGAATCCCCACGGTGGCGCGCTCGACGCCTCCAGCCGGACCCGGTTCAGCGCTGTTGGAGCAGCGCGTCCACGGCCAGCAGCTCGTCGCGGACGATCGTGTGTCCCATCCGCGGATAGATGCGCTCGTCCACCGCGGCACCCATGCGCCGGAACACCTCGGCGGACTCCTGCACGCGGTCGAGCGGAATGTGCGCGTCCACGTCGCTGCAGCCGATGAAGACCGGCGTGCCGTCGAACGCGCCCGCGTAGTCGCGCGCGGTTCCTGGCGGGCCGATCAGGCCGCCGCTGAAGGCGACGACCGCCGCGTAGCGCCGCGCGTGACGCGCGGCGAATTCCAGCGACAGGCACGCGCCCTGTGAGAACCCCATCACCGCCACACGGCCGGGCGGAACGCCCTGGCGCTCGACGTCACCGACGAGCTCGTCGAGCCGGCGCAGCGCGGACGGGAGAAACGGCTCGTTCTGCTCCAACGGCGCAAGAAACGAGTAGGGATACCAGGCGCCGCCGCTCGCCTGCGGCGCGAGGTAGGCGATGTCGCGCGCGCTGAACTCTCCCGCCAGGCCGATGATGTCCTCCGCGGACGCGCCGCGCCCGTGGACGAGGATGGCGACGAGCCGTGCGTCCGCGAGCGGCGCTCCCGCATGGAGCACCGGTTGGTTGCCGTGCGGATGATTGGAATCCATGGGTCAGTCGATCGGCTCGAGCCGTGAGGCGATCTGCGCGCGGTGCGTTTCGAGGAACGGCGGCAGCACGAGGTGCTCGCCGAGCGTGGCGGGATCCTCGTCCACGCCGAATCCGGGGCCGTCGGTGGCGATCTCGAAGAGGACGCCGTTCGGCTCGCGCACGTACAGGCTGCGGAACCAGAACCGATCCACCTTGCCGCTGTTGGGGACGCCGAACTCGTTCAGCCGATCCGCCCACGCGTCGTAGTCGGCGTCCGGCGTCCGGAACGCGACGTGGTGGACGCCGCCCGCGCCCTGCCGCACATCGGGCAGATCCGGCTGCACGGCCACGTGCAGCTCGGCATGCGGGCCGCCGGCGGCGCCCATCTCGAACACGTGCACCGTGGCCGCCGGATTGTCCGGATGCGGGGTGTCGCGCACCAGGCGCATGTTGAACACCCGCGTCAGGAGGATGTCGGTCGGGTTCAGCGTCGGCACGCTGATGACAATCGGGCCGAGGCCGCGGATCTGAAACTCCGGCGGAACGGGACTGCGCTCCCACGGCGCCGGCGCATCGCCGCGGCCGCCGTCGTCGACGAGCGCGAGCCGCTGCCCTTCCGGATCCTCGAACCGCAGGTTCAGCCGGCCGTCGCGCTCGAAGACGTCGCCGTGGCTCACCCCGAGCTCGTCGAAGCGGCGCACCCACCAGTCGATCGCACGGGCGCCGTTCACGCGCAGGCAGGTGCGGACGATGCTGCGGGTGCCGCGGCGCTCGCGGGGAACGGGCCAGTCGAAGAACGTCAGGTCCGTGCCCGGCGTGCCCTTCGCATCCGCGTAAAACAGGTGATACGCGCTCACATCGTCCTGGTTCACGGAACGCTTGACGAGGCGCATGCCGAGCGTCTGCGTGTAGAACCGGTGGTTCTCGCGGATGGCGCCGGAAATTGCGGTCAGATGGTGGATGCCGGTCAGATCCATGGCGTCCCTATATTAGAATCCGCGCGGAGGTCATCATGAGCCGCACGTTCGTTCTTTCGGTTGCGATGCTGGTGCTGTCGGCAAGCGCGTTCGCCCAGCAGGTCACCGGCACACCGCCGCCGCTCGAGCCGGGCGCGTCGCAGGCCGACGTGGACAAGGCGCTCCTCGCGGCGCCGGCCAACCTGCGTACGCAGGCCACCGTGGTCAAGTGGAAGCCCGACTTCACCTACGACACGCTGCGGAAGGGCACCAACCGCCTGGTGTGCTACGACCGGTCGGGGCAGCCGGCACAGCCGGCGTATTCGATCGAGTGCACGAGCCTCGGCAACCTCGAGCGCGTCGCGCAGAACATGAGATTCGAGGTGGAGACCGACCGCACGAAGCGGCAGGCGGCGCTCGACGCCGCGGAGAAGGACGGCAGCCGCGTGAAGCCCGAGTTCGGATCGGTGTTCTACAACCTGTCCGGACCGGACCAGGCGGCAGCGCGCACGCACACGACGGTCGCAGTGCCGGGCGCTACGGCGCAGTCGCTCGGACTGCCCGACACGGCCAAAATGGGCGGGGCATGGATCATGAACGCGGGCACGACGACCGCGCACATCATGATTCCCGGTCATTGATGAAACATCTCATCCTCGGGTTCCTGGCCGCCGTCTCGCTGTCGGCCGGCCAGGACGCCCGGACGTTCACCGGGACGATCACCGACAGCATGTGCGCCGACGGCAACCATGCGCCCATGCGCATGGGGCCGACCGCCGCGGAGTGCACCACCGCGTGCGTCATGGCGCACGGCGCGCTCTACGTGCTGTACGACGGCGAGAACGCCTACGACCTCAGCGATCAGAAGACGCCCGAGCAGTTCGCCGGGCAGCCGGTGCGCGTCGTCGGCACCCTCGACGTGAAGACGAAGACCATCCGCGTCGAGTCGATCACAGCCCGGAAGTGAGCCGGTAGACGCCGTACTCCGGGTTGACCGCGTAGCCTTCGGCGACGAGCGCGCGGTTGCCGCGGCCGGCGTCCCGACGCGAGAGGCCCGTCACCCGCGCCAGCTCGCCGGGGACGGTCATGCCGGCGCACGACAGAAAGCCGCGCGCGATCTCGCGCAGCGCCACCTCGCGCGAGACGCGCGTGCGAAGCGCATCGGGAAACCGCCCGACAGCCAGCGTCCAGAGATAGGTGAGCTTCGGCAGGTACAACACCTGGCTGGGCACCACGAGCATCGCCGCCTGGAGCTCGTCGAGCGCCCTGGTGAACGCCGCCCGGTCCTTCACGCCGGAGTCGTCCCGGAGGTCCGAGGTGGCCATCTCCCACTCGTGGCGCAGGACCTTCAGGATCTTCTGCGCGTTGCGGCTCAACCGCCGGCCCTCGTCGGCGCGCCGTATGCCCCACACGGCGTGGAAGTACGGAATCATGCGCGGCGCCACGAACGTCGCCTTGCCGCGCGCGAACTTCGCGTAGTACACGCGGCCGCGCCGCACGAGCTCGTCCTTCAGCCGCCACGTCAGCGACGATTCCGGATCCTTCTGCACGTTGCGCGGCATCACCGCGTCGCGGCGGCCGCAGACGGCGACATAGAGGGACGGCCCCGGCCGGCGGCCGTCGGTCAGGCACGCCGCGAAGCCGACACGCGCGATGAAGCCCTCCGCGGCGATCGGGCTGTCGATCTGGCGCGGCCCCTCACGATGCCAGTGGTAGTCGCGATACTCCTCGATATCCGCGGGAAGCTCCGGCCTGCGTCGCATCGCTCACTCGGTCCGATCCCTCCGCCGGCGGCGCTTTCTGGCGGATCCGCCGAAGATCCCGAGATCGATCAGGACGGCGAGGACCACGATCGCCAGATAGATCCCTTCCACCGACCCGCGAGCGTTCATCGCCAACGCGTAGGCGAGCGTCGTCAGCGGCAGGAACAGGAATCCAAGCAACGGCCAGAGCGTCGTCTGGTAGGCACGGCCGATGTAGTCGCTGACGATCACCACCAGGATGATGGCGAATCGCGGCGCGAGGAGGGCGAGGCAACCGACGAGGAACGGCATGACGACGCCCTCAGCGCGTCAGCACGAGATAGGCGCCCCAGGTCACGGCCGCGCTGCCGGCGAGGCGGCCAAACAGTGCGCCGCCGCGCAGGAGCTTCTCGAGCAGCACGAATCCCGCCAGCGCGGCGACCCACCACAGATTCATGACGCCGACGACGAAGAGGAGCGTCATCAGGAGCCAGCAGCACCCGACGCAGAACATCCCGTGACGGAAGCCCAGCCCGAATCCGCCTCCGGCACCTTCCGCCCAGTACCGTGAGAGGAACCCGAACGGCGACTGGCAGTGCGTCAGGCACATCTGCTTCAGAGGCAGCCACTGGTAGAGTCCGGCGACGATCAGCACCACGCCGGACACCCCGGCCGCACCGATGCGCATGTCGGCCGAGAGGAGCGCCGCGCGGTGCAGGACGAGTTGCGTGCTCGCGGCGGCCACGCTGAACGCCGTCCAGGCGGCCAGGTACCCCGTGACGAATGCGATCGAGGCGATTCGCGCCTGTGGATCGTTGCGCCGCCGATAGACGCCGAGCACGAGCAGAATCACCGGCGCAGCCGACGGCAGCATCATCGCCACCATCATGACCGTCCACATCGTCAACAGGCCGGCCCAGTCGGCTATCCCCCACGCGCGCATGTCGGCCATTCCCATGGCGGCATGCATCCGGGCGTCCGCCGCCATGGCGTCCATGCCGGCGGCGGCCCGGGCCAGATACACCCACGCGAGCGCCGTCATCGCGGCAAGACCGAGGCCCACCAGCAGCCGGTCCCGCCGGACGACGTGATCGAGCGTCGCGACCGCGTCCATCCTATTCGTTGGTCCAGTTCACTTCCGCCGCTGCCGCGTATTTGCCGGGCCATTCGAGCCGGAAGTCTCCGTGCTGCGCCCGCATGGTCTCCGTCGTGGCGATCTTCGCGTCGTTCCAGAAGAAGCCGCCCTGCGGGTAGACGATGTGCACTTCTTTCGCCTGACCGGACATGACGTCTCGAATCGGCGTCAACTGCAGCTCCACGGCGCCCGCCACCCGCACGAGGGACTGCTCGCCGGCGGCTTTGATCTCCACGGGCTTGCGAATCGGGCCTTCGAACTTCGCGATGGTGCCCGCCAGCGCCTCCCACGGCATGCCGCCGAGCTGTCCGGACAGCACGGACGCGAACGCGTTCACTTGCGCGTCGCTCGCCTTGTCGTCGATGAACAACACGACGTGGCCGTGTCCTTCATGGATGGCCTTCGGGTACTTCGCGGCGACCACCGCGCGAACCCCCTTCAGAGACACGTCGCCGACGCGGCCGTCCGTGACGTCGAAGCCGACGATGAACTCGCACTTGCCCTCGTTTGGAAACCCCGCGAACTGGCAGTTGCACCCATGCTGACAGTTGCAGGCTTCGATGCTCTCGGCCTTCACCCGGTAACCGGTCTTTCCAGCTGGCGCTGCACTCATCGCATGTTCTCCATCTTCAGGCCCTCGGACAGCCCTTGTCATAGCGGTGTGCCCCGTCGGATCGCCGCGGCGAATTGTAATCCGGTCAGGCGACCGACGACGCGTGCGCGCGGATGGCGGACAGGAAGATGGGGCCGAGGTCCTCGGCCTTGCGCGCGCCGATCCCCTTGACCGACCGGAGCGCGTCGAGGGAGCTCGGCCGCAGACGGGCCATCTCGCGCAGCGTGGCGTCGTGAAAGATGACGTACGGCGGCACGCCACGCTGGCGCGCGGTCTCGAGCCGGAGGGCGCGAAGCCGTTCGAACAGCGCGCGATCCACGTCTTCCCACGATTGCGCCTCGACGCGCGACCGTGCCCGCGGCGCGTCCCGGCGCACGGCGCGCTGCCGCGCGAGCGTGAGGCCGGGACAGCTCGTCTCGTCCCGCAGCAGCGTCAGCCCCTTCGCCGTCAGCGCCAGCACGGCGTACGGATCGTCGCTCGTCCTCAGCAGGCCGAGCGCGGTGAGCTGCTGGATGTATCCGCGGAGCTCGGACGCCGCAGCCTGGCGCAACAGCCCGAATGTGCTCAGCCGGTCGTGCGCCCTGGCGAGCACCTGCTCGCTCGCGTGGCCGCGGAGCACGTTCACCACGTGCAGCGCGCCGAACCGTTGTCCGACCCGCGCCACGCACGAGAGGATTTGCCGCGCGACGACGACCGGCTCCGCCACGGCCTCGAGCTCGTCGAGGCAGTAGTCGCAGGCGCCGCAGCTGCCGGGCGCGTAGCCGTCGCCGAAGTACTCCGCGAGATGGCGGTGGCGGCAGCCGACGCCCGCCGCGTAGCGTTCCATCTGCCGCAGCAGCGCGAGGTTCGCGTCCGTCAGCTCACCGTTGGTCTGCAGCATGACGCGCCAGCGCATGAAGTCGGCGGCTGAATACATCAGCAGGCACTCGGCCTCGAGACCGTCCCGCCCCGCGCGCCCCGACTCCTGCTGATAGTGCTCGACCGATCGGGGTGCGCCCGCATGGACCACGAAGCGCACGTTCGAGCGGTCGATGCCCATGCCGAAGGCGACGGTGGCGACGATGACGTCGATGCGCTCGGCGATGAAGTCGTCCTGGTTCCTGCTCCGCTCGGCCTCCCCGAGGCCGGCGTGGTACGGAAGCGCGGGAATGCCTTCGCCGGTCAGCCACGCCGCCAGTGCGTCAACCTCGCGCCGCGCCGTGCAGTAGATGATCCCGGCCTCCCGAGGGTGCCGCGCCAGGGTGTCGAGGAGCTGCTGCTTCAGCCGGGCACGCGGCAGCACGCGGTAGACGAGGTTCGGCCTATCGAACGATCCGACGAGCTCGACGGGATCCACCAGGCCGAGCTGCGTGGCAATGTCGTGCCGCACCCTCGCGGTGGCCGTGGCCGTGTAGGCGTGGACGCTGACCCCGGGCAGCCGTTGCCGGAGCTGCGCCAACTGACGGTACTCCGGCCTGAAGTCATGGCCCCACTGGCTGATGCAGTGCGCTTCGTCAACCGCCAGGAAGCTGACGTCACACGCCGCGAGCAGCGCCAGAAAGCTCTCGCTGCCCTCACCCACCAGCCGCTCAGGAGAGACGTACAACAAACGGTAGCGCCCCTCGCGCAGACCGGCGACCGCCCGCGCTTTCTCCGCTGCCGTGAGCGAGCTGTTGTACAGGACCGCTGGCACGCCGTTGCCCACCAGCGCGTCCACCTGGTCTTTCATGAGCGAGATCAGCGGCGATACCACGACCGCGAGTCCGGGCCGCACGAGGGCCGGCGCCTGGAAGCAGAGCGACTTGCCGCCGCCGGTGGGCAGCACGACCAGCGAGTCGCGCCGGGCGAGCACGGCCTCCATGGCCTGGCGTTGAAGGGGCCGGAACGAGGAGTACCCCCAGTACCGTGCGAGGACGTCTTCGAGCGGTGAGTCAGGCAACGGTCTTCATGATTGCACGGCTGCCGGCATCGCCGCGCGCATGAGCGCATGGCTTTAGGGTCTTCTCAGGATCGCCGTAAGGACAGTTCAGGAATCGCGGCCCGCGGGCGCCGAACGGGCAGGGGCCGAGCGGGAGCGCGACGGGGCTATGAGCGGGTCCGGGTGCGGACGGTGCGCTTTTTCCTGCCCGCG
The DNA here is from genome assembly GCA_016871375.1 of Acidimicrobiia bacterium. Lineage (GTDB taxonomy): Bacteria > Acidobacteriota > Vicinamibacteria > Vicinamibacterales > UBA2999 > VFYY01. The sequence goes on from VFYY01000004.1 coordinate 41,142, forward strand.
ACGAGCTGCCACGCGTCGCGGATATGAATTCGCAGCGCATCGTCGCGAATCGCGCCGAGCATGATCCCCACCCAGCCGCTGGCTCCCATGTAGGGCGGCTTGAAATAGGTGCGCGGCGCGTCCTCGATCAGGAACGGCTGCAGGCCGTTGGGCACCGGGACCCAGAGCGCGAGCCGGCCGTCATCATGATGATGGTCGGCGAACATCGCGAACACCCCTTTGTCCTTCTCGACGAAGAAGGTCGGCGTGCCGTGGGACAGCTTCTCGGTCACGCTCGGCATTGCTGCGCACAGACGACGCACGCGCTCGAGCTGCGCCTGACGGCCCTTCGAGCGCGCGCCCGCTCCCTTCTCGCGGCCGGTGAGGACGTCGGCGCGAAACCTGGCGATCCGTCCGATCAGGGTCGTGGGAACCGGTTTCGACAGCGGGAACCGGATTGAGCTCTTGCTGCGCTCGTAGGGCGCGAGCTCGCGCCTGAAGGCCGCGACGAGCGCGTCGTTCACCGGATACAGCGCGTAATGCGCTTTCCACCCCGCGAAATAGAGCACCGGCACGCCGTCCAGCGTGTACGACGGAATCTGATACGAGAGCCGCTCTTCCGCGCGCGGCACGGCCTTGCGGATCGCGCGGCGCACGCCTTCGAGGATCCCGCGGACGTCCCTGGGCTTCGCCGCGATATACGCGTCCACGGATGTGAACCGCGTCTTTGCCATCAGAACCCCGCCATGTTCAGCACGCGGCCGGCGATCCTTGCGCTTCCCTGGGCGAAGGCCGAGGCGGCGCGTGAACCATCGCACGCATTCTGGCATGGGATCGCTCGACGCGAAGCGGGCCGGGCGATATCATGGTCCCGCAGATGGACCGAGAGGAGATCCCGTCCACATGAGAGGCATCATCCGACTCGCGGCCGCGCTTTCGTGGATTGCGCTCACCGTACCTGTCGCCCGCGCCCAGGGCGATGGGCAGGCGCAGCTCGCACCGGGGGAATGGCAGCGTCTGCACGCAATGGGACTGCGCTACACGAGCGCGGACGATCTGTATCAGGCGCTCGAGCAGTCGGCGCGCGGGGGCCGCGTGTCGCCGCCGTTCAGCGGACTGCCCGACTGGACCGGGCTGTGGACGGCCGCTGGCGGCGGGACGTTCTTCGGCGCGGCCCCTGGAGGCGCGGTGCCAAAGCTCACGGCCACCGCCGCCGCGGCGCTGAAGGCCGGGAATGAGCTCGCTGCGCAGGGCATCCAGTACGACGAGAATCTGAGCGAGTGCGGACCCCCGGGATTCCCGCGATGGCTCGTGATCCCGTTCCTGCGCGAGTTCATCGTCAGGCCGGAGCAGACGTGGCTCTCGTCGGAGACCGTGAACAACGTCCGCCGGATCTACACCGACGGCCGCGGCCATCCGTCGGCAGCCGACGCCTTTCCCCTCTACTACGGCGACTCGATCGGGTTCTGGGACGGTCAGAAGCTCGTGATCCACACCGCCCAGTTGATGGAGCGCTCGATGGGCCGCGGGCAACCCACCCAGAGCGAGCAGATGGAAACCGTCGAAGTCTGGGAGAGACTCGACGCGCGTACCATCAAGGCCGACGCGTGGATCTACGACCCCGCCACCTATACCGAGCCGTGGTTCCTCCAGCGGCGCTACCGGCAGGTCGAGAACCCCGACAAGAGCCTGCGGATGAACTACTGGCATTGCGGCGAGAACCCGAACAACGACGTCTACAAGACCCCTGAGGGCGGGACGCAATATCGAAACTTCACGTTCACGACCACTGACGACGCAAAGGAGCAGGGGAAATGAAGACATCACTGCCGCCCGCGATCTGCGCCGCGCTGCTCGTGGCGGTCCCTGCCGCCGGGCATCACTCCGGCACGATGTTCGACGATGACAAGACCGTCACCGTCGAGGGCGTCGTGAAGGAATTCCAGTACACGAACCCGCATTCGTGGCTGCTGGTCGATGTCCCGGGTGCCGACGGCAAAGTCACGACCTGGGGCTTCGAGGCGGAGGGACCGACGACGCTGATGATGCGGCAGGTACGACGCAGCGACTTCACGCCGGGGACCAGGGTGACGATCACCGGCCATCCCATGAAGGACGGCCGGCCGGCCGCTGCCTGGGTGAAGGCGGTGCGCGCCGACGGAAAGCAGTTCTACCCGCGCGGGCAGGCCGCGGCCGAGCCCTAGAGCGGTTTCTGAAACGTCGTAGTGTCCGGCTTTAGCCGGACCACACACGGCGGTGCCGATCAACTTGGTCCGGCTGAAGCCGGACACTACGAAGAAGTCGAAACCGCGCCAGGCAATCCTCCCGGTTCGGCTTCCCGAGGACCGCGTGAAGCGGATCGGTTTCCTGTCGTTCGGGCACTGGACACCATCGCCCCACTCGGAAGTGCGGACGGCTGCGGATTCGCTGCTGCAGTCGATCGAGCTGGCCGTCGCCGCCGAGGAGCTGGGCGCCGACGGCGCGTACTTCCGTGTGCACCACTTCGCCAGGCAGCTCGCGTCGCCGTTCCCGCTCCTCGCCGCCATCGGCGCCCGCACGCGCAGGATCGAGATTGGCACCGCCGTCGTCGACATGCGCTACGAGAATCCGCTGTACATGGTCGAAGACGCGGGCGCGGCGGACGTCATTGCGGGCGGCCGCCTCCAGCTGGGCATCAGCCGCGGGTCACCCGAGCAGGTCATCGACGGCTGGCGTCATTTCGGTTACGCGCCGGCGGAGGGCGAGAGCGACGCGGAGATGGCCCGGCGCCACGCGGAGGTCTTCCTCGAGTTGCTCGCCGGGAAAGGATTCGCGACGCCACATCCGCGGCCGATGTTCCCCAATCCGCCCGGGCTGCTCCGGCTCGAGCCGCACCCGGAAGGGCTCCGCGATCGGATCTGGTGGGGCTCCAGTTCGAACGCCACGTCCGTCTGGGCCGCGCGGCTGGGGATGAACCTCCAGAGCTCGACCCTCAAGACCGACGAGACCGGCGAGCCGCTGCACGTTCAGCAGCGGAAGCAGATAGACGCGTTCCGGGACGCGTGGAAGGAGGCGGGACACACGCGTGAGCCGCGCGTCTCGGTGAGCCGCAGCATCTTCCCGCTCGTCAACGACCGCGACCGCGCGTACTTCGGACGGGACGCGCGCGATCAGGATCAGATCGGCTACATCGACCCGAGCACCCGCGCCATCTTCGGCCGATCGTACGCGGCCGAGCCCGACGTGCTGGTCCGGCAACTGGCTGCGGACGAGGCCATCGCCGCCGCCGACACGCTCTTGCTGACCGTGCCGAACCAATTGGGCGTGGACTACAACGCCCACGTCATCGAGAGCATTCTGAAGTTGGTGGCCCCCGAGCTCCACTGGCGTTGATGTCGCGTGCGTCCGGCACGCGCACGACGCGTGACCCTGGCTCCTCGGCGCCGGACAGGGAGTCAACCGAGGCCGCGGACGTCGAAGCCAAATGCCCGCGCCGCCACGCCGAGCGCGGCGTCGTGCGTGGCCATCGCTGGCAGCGGTCCCATGCGGTCGCGCCAGATGAGCACGGTCAGCGTGCCGCCGTTGCGCACGGACCGCAGATGTTCGCTCAGGCGGGCTTTCAGTTCCGCAATGCCGACGTCGCTCATGACCAATTGTGGTCACGAGGGGTCACGATTGCTCAAGTGCGGCTGAGATGGCGGGGAGAGGGTCTCGAATCTCAGTCACTCGCATACGCTCCCCGAGCTACGCCGCATGCGTCACCATCGGCTTGCCTGAAGTGCCGGACGACATTGACGCCGGTGAGAATGGCTGCAACTCCGAATAGCCATGCACCCTCGGGCACCTGCCGGGGCAGCATCCATGCCAGCCCAGTGAGAATGAACAGAAGTCCCCAACCGATGTCGTCGAGCCGGCGATCGAGCCCGGTCCCACGCCCTCGCGATTGTTCTGAGAAGGCCGCCACAGCGTGAAGTCGCCAAGCGCCGCTTCGGCCGTCTCGTCGTCGCCGAGCAGGCGAACCCACCGGTTCGCACGATAGGCGTCCGGCCAGTCGGCCTCGGCGGCCACGATGCCGAACCCCCGCTGCTCGATCAGGGCACGCGTGACGTCGGCTCGAATCCGATAGAACTCGTGTGTGCCGTGGGTCGCTTCACCGATGAGGACCAGCGACGCGCGTTCGTCGATCGCGTCGAGCATGCGGCTCGCGGCCGACTCCGCGGTCAGTCGTATCGCATGCTGCCGGACGACCGTCACCGCAGGGTCCTGCATCACGCGCTCCGCTTGACACGTGTCGCCGCCGCAGACGCCGCGAGGAGATGACGGACCTCTTCGTCGGACGTCTGATCGAAGTTCTCGTACCACAGCCCAACGGCGCTGAATGGCTCCGGCATCCGTGCACAGACGACTTCGTCGGCGACCTCGTCCATCGCCCGGCACGTCTCCCGCGCCCCAACCGGAACGGCAACAACGATGTGGGACGGGAGCCGACGTCGAATCGCCAGCACCGCCGCGCGCATCGTCGAGCCGGTCGCCAGGCCGTCGTCGACGAGAATGACGGTGCGTCCTTCTACCGCAATGGCAGGCCGCGTACCCCGATAGGCACGTTCCCGGCGTTCGAGCTCCAGCTGTTCGGCACGAGCGACCGCCTCGACGGCCGACGGTGGGACGTGGATCTGTCTCATGGCCTCGTCGTTGAGGACGCGGACGCCCCCACTGGCGATGGCCCCCATCGCGAACTCAGGATGCCCGGGCAGTCCGAGCTTGCGGACGACGAAGACGTCGAGAGGCGCGTTCAGCACCCGCGCCACTTCATAGGCGACGGGAACGCCGCCGCGCGGCAGGCCCAGGACAACGACGTCGTCTCGTCCGGCATAGTCCCGGAGTCGGTCGGCGAGCATACGACCTGCCTCGCCACGATCGACATATCGAACGCGCCCGAAGGCGGACATGCTCATGCACCTGCACGGTGCAATCGCAATACCTGTTCGCAGGCGGCGCGAACACGTCGGTGCCCCGCGAGACCGGATTTCACGCAGCGTCACCGGTGCGTGAAATTCCTGATGGCTCCGAGAATTTTCCCGGGGGGATCACCATCGGAGGCGCCTCTCGCACGTTATGGATTGGCGGGCTGTCCGGGACGATTTCCGCAACCGGCTCATCCAATTTGCGTGAGGCGTGCCACCTGTTCACACCGAGCTCGCCGAAGGCAAGACTCAGAGCCTGAATAACCTGTTCACCTTGACGATCACCGCACGTGACGCGCCGCCGGGGTCTGGCCGGCCGAGCGTGTCCCGCTGTTCGTTGTAGACGACGAACAGCTCGCTGCCAGGATGGTATTCCCATCGCAGCCGCGCGTTGACGGCCGCCGTGCGCGTCGCGGAGTTGTACTGAACGAGGGTGCTGGCGAACATCAGCGGGGAGATGGAGTACGTGACGCGCGACCCGGCCAGGTGCGTCGCGAACGCGCCCTGCGGCAGATCTATCCAGTTGACCGAATAGGACGGCTCCGCCGACAGGCGCGCGCTCAGGTTGACGCGTCCCCGCGCGAGGCTGAGCGCCGTCCGCTGCCCGCCATAAAAGGCGCCGTGCTCGAGCGAGACGTTTGCCGACAGCCGACGCTGCTGGCCGACGTTGTACGACACCCGCAGCAGATCGAAGTCATGGGCCCCAACGCCGATGACGGCTCGCTCGCCTGTGCGGAATGGTGCGGGGATGAACTCGCGGCCCCGGCTGGCGGCGAGGCCGAACCGATCGCCGCTCTGGAATTCGAGGCCGAAATCGAGACCGGTGTCGCGATACTCGACGCGCCGCCGGGTGTTCTCGATGTAGGTCAGGGATCCGGTCCAGGAGTACCTGCGGATCGCGCCCACGCGGCGCGGCCTCGGGCTGAAGCGCGCGGCCGCGTAATTGCGGCGCATGTCGTCCCGCCGGACGAACCCCACTTCTGGATTGAAATCGTCGTCGACCGTCAGGTGCTCGAGCTGCAGTCCGTAGCGGTCCGAGTTGTAATCGAGCTGCGCCCGGTAGCTCGTCCCGTCGCGCGCCGCGCGCGTCCGCGCCCAGTACGTATTGACGTCGAGGCTGTTGAAGAACCGGAACAGGCCATCGGCGCCGTAGGTCTGTGCCGCGCCAGGCGCCGCCTGGCTCACGGAGCGGTTCGTCATGAGCAGGCCCACGCTGCTGCTCCGGAGCAGATCCCGCCTCACCCGCACGACGCTGAAATTGGTCGACGGGACAGCTGCCGGCACGTCATCGGCGTGCATGTTCAGCGCGCCCACGCTCCACCGGCCGACGCGGCCCGTGAGACGTGCGCCGCCCACGATCGGCACGTCACGGCTGCCGTGGAGGCCGATGCGACGGCTGTAGAAGAGGATGGGCGTGTCGCCGGCGCCGAAGCTCGACACGCCGCCGAAGGCAAACAGCCCCTGGTTTTCCAGAAAGAACTCGCGCTTCTCGGGGAAGAACAGGTTGAACCGCGTGAGGTTGATCTGCTGCTCGTCGGCCTCCACCTGCGCGAAGTCGGTGTTGTACGTCAGGTCGAGGGCGACGTTCTGCGTGATCGCATACCGTGCGTCGACGCCGATGTCCCCGTCGAGATCCCCGGTCGCGCCGCCGGCTCCTGGACCGCCGGTGCCTGACGCCGTCAGGAACGGCTTGACGTCGAGGCTCTTCGCACCGGGTGGCACCTCGAGGCCGGCCACGGTCGCCGAGAGCGACACCTGCATGATGGCGGCGAACCCGCGTGCCGCCGGAATCGGCGCCAGGTATGAGACCTCGTTCTTCCAGCGATTGATGCGGCGGGCGTTGAAACCCCACACCTGGTCGCGGCCCGGACCGTAACGCAACGACTTGAACGGCACGGCGGTTTCCGCGATCCAGCCGCCCTCGAACCGCCGGGCCGCCGCCGCCCACACAGGATTCCAGTCGGGACTCCACTGCCGCTCGTTGGCGCCCTGGCCGTCCATCCGCCCGCCGAGTGGATTGACGTGAAAGATGGAGGCGTTCCGGCGGTCGTGGAACGTGTCGAGCGTGAACGAGAACGCGTCGTTCGCGCCGCCGCCGATCGCGCCGGCATCGCGGCGCATGTCCGTGGCAATGATGCGCGCGGGCTCGCTCTCCCAGCATCTGGCCACGACGTACACGTAGTCGTCGTCGAACAGCAGCCAGAGCTCGGTCTTCTCGGTGGCGGGCATGCCTTCCTGCGGCTCCTGCTGCACGAAGCCGCTCATTGGCGCAAGCGTGGCGTAGACCGCCTCGTCGAGCCGGCCGTCAATCTGCAGCGGCGCGGAGACGCGCACGGCCTGGACCGTGATGCTGCTGTCGCGGGGTTGCTGCGCTTCCGCCGCCGTGGCGCAACAGAGGATCGCGGCGCAGGCGACCCTAGCGCAACTGGCGGCGGAAGAACTCAATGGTCCGGGGCCATGCATCGGCAATGGCGTCGGCGTTGGTGCCGATGTGCTGAAACATCGCGAACGAATGCGTCGTCTTCGCGTAGACGCGCGCTTCGTACTGTTTGCCGAGGCGCGCCATCGTCACCCTCGTCTCGGCGACGTTGTCGGCCATGCGACCGTCGTTCTCGCCGTAGAGGCCGAGCACCGGCGCCTGGATCCTCGCCATCTGCGCCTCGGGCGGCGCTCCGCCGTAATACACGACCGCGCCGTTGAGTTGGGGCACCTCGGCCGCGAACCTGAAGCTGTTTCCCCCGCCCATGCAGAAGCCGATGGACGCGCTCTTGCCGTTGGCACGCGGCAGCTTCAACGCCCACTCGCGCGCCGTCGTGTAGCGCTTCATCGCCTCTTCCGGGGACACCTTGCCAGCGGCGTTTCGGACCGCGTCGTCCACGAACTCGGACGCGTCCCAATTGCCGCCGTTCGGCCCGGTACCTGACCACAAGTCCGGCAGGACCGCGATAAACCCGTCCTCGGCGATCTGATACGCCAGCGCGCGTTGCCATTCGTCCACGCCGACGCCGTGCTGCATCACGACGACGACGCCGGTTCTCGCGGCGCCCGCCGGGTAGACGACGAGCGTGTGCAGTGTGACCGTGTCGCCCTCGAGAGGAATATCGACCCACTCCGCCTTCAGCGTCGAATCGCGGATCGTGGCTCGGGCCATGAAGTAGTCCGCCGGGAGACGCGGATCCTTCCGTCCGATGTCGCCCGCGACCGGACGCGCGGCGCCGGCGGAGGCCTGCGACACCATCGCCATGTGCATCGCGTGCGGATTGTCGGTCAACGTCGGCGCGTTGCCGGTACGCTCGTTCAAGTACTGGACGAGGGTAGGCCACGCAGCCGCGGACGCCGCGAACGATTCGCGTCCCTCCCTCGTTTCGACGGAGATACCGGTTGCCGAGACGTTGAGCTCGACGGGCCGGAGCGTGGCATCGGCGTCCGGCAGCTGCAGCGCCGCGCGGCGAACGGCGTCGTCGCGGCGACCGATCTCCGACACGTCCAGAGCGTCGCGCGTCTGCCGGTTCCCCTGCCGATCGATTTCGGTGAGCACGTCAGGCACCACCGTCACGTACCCTTCGGCGGAGAGTTGATCGCTGACGGCACGCGTCCAGTCAGACGGGAGGGCCGTCTCGCCTCTCACGACGAGGACCTGCGCACGGTCGCTGCGCTCGGGATGGACCACCCACGCCAGCACCGAGGCGTCCGGAGAGATGGGAACAACGATCCATTCGCGATGGCGCGTCGTCGTGTTCAGCAGGTGCTTCGCCCCGGTGACCGACGGCAGCGTCGAATGCGGCGTAATCGCGGGTCGAGCAGGCGCACGTCCGGCGATGCTCGCGCCGGCCACGGCGACCAGCGTCAACGCCTTCACGACGGTCATCGTTCTGCTCACTGGAGATGCTCCTTGAAAAACGCGAGCGTGCGCGTCCAGGCGTCCTGAGTCGCGGGACCATTCCGCCCCTCGACCTGGATCAGGCCGAAATGGTGGGTGGCGCCGGGATACGTGCGGTGCTCGAAGCTCTTTCCCGCGCGCTGCAGTGTCGCCGCCGTCGCGGCGACGGTGCCGGTGACGGCGGGATCGTCCTCGCCGTAGAACCCGAGGACGGGAACCGTGATCTTCCGCAGGGTGGCGTCGTCCGGCGCGACGCCATAGAACACGACCGCCGCGTGCACGACGGGCGCTTCGGCCGCGAAGCGGAAGCTGAAGGTGCCCCCCGGCCCGAAGCCGACGCTCCCGATCCTGCCGTTGGCGCGCGGCAACGTCGCGCCGTATGTTGCGGCGGCAAGATACTGCCGCATGGCCTGCTCCGGAACCACGCGCGTTCGGATCGCACGAATGACTTCATCCGGCGACCGCAAGGCGTCGTAGTTGCCGCCGTTCGGTCCGAGGCCGGTCAGCACGTCCGGCGCGAGAGCGATGAACCCGCTGGCCGCCAGTTCGTCGGCGACGCTCCGGATCCAGTCGTCGAGCCCCGCTTCGTACGACATCACGACGACGACACCCGCCGGCGCGTCTCCATTCGGGTACTCGATCCAGGTGTGCACCGTGCTCGAGCCCACCGGGATGTCCACCCACTCGTGGCGGAGCGTGGTGCGGGCGACCGTGGACGGGGCGTTCCAGCCGCTGGCCAGCTGGCCTGGAACCTTGGCGAACGGCCCGCCGCCCGCCCCGCGGCCGCCGCGACCCGCCGGCGCCTGTCCGCCGACGACGATCGGGATGGCCAGAGCGACCGACAGCACCGCGACCGTACAGCGCTTCATTGACGACCTCGCATGAGCAGGCGCGCATTCTCGCACTTGTTTGACGCGTTAAACAATCCGAATTATCGTTGCCGCCGTGCGCCCATCCGGAAAGGACCTCGTGCTGCCGCGTCACGCAATCATGGCGCTGATGACGGCGGCCGACCGCGCGCGGCGAGCGATGACCCAGGCACTGCAGCCGTTCGACCTGACACTGCCGCAGTTCAACGTGCTGGCCATCCTCGCGCACGAACGAGCGCTCCCGACGTTCCAGGTCGCTGCGCGGATGGTCGAGAACACACCGGGCATCACGCGCCTGATGACGACGCTCGAGGCGAAGCGCTACATCCGGCGCAGCCAGTCTGCCGGCGATCGCCGCCAGCAGTTGTGTGCGCTGACGCCGCGGGGCCGCCGCGTGATGAGAGCCGCGATGCCAGGATTCACCGGCGCGCAGGCGCAGCTGCTCGGCGCGTTGACCAGGTCCGAGGCGCGACAGATGACCGCGTTGCTGCGGCGCGTCACGCCCGTCACGGAGGTGTGAATGCAGCGCTCGGTCACGCCGCTGCAACCGCCGCCGGGGGCGGGGCGTCAAGGCGGCCGCGGCAACTGAGACGGGCTGATCCGCGACCAATGCGCTCCATTGGCGGTGATCACACGCAGGAGAGGGCTCCATGCACGCACGTGCTGCGCTGGTCGCGTTGGTCCTGCTGGCCATCATGTCATCGGCGCTCGCCGTCCGCGGGAGGACCGACGACGCACACCGCCGCGACCCTGCCGGCGTGGAACGGCTGGTACGCGCGGGGCGCGCAGCAGGAACAGTGGACATACGGCGGTAACGTCCAGACAGCGACGATGCTGTCGCTGCCCACGCCGGAGTATCAGACGCGGATGGTGCGGATGGGCTACCACGAAGCGGTCACCGATTCGCCGCAGTGGAACGCCGCATTCTGCTATCCCGAGGGACTGATGCGGTGGTGGGGCCAGGCGAGCCTGAGGAACATCGAAGTGCTGGGCAAGATCGTCAACGGCCCCGACGGTCGGCCCACGCAGATACTGCCGGGAGAAGAAGGCCACATCGACTTCTTCGGTCGGCCATGGGCGCAAGTGTGGGAGCGGTACTACGAGCAGGGCTGGCAAGAGCCGCAGCCGTAAGACGGCAAGACCACGACGTGGCGGTTCATCCACGGTTTGCGCATGCGCACCGGAAGGACGTCTCGTGACCACGCCCCCACCCACGCGCAACTGAGGATCGGCAAGGACTTGCGACAGGTGACGCGCCAAGCCTTGGCTTTGTCCGGGCTTTATCCGCGGTTTTCGTCCGTTCGCGCCCGCTCACCGGCACGTGCGTCCGCTGACGACCGAATGTCGCACGAAGTGTCACACGCGTGGGCCGCCGCGTTAGAATTTCTGAGGTTGTCTCCACCATGGACCGCGAAGCCGAGCTTCTCACGCGTATCACGACAAACCCCGAGATCTTCGGCGGCAAGCCGATCATTCGAGGACGTCGCCTCGCCGTGGAGCATGTCCTGGGAATGCTCGCTGCTGGCGATACTGCAGAGACAATCCTCGAAGGGTACGCCTGGCTCCAACCGGAGGACATTCGCGCCTGCCTGCTGTACGCGCAACGTCTCGTCGGCCACGAGCGCGTTGAACCTGCGCTGACCGATCGTTAGTCCGCCGTGAAGGTGCTCCTCGACGCGTGCGTCTGGGGAGGGGCCGCGACTGTTCTCACGGCGACTGGTCATGACGTCGAGGCCGTCGCCGGCTGGTCTGAAGACCCAGGCGATCGAGACATCCTCCGCCGCGCCTTTGACTCCGCCCAGGTCGTCGTGACGATCGACAAAGACTTCGGAGAACTCGCGGTGGTTCATCGCGTGGCCCACCGAGGCATTGTTCGACTGGTTGGCTTCGCCGCAGAACGTCAGGGAACTGCCGCGGCTGAAGCGCTCGCGAAGTACGGCGCGGAGCTGGATGCCGGAGCGATCGTAACGGTGGAACCCAGCCGCGTTCGAGTGAGACCTCCCGAGGCTGATTGACGAGTCGACACGTCACCCACTCGCGGCGCCACAGCATTTCTCGTACTTGCGCCCGCTGCCGCATGGACACGGTTCGTTGCGGCCGACCTTCGTGCTCGACGCCCGTTGCGACGCTTGGGCACCCTCCTCCAGCACGCTCCGCTGAATCGAACGACCCAGATGCGCATAGCCGGCCATCGCCTCGGGAAACACGTCACGCATCGTCGTCGCCAGATCCGGTAATGCTCGTCCACCTGTTTCTGCTCAATAGGCTTCCGCGAGCCGTTTCGAGGCAAAGACACTCAGCGTCATGAGCATCGCAGCGTAGTCTGTGCGCTGAGGCCTTCGCGTCGCAGATAGTGGGGCCGAATTGGACTGGCATGAACCTGGACCGCAACCACGTGGCTCCGACGCCATGGGATGATCTCCAGCTCGGGGACCAGTCGGGGAGTGATGTTGTCGCTGATCAGATTCGCCAGACGCTCTTCGAGATCGAGCGGCTCCCTGATTCCGCGCACATGGCGCGTCCGATCCTCGACGCCGACGAGCACGGTTCCACCGGCGGTGTTGGCGAAGGCCACGAGGCTTCGCAGCGCGCCCTCGGGGGACGAGAGGTCGCGCTTGAACTCGAGGGTCTTTCCTTCGGGCCGTTTCAGGAGCTCGAGCAAATCCACGAGCTCAGAAGTACACTCTGAAGCGCCGCAGCTGTCGGCACGTCAGAGTCTGGAGATTTCGATGACCAGCCCCTCACGCAGACGCCGTGAGCCTCCGCCACGCGTGCGGCGTCGAATCGCGCCGGGCCGTCTCGACGCCATGATCGAGGAAGCCATCGTCGATGCGTACACGGAATCCGAGCAGGCGGTTGGCTTTCACGCGACGCTTGACCAGCGCCTGCTGTGTCCCTTCGACACCGTTGTGCTCGGCACCACTGTCACGGTGAAGAAGATCGACGTCACCGCAGCCGGCACGATCGTCGCGATCTGCCACCGCGGGCGTGAACGACAGGCAATCCCGATCCTCGAGTTACCGCTGCCGCATCCGCCGCCGGCGGGATGGGAGTGGATCGAGGCCTACCGCAGATGGGCGCGAGGCCGCTGGTAGCGGGAGCCGCGCGCCGATGAGCGAGCATCAATACTACGAGTTCCGAGCCATCGACCGGGTGCTGACAGACCGTCAGATGCGTGAGCTGCGCGCGATCTCCACGCGTGCCGTCATCTCGCGCACATCGTTCAGCAACTACTACACGTTCGGTGACTTGAAGGCCAATCCGCGCGACCTCCTGGTGAAGTACTTCGACGCCTCGCTGTATTTCGCCAACTGGCTTTTTCTGGAGGTGGCGTTCCGATACCCGAAGAGCGCTCTGGACCTCAAGAGGCTCCGCCGCTACGCTGCCGGCCCCACGGTCGAAGTTCGCTCCACTGGGCCAGACGTCGTCGTCGCCATTTCCGTCGAGAGTGATGGCGAGAGCTTCGATACCGCGGATGACGCAACCGGTTGGTTGGCGTCCCTGATGGCGCTTCGTGCCGACATCGCAAGCGGAGACGACCGAGCTCTCTATTTGGGGTGGCTGTTTGATGTCCAGTGCGGCGAGATCGAGGACGACGTCGTCGAGCCGGCACGACCAGAAGAACTCGGTCACCTCAATCCTGCGCTCGACAGCTTCATCGACATCGTCGGAATCGATCGCGATCTCGTGACCGTGGCCGCAGAAGGCGCGTCGCCGACGGCGCCGTCATCTGCGACTCGCGATATCCACGGATGGTTGGCCGGGCTCGAGACCAGTGAACACCTCACGCTGCTGGCGCGCATTGCTCGCGGCGACGCGATTGTGGGAGCCGAGCTCAGGCGCCGGTTTCGCCAACACACGCAGGGGCGCGCGGCCGCTTTGCCGTTGCGCACAGCCGGTGAACTGCGTGCTCGAGCCGAAGCCATCGCCGAAAGACGGCGCAAGACCGCTCTGGAGCATGAAGCTCGCGAACGCGCCGCGCGCGAGCGGGAGGAGCAGACTGCCCGCGATCGATACCTGACTCACCTGGGGAAGCGAGAACGTCGGGCGTGGCAGCAGGTTGAGGCGCTCATCGGTACCAGGCGCCCCGCCGACTACGCCGCCGCGGTGGAGCTACTCGTGGACTTGCGGGATGTAAGCGGGCGGAAAGGACACGGGGCCACGTTCGCGAAGCGCATCCGGGCGTTGCGACTGGCGCACACGAAGAAGCCGAGTTTGTTCGCACGCCTTCGCAAGGCCGGCCTCTGACCGCCACCGATCTCGACCGACGCAATTATTCGACGGAATAAGTACATGGGATTCGAACCGTGACAGTCGCAGCCAACAACTTTGGACAGGTAAGAGCGCTTCACGGAGATGGTGATTCCCACGGTGGGCTCACAGCCAGCAGCGTGGAGTCCGGGTTGGATCGCTGTTTCTCGAGAGCAACTGCGGAGACCGCGTAAGTCGCTGCACGATGAACAGCATTTGAAACCTGCGGAAGGCCGATGTCGTAAACGGCTCGAGCTTGTTGTCGCGCCATGGCGCGCCCAGCTACCCTGAGTTCCTAAATCGCGCGCGTTGCACGCGGAGAACCGATGAGTCCTTGCAAGTTGCTGATGCGACAGGATCGCTGCGCTGGAGAGAGTGGGAGTTGCGACCTGCGGCAGTGAATCCAGCATAATTGCAGGCGCGAACGGCGATCGCACCGCAGCAGATCCGTATATCTCTTGTGAAATCAATAGGTTATGATTGGCGGAGAGAGTGGGAGCCTTGCCCATCGATTGCGGCAACTCGCTGAACCGCAGCCACGATAACCGCTTGAAGCGAAAGTCGGTTATCCCTTTTCCATCCTCTTCCGCTGATCGCTGACTCGTTCAGACTTTCGCTGCTATTTCCGAGGGCGATGGAACGTGAAATGGAACATCGGAACACCGCGAGCTCCGACTTTCACCGATATGCCCCGCAACGACGCGCAGCAACCCGCTTGCTTCGTCGAGCTCCAGAACGAGCGTAGCCGCAATGAAGTGCTGGTTCAGTCTGACGAAGTAGTCCGCGAGCGCCTCTCCGATTTCGAGCTTGCAGTGCCGTTTCATGACGAGGAACGTCGTCGTCCCTGCTGGCAGCGCGTGAAGGAATTGCAACGCTGCCTTGAGCTTGTGGGTTCCGGAAATTCTGGCCGCTGGATTCCGGAAATTCTGGCCGGTGGATCTGATGCCCCAGGTGAGGTCGGGTCGTCAAGCCCGAGGTGCTTGG
>VFYY01000005.1 GCA_016871375.1 Acidimicrobiia bacterium
TGCCGCGTGAGCATGTCGATCATCCCTTCCCTCGCTGCTAGGTGCAGCGAGTGTGTGAGCCGAAGGGGTCAGCTCAGAGCGGCCAGAATTTCCGGAAAAGGGGCGGTCAGAATTTACGGAACCCGCAGCCGACGCTTGACCTCGCTTACAGGGATTATTTCGCCACAGATCGGCTCATGTTTCAGGTGCCACAGATTGATGCAAGGCTGAAAAACAAGGCCGAGGTTCTGGTGATGCTGTTGTCCCGTGTCTCCGGCACGACGCGCGACCGAGTGCCCGTCGCGATCGCGGCAGATTTTCTCAAGCGGCACCCGCTCTATCACACGGAGGTCGCGAGTCGCCATCTGGTGATCGTGACGAGCGCGGGTAGCGCAAATCGCGTGTACGAGGCCGGCACCACACGGTTCGGGCGCCGCTTGGGCGACCGCCTGGCCGACTCCAGCGGCCGGCCCTGGCGGATCGCCGAGGACGGGCTGTATCTGGCGGACAACCCGACGCGACGGCTCCCTCGCGTCGCGGCCCACCGAGCATTCTGGTTCGGTTGGTACGCCCAGTTTCCCGGAGACCACGCTCATCAGGTAAAGTGCCCCTTCTCCACGGAGCCGGGTGACGGATCACGTTCACGGCCAGGGCGGGGGAATGAACGCCCTCGGGCGACTCCTACATAGATGAGTCCCAGTGACGGCCAGGGCCCGCAACTGGTCGTCGAGGCACCGACGCCTTGCCCGGCATACCCAATGGTCGCGGAGGAACGCGACCTCGTCGCAGCTGTCCTGCGCAAAGACCGAAAGGCCACGGCCGAGTTCGTGTCTCGATGTGCCGATCCGGTCTATGCGTACGTCAGGCAGCGGCTTGCCCCACGGGTGGACCTCGTCGACGATCTCGTGCAGGAAGTCTTCCTCGCCGCGCTCGAGAGTCTCGAGGGCTTTACGGGAGGATCGTCCTTGCGCACCTGGGTACTGGGTATCGCGAGGCACAAGGTCGTGGACTATTATCGCGCGCGGTTCAGAGACGATGAGATATTTTGCGAGCTCGACGATGACTTGAGGACAACAGCGGAGTTTCCACGGTTCGATGAACTCATTGACCACTCGCGATTGGTGGAGAAGACCAGACGGGTGCTTGAGCGATTGCCGGAGCCATACGGTCTCGCGCTGTTGTGGCGGTACTGGGAGCGGCGCAGCGCCAAGGAGATGGCCGTGGAGACCGGGAAGACAGAAAAGGCGATCGAGCGCCTTCTCGCACGCGCCCGAACGCAGTTCAAACAGCTTTGGGAGGCTGAGTAGACCGCCATGGAACCGGATCTCGATTTCCATACGCTTGCGGCTCAGACCGACGCGACGGAGCACGCACTCGAGCGCGCTCCAGCGCGTTTGAAGTCGACGATCTACTCAGCTATGGTGCAGCGTCAGGTGTCCACGGGACCTTTGCTGAGTCTGTCGGCCGTGAAGGCGGCCGGGCACGCGCTCTGCGTCTTCGAAGATGCAGTTCAGGCCATACCGGTCAGCGATCGCGTCAAGGCGATGAATCCGTGTCGGGTGTGTCATGCGCGTCTTCTTGCGGAGCGCTTCGAGTCTCCCCCAATCGTCTGGCCTCATTGTCCGTATGTACAGTTCCACCGTCGCTGAAACAAGCGCGGCTAGAGGGCGCGGACGATCCCGAAGAGATTCTGGAAATTTGCGAGGTTGCGCTGGCCCCGAGGCGACAGGTGGGCGCTGATTGGGTTGCGGCTCAGGCTCTCGCTGAAGCTGTACCGAAAGCTCCAGGTGCCCGCGAGCGTGATGTCCATTCCAACGGCAACCCTCAGTGTTGTTCGAGTGGCTGCAAACCCTGGCGGCGGAAGGACGGCGCCGCGAATGCGCACCGCCGCATCAACGCGAGTCTCGAGTCGAACTATTCCTCCTCCGAACGACAAATAAGGCCGGACACGGCTGCGACGCTCCCGGAAATACACAAGCAGGTCTCCCACCACGGCGTGCTGTGAGCTGTCTTGTGGCTGCTCGTAGAACGACGGGCCGGAGTCACTCACCTGGGCGGCCACGAGCGCAAGGTCATTGCGATTCCAGATGTAGTTCGCCTGGATCGTGATGTAGTCGGTGAGGTGTGCCCCAACGAGCACGTTCAGCGCCGGGCCGTTTTCGGGCTTGTAGAGCGAAATCGCGACGCTGTCCGACGAAGTCACCGACCGCGCGTCGGCAGACAACGTTGAGAGCCCGGCGACGGCGCCGACGAAGAGCCAGGAGCCATCCTGAGCAGCGGCGTTTGTCGTCGTGAGACAACACGCGAGCACGGCGCAGGCCGGCATCCTGGGCATGTGGATCAGCCCGTACATGAGGGTCCGCTCCGCATCATAGCGAGCCCCACCCAGAGTCACGAAAGGAAAAACGGAGGAGGGGGATTTCACCTCGTAGCGCGACTCATTCAACGGAACTGATCGCTGTGGAAATTCGACAGCATCGGGGAAGGAAGCCCCTTCTCCCAGGAGGAACCTGCAATGAGACGCTGCGTCGTGAGTCTTGCCGTAGCTCTAGCGGTGGTCGCCTCAGCCTCGGTGAACAAAAGCGTTCAAGCACAGTCGGTGCAGCGCTACCTGGTCAGCATCACGAACATGACCCGCGCGCAAAGCTTTACGCCGATTCTGGTCGCGACGCACACCTCGGCTGTTCGCCTCTTCACGCCGGGCACGGCGGCATCGTCCGAGCTCCGTGAGGTCGCGGAGGAAGGAAACATCGGCCCGCTGACGACGCTCTTGCGGGGACGGCCACTGGAGGTCCGAGATATTGCCTCGAGCTCGGGATTGCTCACGCCAGGAGTCACTGTAGATGTGGTCGTGATGGCAGGCGGTCAGTTCGACCGCGTCAGTCTCGTTTCGATGCTCATTCCCACCAATGATGCTTTCTTCGGCGCCACCGGCCTGCCACTCCCCGCCGCCAATGAGATTACAATCATCGACGTCCCCGCATACGACTCGGGTACCGAGCAGAACGACGAGCGGTGCGCCTCCATTCCGGGTCCCGATTTTTCGGAGTGCGGCGGTCCGGGAGGCGGCGCCCGAGTCGGCGGCGGTGAAGGCGTCGTGATCATTCACAACGGCATCCACGGGGTGGGCGACCTCAGGGCGAGCAACCGCGACTGGCGGAATCCGGTAGCCCGGATCATCGTTCGGCGACAGCTCTAGCTAGGAGGCCAGCACCAGCCGGGCGGCACGAAATCTAAGAGTGCCTGGAGTGCCTAAGGTGCCCAGGGTGTCTGAAGTGCGTCGCAGCACTTGTGCGCCACGCTCGCCGCCAAATCCTACGCATATGGCGTAGTCTCGGCGCGGAGGACGGCATAGCACTCCGTGGCTCGCGTCCGTCGCAATCCCTTGCAGCGCGAATCCCGCCGAATCCCGAAGACGCCGCATCGATTCCAGAGATTCGGCGATCTGGTTCCAAGTTGGAATAGTCGGGGACACCAAGCACCCCAGGCACCCCAGGCACTTTAGGCACTTCAAGCACTTCAGGCACCCTAGCGCGGTTTCGACTTCTTCGTAGTGTCCGGCTTTAGCCGGACCACACACGGCGGTGCCGATCAACTTGGTCCGGCTAAAGCCGGACACTACGACGTTTCAGAAACCGCTCTAATAGGCGAGTAACAAGCGAGCGGCCCGCTCCACGTCGTCTTCCGACGGCAGGAAGTACTCCTCGAGCGGCGGCGAGTAGGGGACCGGTGTGTCGAGCGCGCCGAGGATGCGGACCGGCGCGTCGAGCGACTCGAACGCTTCTTCCTGGATGATCGCCGCGAGGCTTTCGCCGATGCCACCGGTGCGCGAGTCCTCGTGGACGATCAGCACGCGGCTGCAGTGGCGGGCCACGGCCAGCACCGCGTTCCTGTCGAGTGGCGCCAGGCTGCGAAGGTCCAGCACGGCTGCTTCGACGCCGTCGTTCGCCAGTGTCGCCGCGACGCGCATCGCCACGTGCACGTAGACGCCGTAGGAAATGATGGCGAGCTCGTCCCCGGCGCGGCGGAGCGCGGCGGTGCCGATTGGCATCGGCTCCGGTGCCCCGGGCGGCAGCACCTGCTTGATGCGCGGATCGCGGTAGAGCGCGATGTGCTCGTAGTAGAGGACCGGGTCGGGGTCGGCAACCGCGGCTGCGAGCAACGCGCGCGCGTCTTCAGGCGTGGACGGCGTGACGATCTTCAGCCCCGGCGTGCGGTAGAACCACGGCTCGGTGTTCTGGCTGTGATAGGGGCCCGCGTGGCGCAGGCCGCCCCACGGCATGCGCACGACCATCGGCACCGACGCGCCCCAGCGGTAACGGATCTTCGCCGCGTTGTTCACGAGCTGGTTGAAGCCGCTGGCGACGAAGTCGTTGAACTGCATCTCGCCAATCGGGCGCTGGCCCGCGAGCGCCGCGCCGACGCACACGCCCAGGATGCCGCTTTCCGCGAGCGGTGAGTTGACGATGCGGCCGCCGAACTCCTCGAGCAGCGGGCGCAGCAGCAGGAACGCGTTGCCGTACTGGCCGCCGACGTCTTCGCCGTAGACGAACACGCGGGGGTCGGCGCGCAGCGCGTCGCCGACGCCCATCATTACGGCCTCGAGGAACGTGCTGCCCGCCTTGTCGAACGGCAGGCCCGGGTCGAGCGGAGGCAGCGCCGGGCCCGGATCGATGTCGAGCCTCGTGGAGGGTTCGAGCGGTTCCACGCGCACTCGTGGGGCTTCGGATGCGAACACACCCGACGCCGCAGCCTCGGGCTCCGGCCACGGGGCGGCGATGACCGCCTGCGCTTCGGCCTCGACCATCGCTTCGGCTTCCTGCTTGAAGCGCTCGAGGTCGTGTCGGCCGATGACTCCTTCCGCCTCGAGCGTTTTCGCGTACACCGCGATCGGGTCCTTCGCCGTCCAGAGACGGTACGCAGTCCGGTCGGCATAGGCGATGTGGCTTCCGGCTTCAGCCGGAAGATCGGGGTACTCCCAGGACGGCTGCGGCTCCCTGCCGAGATACAGCATGTCGTCGTGGTGCGCGTGGCCGCACATCCGCATGGAGATGAGCTCGATGAGCGCCGGGCCGTCGCCCGAGCGGGCGCGATCGGCCGCCCAGGTGAAGGCCGACGCAATCGCCTCCGGATCGGTGCCGTCGATCGTGATGCCGGTGATGCCGTAGCCGCCTGCCTTGTCAGCGAACACGCGGACGGCCGACTGCTCGCCGACCGGCGTGGAGAGCGCCGTCTGGTTGTTCTCGACGCAGAAGATCGCCGGCAGGCGCCGCACGGCGCAGAGGTTGATCGCCTCGTGCCACTCGCCGAGCGAGGTGCCGCCTTCGCCGATGAAGGAGACGGCGACGCGTCCCGCCTGCCGCTGCGAGAACGCCATCGCCATGCCCGCAATCGAGAGCGTGCTGATCGAGAGCGGCGCGGTGGCGGGCAGGATGCCCCACTCGAAGTCGCCGATGTGCAGGTCCTTGCCGCCCATCGGCGGGCCGTCCTTGCCCATCTGCGCGTTCAGCACCATCCGCACCGTTGCCGGTTCCGGCCGCATCGCCAGCGCGACGCCGAGGTCCCGGATGATCGGGCCGACCACGTCGCCCTGCCATCCACGGTCGGGGTCGCGGTACGCGGCGCCGCGGCGGAGGCGGATGCCGGCGGCATAGATCGCTTCCTGCCCGAGCGAGCGGAATCCCTTCCCCTGGAACGGCGTGTCGCGGTAGCGGACCTCGCCGGTGGCGAAGAACTGCTTCAGCCGGTTGTCCACCGCGCGGGTGAGCACCATGCCGCGGAGGATCTCGGTGCGCTCGTCGCGAGTCAGCGACGCTGAGATGGCTTCACGGGCGAGGAACCCGTCGCAGGCGTCGGCGAGGGATCGCCGCGCGGCGTCCATACGGCTCGCAGCGGTCACGCCCGGTGTCGGGTCGGCGACGTCGGCCACGTCGATCGCCTCCAGCGCGTGCTTCAGCTCGCGTCGAAGGACCACGCGCAGCGATTCGATCGCGGGCGCGTCGCGCTCACGGAGCCGTGCCGCTCCGGCGGCGGCAATCGCGTCCTGCACGGCAGGCAGCGCGAACGGAAAGCGCTCGAGGACGAACGCCTCGAGCCTCGCCGCGACGCCCGTTGCGTGTGCGGAAGCGGCTCGCGCCATGCGCCCATGTTAGCTTGCGATTTGCGATTTGTGATTTGCGATTGGGATTTGGGATTTGGGATTTGGGATTTGACTGAGAGTCACTTCAAAGGTTGGGCGAAGCCCGGACCGGTTCCGCCCGGCGCGCGGTCCGCGCCCGACGTCCCAGCCGACGAATCACTCGACGCGATCGGCGGTCACTTCCCGGCATCGAGGGCGATCATTCGCAGAAGGTCGCGTGCCGCTTCGAGATGCGCGGCGACGTTGCCGACTACGCGCCCGGGCCGCGGCGCTGTCCATCGTGCGCCGACGTCCTGTCGTGTTCCGGGAAGGGGAGCCGCCGCTTGTGATCAGGGCGTCGGACGGCAGCGTGCACCCGGAGTACGCCGCCGTGAAGTTATCGGTCGGGTTTCCGCCGTAGGGCGGGCCTTCACGGCCCGCCTATTTCTCGAACCTCACCGCATAGACCGGCGGCAGATTCGACGACAGCGTCTGCCACGAGTCGCCGCCGTCTTCGCTCACCCACAGCGAGCCCGTCGTCGAGCCGAACGCGAGCCGGTCACCGGTGTCGTCCACGTCGAGCGCGTGGCGGAAGACGAGGTCGTACGCGTGCTCCTGCGGCAGGCCGCGGGTCAGCGTGTCGAACGTCTTTCCGGCGTCGCGCGTGCGGTTTACGACGACACGTCCTTCGAGGGGAATCCGCTTTTCGTCCTTGATTGCCGGTACGAACCACGCCACGTCCGGATTCTTCGGATGCACGGCGACGGGGAAGCCGAAGGCCGACGGCTTCACGCCGCTGATCTCGCTGAACGTCTCGCCGCCGTCGGTCGAGCGGAAGATGCCGTTGTGGTGCTGCACCCACATCGCGTCCGGGTTCGCGGGGCACTGGGCGAGCTGGTGCGGGTCCTGGACGTTCTGGTCGAACTGCCGCTCCGGCGGCATGTACTCCGCGCGCATGCCCTTGCCGGCGAGCGTCCAGCGCTTCCCGCTGTCGCGGGTCGTCCAGACGCCTCCGCATGACACGCCGATCGTGACGTGCGCCGCGTCGCGCGGGTCCACGCAGATCGAGTGGATGCCCGGCTGGTCGGCGCCGCCGCCGAACCATTCCTCGCGGCGCGGGTCGTCCCAGAGCGGCCGGTTGATCGCCCAGGAGTCGCCGCCGTCTTCCGAGCGGAACAGCCCGCCGGGCAGCGTGCCGCACCACAGGACGCCGGGCTCGTTCGCGCCGCCCGGCGCGAGCGCCCAGACCAGCTTCAGCGCCCAGTCCACCGGCCGGCCTTCGGCCGGCGTCTTCGGCACGTAGCCGGCCGGCTTGTCCGGATACTTCGGCGCGGCGACCTCCTGCCACGTCGCGCCTTCGTCGCGCGAGCGGTGCATCTTCACGCCGAAGTGGCCGTGATCGAGCGCCGCGAGCAGGCTGCCGTCGCGCGGATCGTGCATCACCAGCGTGCAGTTGTCGCCCAGGAAGCTGGTGCGCGCGATCGCCCACTCGCTGTCTCCCGCAACGCCTTGGCGGCGTTGCTCGCCGCGTTCGAGCGTGAAGAGACCCTTGCGTGTGGCGACGTGGAATCTGTTGCTCATACGGCGTCCTTCATCCTCCCGAGAGCGCCTGCACGACGTCGATGACCGCGCCGGGCGCGACCGCGTCGCTCAGGCCATCGCGGTCCTGAAGCTGCTGGCCGTCGATGAAGACGGCCATGTGATGCCGCAGCCGGCCCTGGTCGTCGAGCACGTAGCCTCGGGCCCGATCGTTGCCGGCGAAATACCGCTCGAGGACCTCGCGCAGCGTGGCGCCCTCCACTTCGCGATCCGGACACTCGACGTGCCGCTGAATGTTCCTGGTGAATCTGACAGTGGCCATCTTCTGTCAAGCAACCCTCGCTGCCAGCGCCTGCGTGACGGCCTTCGTCATCTCCGCCGTGGTCGCGCGGCCGCCGAGGTCCGGCGTCTTCACGCGCTCGTCGCCGATGACCTGCTCGATGGCGCGCAGGATCGCGTCGTGCGCGGCCTTCTCGCCGAGGTGATCGAGCATCATCGCGCCCGCCCAGATCGCGGCGATCGGGTTGGCGATGCCCTTGCCCATGATGTCCGGCGCCGAGCCGTGGATCGGCTCGAACATCGACGGCATGTCGCGGTCCGGGTTGATGTTGCCCCCCGGTGCCACGCCGAGGCTGCCCGAGATGGCCGAGCCGATGTCGGTGAGGATGTCGCCGAACAGGTTCGACGCGACGATCACGTCCAGCGTCTGCGGATGCGTCACCATGCGCGCGCAGAGCGCGTCCACGTGATACTTCCGGAACTCGACCTGCGGGAACTCGGCCGCCACCCGCGCGACCACTTCGTCCCACAGCACCATGGCGTGCTGCAGCGCGTTGGACTTGGTGGCGCTGGCCAGCAGTCGGCGCGGGCGCGACGCGGCACGCTGGAACGCGTAACGCGCGATGCGCTCGATCCCGTGCCGGGTGAAGAGGCCCGTCTGTGTCGCGGCTTCATAGGGCGTCCCCGCGTGCAGCCGGCCGCCCATGCCGCAGTACTCGCCCTCGGAGTTCTCGCGGACGCAGAGCATGTCGATGTCGGCCGCGGTCCGTCCCGCGAGCGGCGACGAGATGCCGGGCAGAAGCCGCATCGGGCGCAGGTTCACCCACTGGCGCAGGCGCTGGCGCAGCGGCAGGATCAGCTCGCGCGCCGAAATGTGGTCGGCGACGCGCGGATCGCCGATGGCGCCGAGGTAGATGGCGTCGAACGTCAGGAGTCTGTCCACGCCGTCCGGTTCCATCATCCGGCCGTGCTGCAGGTAGTAATCGCAGCCCCACCCGAACTGGGTGAACTCGCACGAGAACCCGCCCTGCGCGCCCGCGAGCGTCAGGACGTCGATGCCCGCCGGGATGACTTCCTTGCCGATGCCGTCGCCGGCAATAACCGCAATCCGATATGTCTTCATAGCCTCGATTTTGTCACCGATGAGACGGCGGCAAAGGCCGCCGCGGCCACGATGACCGCGGTCAGCGTCGGGTCCACCCACGGGTAGCGCTCCGCCAGCGCCAGGCGCACACCTATCAATGTCACAACCCCACCCACAATCGCCGCCAGGGCCGCCGCCGGCCCGGCGCGCCGGGTGTACAGCCCGCCCAGGAACGGAACGAACAGCGACGCCACCAGCAGCGAGTAGAAGATCGTCAGCGCGTCGATGACCGTTGCCAGGTAAATCGAGAGCAGCACGCCGAGCGTCCCGCCGGCGATCGCCGCAATCCTGGCCACCCGCAACAGCTCGGCATCCGTGGCGCCCGGATTGACGTGGCGCTTGTACAGGTCCTTCGACGCCGACGTGGAGATCATGAACAGAATCGCGTCGCACGTGTCCACCTCGGTGGAGAACACGGCCGCCAGCGCCAGCGCGCCGAGCCAGACGGGCAACCCTTCACGCAGCAGCGTCGGCAGCACGAGGTTGTCGTCCTGGATCCCCGGCAGGCTGACCGCGGCAACCATGCCGAGCAGGACCGGCACGAACGCGAACACCATGAGCGCCGCCGCATTCAGCGCGACTCCGGTGCGCAGCGCGCCCCCGCTTCGTGCGCCATAGGACTTCTGAATCAGTCCGGGAGAGACGATGAACGCGGGCCCCGTGAGAAAGAGCAGGGTCCAGCCGCTGCCCGGCCCGGTCGAGAACGTGAAATCGCCGTAGCCCGCCGGAAGCGAGGAGAACAGCGTGCCGAGCCCGCCGACCGTCCCGAGCGCGACGGGCATCGCGAGCAGGAAACCGGCGAGCATCACGACGAGCTGCACGGTGTTGACGACGGCGGTGCCGAGGAGGCCGCCGGCCGCGAAGTAGATCGTCATGATCGCGCCGCCGATGAGGGAGCCGACCCATCGCGGCGCGCCGGTGAGCACGTTGAGGATCGCGGCGCCGGCGATGATCTGGCCCGCCAGGATCGCCAGCGTCCCGCAGAGGATCAGCACCGAGATGACGAGCCGGACCGTGGC
Organism: Acidimicrobiia bacterium; assembly: GCA_016871375.1. Lineage (GTDB taxonomy): Bacteria > Acidobacteriota > Vicinamibacteria > Vicinamibacterales > UBA2999 > VFYY01. Next base: position 10,079 of record VFYY01000005.1, read on the forward strand.
GTTGTAGCGGAACTCGAGGAAGTCGCCCGTGGTGTAGAAACCGTGTTCGTTCGCGAGCGCCCAGATCCGCGGGCCGACCCGGAATGCCAGCACGAGCGACGCCAGCCCCGCTGACCCGCTCCACCACCACGCGCTGATGCCCTCGGCGTAGGCGAGCCCGGCCACGCCGACGGTCGCGCCGGAGCCGATGTTGGCCGCCAGCATCGACGCGAAGATCAGCCCCGGCCCGAGGCGGCGCCCGGCGACGAAGAAGTCGCTGCTCGAACGGATGAGGCGCGACGTCCAGAGGCCGAGCGCGACGACGCCGACCGAGTAAACGATGAGCAGCGCGAGGTGGATGGTCACCGGATGGGCCGGCTGAAGCCGGCCCCTACCGTAAGCGCGCGGGCACCGTTCCGAGCTCGCGTGCGGACGGCAGCCCGCCCAGGCTTTCGGTCTGCGTGACCGCGCGCACGATCGCGTCCGCCAGCACCTCCGCCGCGAGCGCGCCCACGATGCTGGCGTCGGCCTGGCCGTCCCAGCGCCCGGTCGCCAGCGCAAACACGGTGTCGCCGTCGCCGATGGTATGCGCCGGGCTGATCGCCCTCGCCAGCCCGTCGTCGGCCATCAGCGCCACCCGGTTGACCTCCGTCTTGTTCATGCGCGCGTTGGTCGCGACGATGGCGATGGTGGTGTTCTCCACCGCGCGCGGCGCGGCGGCGCGAAGCAGCGCACCTTCGCGCAGGAGCCTGCGCGCGTCCGCGAGCTGCCTGCCGTCGGGTGTGCGGACGCCCGCGATCACCTGGCCGGTGGACGGGTCGATGACGTCGCCGATGGCATTGACCGCGACGATCGCGCTGACGACGAGCCCGTTCGGCAGCCGGATGGCCGCCGTGCCCGTGCCGCCCTTCATCGAGCGTTCTCGGCCGGCGACCTTGCCCAGCGTCGCGCCCGCGCCCGCGCCGACGTTGCCTTCGGCGACCGGCCCGTCGGTGGCCGCCTCCGCCGCGCGATAGCCGCAGTCAGCCGTCGGGCGGATCTTCGGATCGCCGCCGAACCACAGGTCGATGAGGATGGCGGAGGGCACGATCGGCACGACGCCGGCGGTGCCGACGTCCCAGCCGATCTTGCGCTCCTCCAGATACTTGACGACGCCCTGCGCCGCGTCGAGGCCGTACGCGCTGCCGCCGGCGAGCACGATGGCGTTGACCTTGTCCACCATGTTGAGCGGGTCGAGCAGGTCCGTTTCGCGCGTGCCCGGCGCCGCGCCGCGCTGCGCCACACCACCTGGCGCCCCCGTGCCGTCCACGAGCACCACGGTGCAGCCGGTCGGCCGTCCCGACAGCGTGTGATGGCCGACGCGCAGCCCCTCGACCTCGGTGAGCCCCTTACTGCGCACGGCGGAACGCGACTGCGCCGCCGGGGAAGCGGCAAGCGCCACCGAGGCCGCCAGAGCGAGCGCGATTGTCGTCTTCATAAGGCTTCACCGAATCGCGGCGAAGGTCTTCGTGAGCCAGCCGATGATCGCCGCCGTGACGTCGCGGCTCACGTTTCGATCCGTGAGGGACCCGTACTCGGTGACCGCGCCGGTCTCCGCCGGCACGAGGAGGTGGTTGACGCCGCGCACGCTGACGACGGCCACCGCCTTCGAGTCGCTCTCGGCGCGCGCGAGCTCGGCGATCGTGTCGAGGTGTGAGACCGCGATCTGGCGATCGAGCTGACCGTGGAGGAAGAGGAGCGGCGCGCGCACGTCCTCGAGCACGCGTGCCGGACTGAACGACAGGAGGCTCTGGAACCACGGCGTATCCGCCTGCCGCCGGATCTCCAGCGGGATCGCCTCCCAGCCCTTGCCGGTCATGACCGCGGCGTTGATCTGCCGCTGCAGCGCGATCTTCGCGTCGCGGTCCATCTGCGACGTATCGAGCTGCTCGAGGCGCTGCTGCTGCTGTTCGAGCACGAGCTCCGCGCCGGTGACCGACGGCGCGGCGAGCGAGACCACGCCGGCGATGCGGCGCCGCTCGCGGGCCGCGGCCTGCAGGGCCACCCACGCGCCTTCGCCGTAGCCGAGCACGGCGATGCGGTCGCGATCCACGTCGCGCCGATCGGCCAGCCACCTGACGACGGCGATCATGTCCTCCGCGAAATCGCTGATCGTGGCGGACTCCGGGCGGCCGCCGCTCTGCCCGTAGCCGCGCTTGTCGAAGCGCACGGCGAGGAAGCCCGCTTCAGCCAGCGCGCCGGCGAGCTGCCCGATGACGGGCACGCCGCCCACGACGCCGTCGCGATCGCCGATCGGTGAGTCGCCGATCAGGACGACCGCCGGCAGCCGGGCCGCCGCCGTCTTCGGCCTGCCCTGAGCACCGTCGAAGGGCCGCGTGAGCGTGGCGCCGAGGTTGAACCCGGCCGCAGGAATGAACACCGGCTCGTCGCCGGGGTTCGAGTGCATCAGCGTGCGCGACGCGGTGGACGCCAGGTCGTCGCGGACGACGTCGATCGCCTGTGCGGGCACGTTGAGGCGCAGGAGCGTGCTGCGGTCCTGGTCCGCGTACAGGTTCACCGTCGCCAGCCCGCCCGGGCTCGTGAAGACGAGCACGTAGCGGCGCACGTTGAAGGTCTGCGTGCCCGTCTGCATGCGTTCGGTGGTCACGCTGCTGACGCGGAACGAGAGCTGCGGGAGCTGCGGCGCGATGAAGGCACGGTGCTCGGACCCGATGTCCGCCGCCGCCAGCCGGCGCGCGATCGCTTCGTACGAGCCGAAGAACCCGTTCGGGAGCACGAACGCCGAGCGGCCGACCACGTCGGTATGGCGGATGGCGCGGCCGCCGAGGGTGCCTTCCGAGAGGGCGGTCTCGTCGAGGAAGCTGGTCTTCAGGGTGTTCTCGCCGCCGTTGACGTTGACGTCCAGCTCCAGCAGGTCGGGCGTCCAGTCCGGGTGGTAGTGCACCGCGACACGGTTCGTCACGGCGTTCAGCGGCGCGGCCAGGCGTCCGCGCCCGGTGATGGTGATGCCGTCCGGATTCTGCTCGATGGTGACGTCCTCGCGGCCGATCGGGACGCCGCGCAGGAACACCGTGTAGCCCGACGTCACCGGTGCCTGCGCCTGCTGGGCCTGCGCCTGCTGCGCCCACGCGCCGGGCACCGCACAGAGCAGCAGAAGCGTCCAAGTACAATAGCGGGCAACCATCTGCTCGAATCCTATCAGAAGGCCATGAACGGGTATCGCGCGCTCAAGGAGGGTGCCGGGGTCGGCGCCGTTGCGCCGCGCCGCGCGATTGGCGTGTCCGGAAAGGACCGCGCCGCGTTCCTCCAGGGGCTGCTCACCAACGACATCGACACGCTCATCGGCGGCCGCGGCTGCTATGCCGCGTGGCTCACGCCGCAGGGGCGCATGCTCACGGACATGCACGTGCTCGAGTCGGGCGACATGATGCTGCTCGACGTCCCTGCCCACCTCGTGCTTTCGACGCTGCGGCGGCTCGAGCAGTTCCTGTTCAGCGAGGACGTGCAGCTCGCCGATCTGTCGGAGGCGCTGCGCAGCGTGTGGCTGCACGGGCCGGCGGCGCCCGACGTGCTGCTGGGCGTGCTGACGGGACTGGTGGACCCCGGCTCGTGGCGCGAGTACGAGAACGCGCGCGCCAAGTTCAACGGCGCGCCGGTCGTCGTGGCACGCATCAGCCAGCTCGGCGTGCCGGGATTCTGCATGTACGTCGAGCCGTCGCGCGAGGAGGAGCTGCGGCGCGCGCTGCAGTCGGCCGGCGCGATTCCGGCGACGCACGCCGAGATGGAGGCCGCGCGCATCGAGGCAGGCTATCCGGTGTTCGGCCTGGACATGACGGAGGACACGATCCCGCTCGAGGCAGGGATCGAGCAGCGCGCCATCTCGTTCGACAAGGGCTGCTACGTCGGGCAGGAGGTGATCATCCGGGTGCTGCATCGCGGCGGCGGACGAGTGGCGCGAAAGCTCGTCGGCCTGCGTCGCGAATCACGGGCGATGGCCCAGGGCGCGCCGATCTTCGGCGGCGGCAAGGAGATTGGCGTGGTCACGAGCGCGGGCTCGTCACCTCAGCACGGCGTCGTCGCGCTCGGCTACGTCAAGCGCGACTTCACCGGGCCGGGCACGTCGGTGCTGATCGACGGCGTCGCCGCGGAAGTCACCGCCCGGCCCATGTAGGGGCCGACCTTCAGGCCGGCGCTCGTGTGAGCAGGGGCCGACTTCAGGTCGGCCCTCGTGTGAGTAGGGGCCGACTTCAGGTCGGCCCTTTCGTGAGTGAGTAGGGGCCGACCTTCAGGCCGGCGCTCGTGTGAGCAGGGGCCGACTTCAGGTCGGCCCTCGTGTGAGTAGGGGCCGACTTCAGGTCGGCCCTTTCGTGAGTGAGTAGGGGCCGACTTTCAGGCCGGCGCTCGTGTGAGCAGGGGCCGACTTCAGGTCGGCCCTCGTGTGAGTAGGGGCCGACTTTCAGGCCGGCCCTCGTGTGAGTAGGGGCCGACTTTCAGGCCGGCCCTCGTGTGAGTAGGGGCCGACTTCAGGTCGGCCCTTTCGTGAGCAGCTCGATCAGCTCCTTGTCCGCGGGTGGAAGCCCGAGCGCCGTCAGCTCGCCGCGCGGCACCCACCGCATCTCCTGCCCGAGCAGCGGCCGCGGCATCCCAATCAGCCTGCAGCGATAGAAGTACAGCGCAATCGTGCGGTCGTCGTAGGCGTGCTCGGTGTGGAAGACGAGCTCGCCGACGTCCACGCCGGCGTCGAGCTCCTCGCGGATCTCGCGCTTCAGCGCGGCGTCGTGGGCTTCGTCAGGACCGATCTTGCCGCCCGGGAATTCCCACATGCCGGCCAGGTGGACGCCTGGCTGCCGGCGGGTGAGAAGGAAGCGGCCGGCCTGCTCGATGACAGCGGCGACGACAACGATCACGCGTTGCGGGGCCCGGACTCCTGAGCGGCGTTCCTCGACGCGGGCTGGCGAAGCTCAGCAGCAGAGCAGCACGATTTCGTCATCGGGCAGACCGCACATTTCGGCGTGCGGGCGACGCAGACCATCGCGCCGAGGTCCATCAGCGCCTGGTTGAAGTCGAAGACGCGCTTGCGGGGGACGAGCGCTGCCGACACGGCCCACAGGTGGCGGCGCATGGCGTGCGCCTTGGGGTCGCCGCTGCCGATGAAGACGCGGAAGAGCACGCGGGCGACGTTCGTGTCGAGGATGGCGGCGCGCTGCCGGAACGCGAAGCTGCGGATCGCGCCGGCGGTGTACGCGCCGATGCCCTTGAAGGAGAGCAGCGTTTCCTCGTCCGAGGGCAGCTGGCCGCCGTAGCGGGTCACCGATTCGCGCGCGATCGCGTGCAGGCGGCGCGGACGGATGTTGTAGCCGAGCGGACGCCACGTCTTCGCCACGTCCGTCCGGCGCGCCGCGGCGAGCGCCTCGAGCGAGGGGTACTTGGCGAGCCACTCGTGGTACTTCGGCAGCACGCGGTCCACCTGCGTCTGCTGCAGCATCACTTCCGAGACGAGGATGTGGTACGGGTCGTCGGTCTTGCGCCACGGCAGGTCGCGCCCGTTGGCGCCGTACCAGGCGAGGAGCTGTCGGCGGAAGCGCCGGCGGGCGGCCGGCGGCGGCAGGGAAGAAGCGGACATCCGCACCTATAATCCCCGAAGCGTGCCCCTCGATTAAACCTCGGGGCACCCTGAGGCCACTCGAAGGGTGAAGATCTACACAAAGACCGGCGACGCGGGCGAGACGTCGCTCTTCGACAACACGCGCGTGTCGAAGGCGGATGCGCGCGTGGACGCCTACGGCGACGTGGACGAGGTGAACGCGTGCCTCGGCGCCGCGCGGGCGGCCGGTCTCGACGCCGACCTCGGCGGCGCGCTCGAGCAGATTCAGAAGGATCTCTTCGCGCTCGGCGCGCGCCTGGCGGATCCGTCCTCGCGCATCGCGGAGCGCGTGACGAAGGCGGCGATTACCGATGCCGACGTCGAGCGGCTCGAGGGGACGATCGATCGCCTGGAGACCGAGCTCCCGCCGCTGCGCCGGTTCATTCTGCCCGGCGGGTCGCCCGCGGGATCGCTGCTGCACCTGGCGCGCACGGTGTGCCGGCGCGCGGAGCGGCGCGTCGTCGCCCTCGGTCCCAACGCGGTCGAGCCGGTCCTCATCGTCTACCTGAACCGGCTGTCGGACCTGCTGTTCGTGATGGCCCGTGCCGCGAACCACCGCGCACGGACGGCCGAAACCGAATGGTGAGCGAGGCGTATGCCGCGTGCCTGCGCGACGCCCGACGCCACTACGAGAACTTCCCGGTCGCATCCGTGCTGGTGCCGCGGCGCGCGCGGCATCACATTGCCGCCGTCTACGCGTTCGCGCGCGCCGCGGACGATTTCGCCGACGAGGGCCGGCGTTCCGTGGAGGAGCGTCACGCGCTGCTCGACGGATGGCTCGAGCGGCTGCATCAGGCCGCACGCGCGCCTGAACCCGGACCGCCGCCAAGGCCGGGCGAGCCGGCGCATGCGGTGCCGATCTTCATTGCCGTCGGCGCGACGATACGGGACCGGGGCCTTCCGGTCTCGCTGTTCGAGGACCTGCTGAGCGCGTTCCGGCAGGACGTGACGGTCACGCGGTACGAGAGCTGGGCCGACGTGCTGGACTACTGCCGCCGGTCGGCGAACCCCGTGGGCCGTCTGGTGCTTCGCATCGCGGGCCTGCCCCGAGCGAAGTCGAGGGGCCATACCGGCGACCAGCTCGATCGATGGTCTGACGCCATCTGCACGGCGCTGCAGCTCACGAACTTCTGGCAGGACCTCCACATCGACTACAGCCGCGGCCGCATCTACCTCCCGGCCGAGGAGCGGCGCTTCCACGGCGCCCGCGAGGAGGACCTCACCGCCGGGCAGATCACGCTCGCCTGGCAGCAGGCGCTGAGGGCCGCCGTCCGGCGCACGCGGGACCTGTTCGACGCGGGCAGGCCGCTGTGCGACGCGGTCGCCGGGCGGCTCCGCTACGAGCTGCGCGCGACGTGGCTTGGCGGCGTGCACGTCCTCGATTCGCTGGAGCGCGCGCAGTTCGACGTCGTCCACCACCGCCCGCGCCTCGGCGCGCGCGACGCCGTGGCGATTGCGTGGCAAACGGTGATCTGGTGAGCCGCGACACCAGCTTCTACTACTCGTTCCTCGTGCTGCCGCCGCGCAAGCGCAACGCCATCATCGCGGTCTGGGACTTCTGCCGCGCCGTGGACGACGCGGTGGACGAAGAGGAGGCGCGGTCGCGCGCGGAGGAGCAGCTTGCCATGTGGCGCAGCGAGCTCGACGCGGCGTACGCGGGCCGCCAGCCGGCGACGCCGCAGGGGACGGCGTTGCAGCCCGTCATCCGCGAGTTCAACCTGCCGCGCGAGCCGTTCGAGGAGCTCATAGCCGGGGTGGCGATGGATCTCGACTACTCGCGGTATCCGACGTTCGACGCGCTGTCGCTGTATTGCCGCCGCGTGGCGTCGATGGTGGGACTGATCTGCCTCGAGATCTTCGGCTATCGCGACCCGAAGGCACGGTCGTACGCGGTGAACCTCGGGATGGCGCTGCAGCTCACGAACATCGTCCGGGACGTGGCCACGGACCTGCGCCGCGGGCGCGTCTACCTGCCGGCCGAGGATCTCGCGACGTTCTGCGTCACCGTCGAGATGCTCGAGGCGGGGACGGTCACGCCCGCCGTGCGCGACCTGCTGCGGTTCGAGTGCGAGCGGGCCCGCGAGTATTTCCGCCGTGCGGCCTCGGAGCTGCCGCGCGCGGACGCCCGCAGCCTCGTGGCCGCCGAGATCATGGGCGGCATCTATTTCGGGATCCTGCGCCGCATCGAGCGCGCCGGCTACGACGTCTTCTCGCGGCGCATCCGCGTGCCGCGGCCGCATCGCCTGGTGATCGCACTGCGCATCTGGGCGCGGACCGCCATTGGCCTTTGACGCCATCGTCGTCGGCGGCGGGTTCGCGGGGTTGAGCGCCGCGACCGCGCTGGCCGAACGCGGCGCGCGCGTGCTCGTGGTCGAGGCGAGGCCCTCGCTCGGCGGGCGCGCCGCGGCGTTCACCGACCCCGCCACCGGCGAGCGCGTGGACAACGGCCAGCACGTCCTCTTCGGCTGCTACGGCGAGACGTTCCGTTTCCTGCGGCGCATCGGCGCGGAGGACCGCGTCCGCCTGCAGGACAGGCTCGCCGTGGACGTCGTCGATCGCGACGGCCGGGCGTCGCGCCTGGCGTGCCCCCCGCTGCCGTCGCCGTTCCATCTGCTCGCGGGCGTGCTCACGTGGGACGCGCTGCCGCTGCGCGACCGTCTCTCTGTGATTTACATGCGTGGTAAGGGCGGGCTACAGCCCGGCCGCAACGAAACAGTTCGCGAATGGTTAGTGAGGCGAGGGCAGGCGCCCCGCCTCATCGAGCTGCTCTGGGAACCGCTTGCCGTCGCCGCGCTCAACCAGTCGATCGACGTCGCCGCGGCCGCGCCGTTCGCGCGCGTCCTCGCCACCATGCTCGCCGGCGGCCCCCGGGGCGCCGCGCTGGCGCTGCCGGCCAGGCCGCTCGATCACATGTACGCGCTGCCCGCGAAGGCCTTCATCGAGCAGCGCGGCGGGGAAGTCCGAACCAACGCGCCCGCGCAGATTGCGTGTGATCAGTTGAACGTCACGGTGCGGGGCGAGTCGTCATCCGGCCGCGCGGTGATAGCCGCGGTGCCCTGGTATGCGCTGCCCGACACGCTCCTCTCGCCGCCGCCGGAACTTGCGCGGACGGTCGCTGCCGCCGCGCACACCGCGGCGTCGCCGATCGTGACCGTGAACCTGTGGCTCGATCGCGTCGTCACGGACGGGATGTTCGTGGGCCTGCCGGGACGGACCATGCAGTGGGTGTTCGACAAGCGGACGATCTTCGGCGAGCGGGCATCGCACCTGTCGCTCGTCTCGAGCGGCGCGGAGCACATCGTGGCGAGCGGGAACCAGGAGCTGATCGACCTGGCGGTCGCCGAGATCCGCGACGCGCTGCCTGGCGCCCGGGCGGCGACGGTGACGCGGGCCGTCGTCGTGCGCGAAAAGCGCGCCACGTTCTCGGTGGCGCCGGGCCAGCCGGCACGGCCGGAGACGCGGACCGCGGTGCCGGGCCTGTTCCTGGCCGGCGACTGGATCGACACGGGCCTGCCCGCTACCATCGAGGGTGCCGTGCTGAGCGGCCACCTCGCGGCCGCCGCCGCCCTGTCATGAGCTCGATCGTCGTTCACTACCAGGAAATCGTGCTGAAGGGGAAGAACCGTCCGTGGTTCATGGGACGGCTCGTCCGCAACCTGCGCGCCGCGGTGTCCGACCTCGACGTGCGCTCGGTTCGCGCGCTGATGGGCCGCATCGAGCTCGTGCTCGGCCCCGACGCCGTGCGCGAGGAGGTCGGCGACCGGATCCGCCGCACGTTCGGCGTGGCGAATTTCTCGTACGCCTCGCGCGGGCCGCTCGATCTCGACGTGCTGGCCGCGGCGATCCTTCGCGACCTGGAGGGGCGCGACTGCGCGACGTTCAGGGTGTCGGCGAGACGCGCGGACAAGCGCTTCCCGCTGACGTCGCCGCAGATCGAGCGCGAAGTCGGCGGCCGCATCAAGCAGGCGCGCGGCTGGACGGTGGACCTGGACGACCCGGAACTGGTCATCCACGCCGAGTTCCTGACCAACGAGGTCTTCTACTTCTTCGACAAGGAGCGCGGGCCGGGCGGGCTGCCGACCGGCACCGCGGGCCGCGTCCTCGGCCTGCTGTCGGGCGGCATCGACTCGCCGGTGGCGGCGTGGCGCATGATGAAGCGCGGCTGCGCGGTGACGTTCGTGCATTTCCACAGCTACCCGGTTCTGTCGCGCGCGTCGCAGGACAAGGCTCGCGAGCTCGTCACGCTGCTGACGACATGGCAGCGGCACTCGCGCCTCTACCTCGTCGCGTTCGGCGAGATCCAGCAGCAGGTGGTCCTCGCCGTCCCCGCGCCGATGCGCGTCGTCGTCTACCGGCGCCTCATGCTGCGGATCGCCGAGCGCATCGCCCGGGCGCGGCGCGCGCAGGCGCTCGTCACCGGCGACGTCGTCGGCCAGGTGGCGTCACAGACGCTCGAGAACCTCGCGGTCGTCGGCAACGTGGCGGCGCTGCCGCTCTTCCGGCCGCTGATCGGCATGGACAAGGACGAGATCACCGCGCAGGCGATCGGCATCGGGACCTATCCGATTTCCATCATTCCCGACCAAGACTGCTGCACGCTGTTCACGCCGCGCCACCCGCAGACGCGCGCGCGGCTCGACGCGATCGAGGCCGCCGAGGTGGCGCTGCCGATCGAGGAGATGGTCGAGCGCGCGGTGCGGGACGCGGCCGTGGAAGAGTTCGATTTCCCCGCCTCCGCCGAAGGCTTCGGCGAGGCTCGCCGAAGCGCAAAGCGCGAAGGCGGCCGGTGATAGGATTGAAAACCGAGGTGCACAGTGGCATCAGCAGGCACGATTGAACGCGCATCCGGACTGGCCGGCATCGAGGCGGCGCTTGGCGGCGACGCCACGCTGCTTCAGCATCAGTGCAAGACGATCTCGAAGGACCTGCTGCACCTGCCGGGGCCCGACTTCGTCGAGCGCGTGCTGGCGCCGACCGATCGGCGGCCACGCGTCCTGGGCGCGCTGCAGGGCATGTTGAGCCACGGCCGCCTCGCCAACACCGGCTACGTCTCGATTCTCCCGGTCGATCAGGGCATCGAGCATTCGGCCGGCGCGTCGTTCGCGCCGAACCCGGCGTACTTCGACCCCGAGAACATCGTGAAGCTCGGCATCGAGGGCGGCTGCAACGCGGTCGCGTCCACGCTCGGTGTGCTCGGCGCCGTCGCCCGCAGGTACGCGCACCGCATTCCGTTCATCCTCAAGCTGAATCACAACGAGTTCATCTCCTACCCCAACTCGTACGACCAGATCCGGTTCGGCAGCGTCCGGCAGGCGTTCGACATGGGCGCGGCCGGCGTGGGCGCGACGATCTACTTCGGCTCCGAGGAGTCGAAGCGGCAGATCCAGGAGGTGGCGGCGTGGTTCCAGGAGGCGCACGAGCTCGGGATGTTCACCGTGCTCTGGTGCTACCTGCGCAACCCCGCGTTCAAGACCAAGGACGCCGACTACCATCTGGCCGCCGACCTGACCGGCCAGGCGAACCACCTCGGCGTGACGATCGAGGCCGACATCATCAAGCAGAAGCTGCCGGAGAACAACGGCGGCTACAACGCGGTCAACTTCGGCAAGACGCACAAGGCCGTCTACTCGCAGCTCTCGTCCGACAACCCGATCGACCTGACGCGCTATCAGCTCGCCAACTGCTACATGGGACGCTCGCCGCTGATCAACTCGGGCGGCGCGTCGGCGGGTGAGAGCGACCTGAAGGAAGCCGTGAAGACCGCCGTGATCAACAAGCGCGCGGGCGGCATGGGGCTCATCTCGGGCCGCAAGGCGTTCCAGCGGCCGATGAAGGAAGGCGTGGGGCTGCTGAACGCGATCCAGGACGTCTACTTGACGAAGGAAGTCACGATTGCGTAGGGCGGGCCTTTACGGCCCGCCATAATACTCGCGCAGCGCCTCGTGCGTGCTGCGGAACGCGAGCTCGTCCCACGGGATCGCGTTCCGCTCGAAGAACGCCGCCTCCAGCCCTTCGTCATCACATCCAAGGCACCCGCTCACCATCGTCGCCGCGTAGACGATGATGACGGGCGTGCGCCCCGGATACGAGTAGATGTTGAGGAGCCGGTCGATGCGGACCTCCAGCCCGACTTCCTCGCGCGCCTCGCGAACGGCCGCCGCCTCGACCTCTTCGCCGCGGTCCACGTAGCCGCCCGGAAAGACCCATTTGCCGTAGCCGGGCTCGATGGCGCGCCGCACCAGCACCACGCGGTTCTGTTCGTCGTGGATGATGGTGCCGACGGCCAGCTTGGGGTCGAGGTAGAAGACGAATCCGCACGCCGCGCAGACGAGGCGCTCGGGCTCGCCGCTCTTCAGCAGGCGCGATTCGAGCGCGCCGCCGCACATCGGACAGAAACGGTACACCTCCTATAATCTTCATTCATGTCGATTCTGAAAGTCGCGCGCATGGGGCACCCGGTGCTGCGCATGCGCGGACGGGCGCTCGAGAAGAGCGAGATCCGCCACCCGCTCTTTCAAAAGCTCATCGACGACATGATCGAGACGATGCACGAGTACAACGGGGTCGGGCTGGCGGGCCCGCAGGTCCACGAGGGCGTGCGGATGTTCGTGGCGCTGCTCGCCGAGGACCCGGACTCGAAGACGGACGCGAGCGTGATCATCAACCCCGAGATCACGCCGCTCGCCGGCAGCCGCGAAGAAGGCTGGGAGGGATGCCTGAGCATCCCCGACATCCGCGGCATGGTGCCGCGTTTCACGGACATCTCGGTGAAGGCGCTCGACCGCGAGGGGCGGAACATCGAGCTCCGCCTGAAGAACTTCCCCGCCAGGGTCGCGCAGCACGAGACCGATCATCTCGACGGCGTGCTCTTCTTCGACCGCATGACGTCGATGCAGTCCCTGACCTACCTCGAGGAGTACTCGCGGTTCCACGCCAAGGACGACGACTGATGCGCATCGCACTCGTGACCGGCGGCGGCCGGGGTATCGGCCGCGCGATTGCCCGCGCGCTCGGCGGCCCCGACACGTTCGTGGCGGTGTCGGGGCGCACGCGGAGCGCGCTCGAGTCCTCCGCGCTCGATCTCGAGAGCCTCGGCGGCAGGGCGCTTGCGATCCAGATGGACGTGACGCAGGAGGGATCCGTCGCCGGCGCCATTCGCGATCTCGCGGGCGCCGCGGGTCACGTGGACGTGCTCGTCAACAACGCCGGCGTCGGCGGGGGCGAGCCGATTGCCGGATCCGACATCCAGCGCTGGAAGCGGACCATCGACACCAACCTGACGGGCATGTACCTGGTCACGCGCGGCGTGGTGCCGCTCATGCGCGCCGGCGGCCGGATCGTGAACATCTCGTCGGTGCTGGGACGCTTCGGCGTCCCTGGCTACACGGCGTACTGTGCGTCGAAGCACGGCGTGATCGGCTTCACCCGGGCCCTCGCGCTGGAGCTGGCTCCGCAGCAGGTCACGGTCAACGCGCTCTGTCCGGGGTGGGTGGATACGGAGATGGCCGCCGAGGGCATGCGCCAGGGCGCGTCCGCGACCGGAACGACCTTCGAGGACTTCCGTGACCGCGCGCTCGGCGCCGTGCCGATCAAGCGCATCATCCAGCCCGAGGAAGTCGCGGAGCTGGTCCGCTTTCTCGCCTCGCCAGCCGCCTCGGCCATCACCGGCCAGACCTACAACATCTGCGGCGGGCAGACGATGGATTAGTCGGTGAAGAACTGCGCGAGGCGGCGCGTCGCCTCGGCCAGATCGTCAGGCGTCGCGTAGCCGTACGACAGGCGCAGGTACCCCTCGCCTGCCTGTCCAAACGCCGCCCCCGGAATCGTGACGACGTGCGCCTGGTCGAGCAGGGCGTTCGAGAGCGCGGTCGAGTCGTCGCAGCCCTCCACGCGCGTGAACGCGAAGAGCCCGCCGCGGGTCGGCGTCCACGCCAGGCGCCGAATCCTGCCGAGCCCCTCCTGCACGATGCGGCGCCGGCGGCGGAAGTCGCCGTGAAACGACAGCGGGTAATTCCAGTCGTCTCGCACGGCGGCTTCGGCCGCCACCTGTGAGATCACCGGCGCGCAGATGATCATCGCGTCCTGGACCTTGACTGCCTGCTCGCAGAGGGACGCGTCGGCGAGCACGAAGCCGACCCGCCAGCCCATCATTCCGAACGACTTCGAGAAGGTGCCGATCACCACGACGTTGCGCCGCCATTCCGCGGGCGCCGCGGCGCTCCAGTGCGCGCCCTCGAAGACGAGCTGCATGTAGGTCTCGTCGCTGACGACCAGCACGTCGCGCCGCGCCAGCTCGGAAACGATGCGCTCGCCGTCGGCGCGATCGACGGGTGCGCCCGTGGGGTTGCTGGGATTACAGAGGACGACGGCTTTCGTCCGCGCGGTCAGGTGCGGCTCGATGTCGCCCCACCGCACGGCAAACGTCGAGCGATCGGCGACCGGCGCTTCGATTGGAGTGGCACCGGCGGCCGCAATCGCCATCTGGTGATTGGTGAAGTAGGGCGCCGGCAGGATCACCTCGTCGCCTGGATCGACGAGCGTGGTGACGACCAGCGTGAACGCGTGATTCGCTCCGGCCGTGATGAGCAGATCGGCTGCGGTGACCGTCGAGCCGACGGCAGCGGTCAGGCGATCCGCGAGCGCCGCGCGCAGGCTCGGCAACCCGGGATCCGTGGCGTAGACGTTGACGGCCGGCGTGCCGACGGCTTCGCGCGCCGCGGACACGGCGGAGGCAGGCGGCGGAAAGAACGGGACCGCCTGGCCGAGCGAGATGACGTGGTGACCCTGCGCGCGCAGCTCCGCCGCACGGCGGTTCAGCGGGTCGAACGGCGGAAGCTCGGTGTCGCGGATGACGGCTCGGACAAACGGCGTGGGCACGCGCGGGCACAGTTTATAATTGCGTCCGTCCGTGCTGTCCACTGGTGCTCCGCACGTCACGCTGCGCAATGCGCCGAACGTTCCGTTTGATGGTGCCATTGCCGCGGCGCGCACCTGTTATTCCCCGCGAGTCATAGCCGCGAACGAAGTCACGCAGAAGCAGCGCGACACGATTGGTTCCCTGACGTTCGACGCCGGGCACCACACCGTGTATCAGCACGCGCACTTCGAGTTCGGCCTGGAGAACGTGTCCCGGCAGTTCGTCTGGTCGTTCCTGCACTCGTACCCCTTCTACAACTCCGAGCAGTCGAGCCAGCGCTACGTCAAGCTCAAGGAGCCGCGCGCCTTCGTGCCGCCCATCTGCGGCGACGCGCGCGACATCTACGAACGCGCGATCGTCAGGGCATGGGACCGCTACGCCGAGCTCTCGGCGCTGCTGAAGGACGATGCCCTGGCGATCCTCAGGGAGCTGCGCTACGTCAGGCCCGGAACCAATCCGCAGCGGCTCGAGCAGATCGACAGGGACGCGGAAAAGCGCGCGATCGAAACCGCGCGTTATGTCGTGCCCATTGCGGCGTTCACGTCGATGGTCCACACGGTGTCTGGAATCGTCCTCCACAGGCTGTACCGGATGGTCAATTCCAGCGACACGCCGCACGAGGCGCGTCTCGTCATCGGCGAGATGGTGCGGCTGGTCGGCGAATCCGATCCGCTGTTCTTCGAGAAAGTGGGCGAGGGGCCCATCGGGTCCGAGCAGCTCCCCGAAACCAGCTTTCCGCGGCCGCGCGGCGACGGCGACTGCTTCGCCGCCGCCTTCGACGCGCGCCTGAACGGCCGCTGGTCGCGGCTGCGCGACATGCCCGGCGAGGCAGAGCAGGTCATCGCGGAATCGGTGCGTTCCGTGTTCGGGCTCGGCGCCGACGACATGTCGGACGACGAGGCGATCGAGCGCGCGATGAACCCGGCGTTGAACCGCTACCGGCTCGACGTCCTCAACGTGTCGTACCACTCGCCGCTGATGCGGTCGCTGCACCACGCCAACTACGTCTTCGAGAAGCGTCTCAGCCACACCGCCGACTCGCAGGACCAGCGCCACCGCATGGTGCCCGCGTCGCGGCCGCTGATGACGTTCGCCGACACCGCGGCGCCCGACTACATCACGCCGCGGCTGATTGCGGCCAACCCCCGCGCCAGGGCGGTCTACGACTGCGCGATGCGGGAGGCGTGGGACGCGAAGAACCAGCTGCTCGCGCACGGCGTGCCGCTCGAGTTCGCGCTGTACGTGCTGCCGAACGCGAAGACGCTCAGGTTCGTCGAGTCCGGGTCGCTGCTGGCGCTGCTCCACAAGTGGACGCTGCGCACCTGCTTCAACGCGCAGGAGGAGATCTACCTGGCGTCGATGGACGAGATCGACCAGGTTCGCCGGGTGCATCCGCGCCTGGCGAAGCACATCGGCCCGCCGTGCGTCATCCGCAACGGGCTGATTGCACCGCGCTGCACCGAAGGCACGCACTTTTGCGGCGTGCCCGTGTGGCGCGACTTCCCGAACGCCGTACGAAAACTGTAAGGGGGTCGGGAGTCATTTTTGGAGGACAGTTGATTCATGATTCGCGAACTGTCCTCCAAAAATGACTCCCGACCCCATTTAACCGCCTGGCTTGTCCACCTCTATACGGCAAGCGGCGCGCTCTGGGCCTTCCTCGCGCTCACGCGCATCTACTACGACCGCTATCCCGACGCGTTCTTCTGGCTGTTCGTCACGGTCTTCGTCGACGCGACCGACGGCCTGCTCGCGCGCGCGGCCGCGGTCAAGGAACGCCTGCCGTGGTTCAACGGCTCCAGGCTCGACGACATCGTTGACTACCTGACCTACGTCTTCGTGCCCGCGTTCTTCGTCTGGCATGCGGTGCTCGTCCCCGACCGCTGGGCGATCCCGATTGCCGCCGGCATCCTGCTGTCCAGCGCCTACGGGTTCAGCCGCGAGGATGCGAAGACCGACGATCACTTCTTTACCGGGTTTCCGTCGTACTGGAACGTCGTCGCCTTCTACCTGTACGTCGCGCGGTGGCCGCAGGCGGTGAATGCCGGGATTCTGCTGCTGTTGACGGCGCTCGTGTTCGTGCCCATCCGCTACGTCTATCCGTCGCGCACGCCGGTGCTGCAGGCGCCGACGCTCGTGCTCGGCGTGCTGTGGGGTGTGCTGATGATCGCGATGCTCTGGCAGGCGCCGGAGGTGTCGCGCCTCATCTTCTGGCTCTCCCTCCTCTTCCCTGCGTATTACGTGGCGCTGTCGCTCGCCCTGCAGGCGCGGCGGCGTGGAATATGATTGACGGCATGAACGACGTAGTCGACTTCATCAACGTCAACCGCGACCGCTACGTTGACGAGCTCAAGCAGTACCTCGCCATTCCCAGCATCAGCGCGCTGCCGCAGCATGCCGGCGACGTGCGCCGCGCCGCCGAGTGGACCGGCGACGCCCTGAAGACCGCGGGACTGCAGAACGTCCGCCTCATCGACACGCCCGGCCAGCCCGTCGTCTACGGCGAGTGGCTGGGCGCGCCCGGCAAGCCGACGATGCTCTATTACGGCCACTACGACGTGCAGCCCGTCGATCCGGTGGACCTGTGGACGACGCCGCCGTTCGAGGCCACCGTGCGCGACGGCGAGATCTACGCGCGCGGCGCCGCGGACGACAAGGGCCAGGTCTTCATGCACATCAAGGCCATCGAGGCCTACATGAAGAAGCACGGCGCCCTGCCGCTGAACATCAAGTTCTTCATCGAGGGCGAAGAGGAGGTCGGCAGCGTCCATCTCGACGACTTCGTCCGTTCGAACAAGGAGACGCTCGCCGCCGACGTGGTCGTCATCTCCGACTCGCCGATGTTCGACCGCGGGATCCCGTCGATCTGCTACGGGCTGCGCGGCCTCACCTACTTCCAGATCGACCTGCGCGGCACCAGGAGCGACCTGCACTCGGGTTCCTTCGGCGGCGCGGTGGCGAACCCGGCCTTCGTGCTCGCGCAGGTCCTCGCGCAGATGAAGGACCGCGGCGGCCGCATCAAGATCCCCGGCTTCTACGACGACGTGCGGCCGCTGAGCGAGGCGGAGCGCGCGGAGTGGAAGAAGCTGCCGTTCAACGAGACGACGTACAAGAAGGAGCTCGGCGCCCCCCGCCTCTTCGGCGAGACGGGCTATTCCACGCTCGAGCGCGTGTGGGCGCGGCCGACCTTCGAGGTCAACGGGCTGCTGTCAGGCTTTACCGGCGAAGGCGCCAAGACCGTGCTGCCGGCCGTGGCGATGGCCAAGGTCAGCATGCGCCTGGTCCCCGATCAGGACCCGAAGAAGGTCGGCGACCTGTTCGAAGCCTACGTGCAGAAGATCACGCCGAAGACGGTGGAGCTGAAGGTCACGCGCATGCACGGCGGCAAGCCGTGGATGACGGAGTTCGACAACAAGTACGTGCGCGCCGCCGGCCGCGCCATCGAGCAGGGGTTCGGCCAGGCGCCGGTGTTCAACCGCGAGGGCGGCTCGATTCCGGTGGTCTCCACCTTCCAGGAGGAGCTCGGGCTGCCGAGCGTGCTCTTCGGCGTCGGCCTGCCCGACGAGAACGCGCACGCGCCGAACGAGAGGCTCGACCTCGGCAACTTCCACAACGGCATCATCGCGTCCGCCTACCTCTATCGCGAGATCGCCAACCTCTCGAACGGGCAGCACTGATGACGACGACCGTCCCCGATCCGTTTCGCTCGCAGCTGGCGAAGGCGCTCGACTGGGGCGAGGCGCACGTGGACTTCGACGCCGCGCTGAAGAACATTCCCGCCGACGCGCGCGGCGCGGTGCCGCCGGGCGGCCAGTATTCGATCTGGCAGCTCCTCGAGCACATGCGCATCGCGGTGCACGACATCCTCGACTTCAGCCGCAACGCGAACTACAGGGAAATGAAGTGGCCTGACGACTACTGGCCGAAGAGCCCCGAGCCGCCGTCAGCGGCCGCGTGGGAGGAGAGCATCGCCGCGTTCAAGCGGGAGCGCGACGAGATGAAGCAGCTGGTGATGGACCCCTCGCTCGATCTCTTCGCGACGATCCCGCACGGCACCGGCCAGACGGTGGCGCGGGAAGCGTTCCTGATCGTCGACCACAACGCCTACCACCTCGGGCAGATCGTCGCGGTTCGCCGTCAGCTCGGAATCTGGCCCGCCTAGAGGCGGATGCCGCGCGGTTTCTCCTTCGGCTCCTCGGGCCGATCCGGCTGCCGGCCCGGGCGCGCTCCCGCTCCCGGCAGCCGCGGCAGGTTCGCGGGCCGTTCGCCCTCGGCGAACTTCGTCAGCGTCTCCGTGTACACCGCCCCTTCCTTGCCGCCCATCGTCCACTCGCCAACGAGCTTCTGGCCGTCGATCTTGTACAGGGCGACGGCGGGCGCGCCGCCGAAGTAGCTCACCGCGAAGACGCCGTTGGACAGGATTCCGACACCGAGGACGGACGTATGGTCGCTGAGCGTCCAGAGAATCCGGTACGTGCCTTCGACTTTCGCGATCTCTGCGACGCCCTCGTAGGGGCTGCCGTCAGGATTGACGCCGCTGCAGCGATAAACGCCCGCAATTTCAGGCTGCGGGTCGGGGGCCGCCAGTGAGCTGATGGCGCCGAACACCACCACGATCACGCCAAGCAGGACAGTTCGGGCCATCGTGGACCTCCTCGGTCACACTCTGAGCAAGACGGGGGCCGTCAAATGGATGAGACGGGTTGGGGCCTAGTTTAGCGCAGCGACTCGGCGCCGCAGGGTTTTTACATGTTCCCAGATCTGCTGGTGTTCCTCGCGCTGCTCCTTGTCCATCTCGCTCATGCTGGCGAGTGTCAGGTAGGTCTGGAGGTCGCGCAACGCCGCGGTGACGTCATTGAGGTGATACGCCAGCAGCCCGCGGTCGCGCAGCTCGCTCAGGGCAGACGGGGTGACGGCGAGCAGCAGCTCGGTGACGTCGCGCGCCTGCGGGAACGAGCGCATGTGCACGTAGATGCGCTTCAGGTTCAGGAGCATCCGGACCACGACCTGCGAGCGCGTGGCCGGCGCGAGCAGCGACTTGTTGAACGCCACGTCCGCGCCGACGTGCTTCTGCAGCAGGAGACGGCAATCGTGCTCGGACAGAAGCGCGCCGCCGTGGAACGGATCGATGATGAGGCCGCTGCTGCCGCGGCTGGTGACCTCGGGGCAGCGCACGAGAAAGTGTCCGGGAAAGTTGACGCCGTCAACGGCGATGCCGGCGCGGCGGCCCACCTCCATGTAGACCAGCGACAGCGTGATCGGAATGCCCTTGCGCTGGTCCAGGACCTCGTTGAGGCAGCTGTTGCGCGGGTCCTCGTAGTGCTCGCGGTTGCCGACGAAATGCTGGTCGTCGAAGAGATAGGCGTTGAAGCCCTTGATGGCGTTGAGGCTGCTGCTGTCGCCGGTCTCCTCGAAGTGCCGCTCGATGCGCAGGCGGGCCGCTTCGCCCATGCGGTCGAGGCGATCGAGATAGGGTTCCATCTCGAGCTTCGGGTACTCGATGCGGGCGATGACGAGCGCTGCCGGCGCCAGGCCGACGCCCGGAGCGTTGGAGGCCGCGGTCAGCGCGTCGGCAAGGTCCCTGCGCATGTCTCAGCTCGCGCAGAGACGGTCCAGGTCGGGGAGCGTGAGCCGGTTCAGCCCGCTCACGATCAGCTCGGCCCCGCGGAGTTCGTCCGCCGGATAGCTGTTCGTCACTCCGACACAGCGTAACCCGGCTCCCTGGGCGGATTCGAGTCCCCAGCGCGAGTCCTCGACCGCCACGCACTTGCGAGGGTCGAGGCTGCGGCCGGTGTGCTGCTGCAGCCGCTCGAACGCGAGGCGGTACGGGGCGGGTGAGGGCTTGCTCTCCGGCGTGTCGCCGGACGCGACGATGGCCGCGAAGAGGCCGGCGACGCCGGCGCCCTCGACGATCTCGACGATCTCGTGGCGCAGCGCGCCGGAGGCGATGGCGATCGGCACTTCCGCGGCGGCCGCCCGGATGAAGTCCACCGCGCCAGGGAAGAGCACGTTGCCGTCGTGGAGCAGCGTCTGGAGGACCGCTCCCTTGCGCGCGACGAGCGCGGTCACCTCGCGGTCGGACATCGGGATCTGGCGGTCGCGCGCCAGCGCCTGCACCAGCCCCACGTCGTCGTAGCCGAGATACTGCGCGTAGTAGTCGTCGGCGGTGAGCTCGACGCCGCGCTCGGCGAGCATCTGCTGGAAGGCGGTGAGGTGCAGCGGCTCGCTGTCGGCGATCACCCCGTCGAAGTCGAGCACGATGGCCTGGAGCGCCATCATGCGCCGGGCAGCTTCTCGCCGGCCTGAATCGCGACCTTCAATCTGTTCGACGGCGGTGGGAACGGGCACTCGTAGCTAGCGTTGTAGGCGCAGTACGGGTTGTACGCCTGGTTGAAGTCGATCGTGTAGAAGCCGGTGCTCGTCGGTGTCAGATCCAGGTAGCGTCCGGCCGGGTAGGTGTCGGTCCCGGTCGTCACGTCGGCGAACGGCACGAACAGATCGACGATCTGCTGCGTCCCTTCGGGGACGAACGCGCCCAGGCTGTGCGACTGGCCCTGGAACGTGAATTCGAGCGTGCCCACGAGCTGCATGCGGCGCGGCTTGCCGGTGGACGTCGGCATCTCGAAGACCGGGCGCTGCTCGGCGAGGTTCAGCGCCGCCGGAACGCGATAGGCCGGATCGATCGGGAAGTACTGCAGCGGCAGCAGCGTGGTCTTCTTGTCTGCGGGGACCGGCGATTCGGGGTTCTCGCGGAAATCCTGGTCCTTGAACGCGCGCGCGGCCGCCAGCGACTCGACGTACGACGCGCTGTCGGGAGCCGACGGGCCTGACGAGCAGCCGACGAGAAGCAAGCAGAAGGCAGTAGGCAGTATGCAGAGACTGCCGCGCGACCGTCTGAAGTTCTGCGTACTGCCTACTGCATACTGCCTACTTCGCATCAGTTAAGGATATACCCGCCGCGGGCGACGGCAGCCTCGGCCAGCCGGCGGCGGAGCGCGACCGTGTTCACCGGCGTCACCTTGAGCACGCGCCGCAGCGCCGCGAGGAGCGTGCGCAGCGTGTCGCCGTCGGTCATGGCGGCGAGCGCGCTCTTCGCGGACTGCTCGACGCGGAGCGCCGCGTCGTTGACGAAGAGGCGCGCGGCGGCCTCGTGCAGATCCGCATGCGCGCCGCCCGACTGCAGCGCATGGCGCGCGCGAATGGCGGCGCTCTCCGACGCGAACGTGTCGATCAGGATGTCCGCCGTGTAGGAGAGCACTTCCTGCTCGTCGGTCAGCTTCTGGCCGTAGGTCTGCATGGCGGTGCCGAGCACCATCAGCGCGACCTTCTTGAACGCGGCAATCGCGCGCCGCTCGTCTTCCAGCATCCCCTCGTCGCCGAAGGCGGTCGAGGGAACCGAAGGCGCGAGCACGTCATCCTGCAGGCGTTTGGCGGCCGGGATCAGCCCGAGCTCGCCCTTGAGCGCGCGCCGGACCAGCATCCCCGGGATGAGCATGCGGTTGATCTCGTTGGTCCCCTCGAAGATGCGGTTCACCCGCGCGTCGCGGTAGTAGCGCTCGGCCATGTAGTCGCGGACGAAGCCGTTGCCGCCGTGAATCTGCACGTTCTCGTCGAGGACGTAGTCGAGCACCTCGGTGCCCGCCACCTTGGCAATCGACGCCTCGACGGCGAACTCCTCGAACGCGTGCGCGACGGTCGCGCCGTCGTGCGTGCCGCCCGCGAGTGCCGCGTCGATGAGCCCCGCGGTCCGGTAGGTGAGGCTCTCGATCGCGTACGTGCGCGCGAACATCTCGCCGAGCTTGTGCTTGATGGCGCCGAAGCTGGCGATGGGCTCGCCGAACTGCTTGCGCTGCGCGGCGTATTTCGCCGCATCGCCGATTGCCTGCCGCGAGCCGCCGATGCACATCGCGCCGAGCTTGAACCGCCCGAAGTTGAGCGTGTTCAGCGCCACCTTGTGGCCCTTGCCGATCTCGCCCAGCACGTTGCCCGCCGGCACCGTCGTGTCCTGCAGCAGGATCGGCGTGGTGGACGAGCCGTGGATGCCCATCTTGTGCTCTTCCTTCCCGGCGCTCACGCCGGGAAAGCGCTTCTCGACGATGAACGCGGTGAAGTGCTCGCCGTCCACCTTGGCGAACACGATGATCACGTCCGCGAAGCCGCCGTTGGTGATCCACATCTTCTCGCCCGAGAGCACCCACGAGCCGTCGGCCTGTTTCGTCGCGCGCGTCTTCGCCGCCAGCGCGTCGGAGCCCGACCCCGATTCGCTCAGCGCGTAGGCGCCAACCAGCTCGCCGGCGACGAGACCCGGCAGGTACTGGCGCTTCTGCTCCTCGGTGCCGAACAGCACGATCGGCAGGATGCAGAGATTCGCCTGGCCGCCGTAGGTGACGGCAAACGACGCCGACCGCGCGATGTGCTCGGCGACGATGAGCGAGGAGACCTTGTCGAGGTCGAGGCCGCCGTATTCCTCGGGCACGTTCGTGCCCAGCAGGCCAAGATCGCCGGCGCGGCGGATCAGCGTCCGCGCCAGCTCCCAGTCCTTCTCCTCGAGCCGATCGAGATTCGGCAGCACCTCGTTGGCGATGAACTCGTCGGTGGTCTGCGCCATCAGCCGGTGTTCATCCGAGAGCTTCTCGGGCGTGAACACGTCCGCGTCCGGTGTGTCTTCGAGCAGCCACGCGCCGCCCTTGGTGAGTGTCGTTTCCATGGATCACTCCGGCGGGCCGTCAAGGCCCGCCCTACATGCGCTCAAAAATGCCCGCCGCTCCCATCCCGCCGCCCACGCACATCGTCACCATCCCGTAGCGCACGTTCCGCCGCCGCATCTCGTAGAGGAGCGAGGCCGTCAGCTTCGCGCCCGTGCAGCCGAGCGGATGGCCCAGCGCGATGGCGCCGCCGTTGACGTTCAGCCGCTCCGGGTCGATGGGCAGCTCGCGCAGGCACGCGAGCACCTGCGCGGCGAACGCCTCGTTGAGCTCCACCAGGCCGATGTCGTCGAGCGTCAGGCCGGCCATTTTCAGCGCCTTGCGGATGGCGGGAACCGGACCGATGCCGAAGCGCTCAGGCGCGACACCCGCGGTCGCGAACGTGACGAACCGGCCAAGCGGCTGCAGGCCGCGCTCTTTCGCCAGCGCGGCCGACGTGACGACGACTGCGGCCGCGCCGTCGCTCATCTGCGACGAGTTGCCGGCGGTCACCGTGCCGCTGGCGTGAAATGCGGCCCTCAGCTTTGCCAGCGCCTCGGGCGACGTGTCGCGCCGCGGCCCTTCGTCCACCGAGAAGGTGACGTCGCGGATGTCGTCTGAAGCCGCAGCGACCTTGAACGTCAGCGGCGTGACCTCGTCGTTGAACCGCCCCGAGTCGAGCGCCGCCAGCGCGCGCTGGTGGCTGCGCAGCGCAAACGCGTCCTGCTCCTCGCGCGAGATGCCGCTCTCGCGCGCGTGGTTTTCGGCCACGAGGCCCGTGCTCAGGTACACGTCCGGGTAGCTGTCCACGAGCGCCGGGTTCGGCGACACCTTGTTGCCGCCCATGGGAACCAGGCTCATCGACTCGGTGCCGCCGGCGACCGCCGCGCGCGCGAAGCCGCACATGATGTGCTCTGCGGCGTAGGCGATCGACTGCAGCCCTGACGAGCAGAAGCGGTTGACCGTGACCGCCGACGCATCGACGGGCACGCCGGCGCGCAGGCTCGCGATGCGCGCCACGTTCAGCCCCTGTTCGGCCTCCGGCATCGCGCACCCGATCACCACGTCGTCGATGTCGGAGGCGTCGAGGCCGGGCGCGCGGCGAAGCACGTCGGCGATCACCGCGGCGGCCATCTCGTCCGGCCGTACTGTCTTCAGCGAGCCGTTCGGCGCTTTCCCCACCGCGGTCCGGGCGGCCGAGACGATTACGGCATCTTGCATGTGAAATCCTCGAGCAGATCCTGGAGCGCGTCGCCCACCTCGCTGGCCTGTCCGTCGAACAGGTGATTCGCGCGGTCGATCTCCACGAGCTCTTTCGGCTCCGGAAGGCCCGCGTAGAAATGCCGGACCTGGCGGAGCGAGATGAGCTCGTCGCGCTCGCCGTGGACGATGAACTTCGGCTTGGCGGACTGTTTCACCCTCGCGAACTCGTACCTGTCCACCGGCGGGGCAATGGCGATCAGCGCGCAGACGCGATCGTCGCCGGCGCCGACTTCGGCGGCGATGTACGAGCCGAACGAAAAGCCGGCCGCCCAGAGCTCCAGGCCCGGGTGCTGGCCGGCCAGATAGTCGAGCGCGGCGCGATAGTCGTCCTTCTCACCGTTGCCGCGGTCCCATTCGCCGGCGCTGCGGCCTACACCCCGGAAGTTGAAGCGCATCACCACGCAGCCGATGCGGGTCAGTGCCTTCGCGCTCTGAAAGACGACTTTCGTATGCATGGTGCCGCCCTGGATGGGCAGCGGATGCGCGAACACGACCGCCGCACGTGGTTCGCCGGCGGGCTTGTCGATGAGGCACTCGACGGCGCCCGCCGGCCCGGTGATCTCACGAACGTCAGCCAACGCGCCTCTCCGGGGGCGAGTAAGGCGGGTGGGGCGAGTGAGGCGGGTGGGGCGAGTGAGGCGAGTGTGTTCTTCCCACTGGCCCCACCCGCCGTTGAGCGGACTCCGCAAAGTCGACGACCACGCGCGCAAACTCGTCGGGCCGCGTCATGAGTCCGAGGTGCCCTGTGCGCAGGATAGTGACGAGCTCCGCGTCGGGCCAGATCCGCAGGTACTCCCGCGTCCTGTCGATGGGCACGACCCGGTCGAGCGCGCGTTCACCAGTTATGACGAGCGCAGGCACCCGCACGGTCCGAAGCCGCGCTTCCAGGTCCGCGGCCGGCAGCAGACGCGCCCGGCGCGCCATCAGCCTGGACGAAAACATGTGCGTCAGCACGCGCCAGGCGTGGCGAATGCCCGCCGAGGCGCCGCGCACGTAGCCGCCGTTCGCGGCGGCGATCTCGCGGTACATCCGGAGGGAGGCGACGAGAAACAGCGGGGTCAGGAGCCGCGGCGCGCGCAGGTAGAACGTCACCCGCGGATCGGGCCGCCACGACGGCGGCAGCGCCGACACGAGAATGACGGACGCCACGCGCTCCGGATAGCGGACGGCGAACGCCGACGCGATCAGCCCGCCGTACGACACGCCGCAGATCGCGGCCTTCCGCAGGCCCGCTGCGTCGAGCGCCTGGCGCACCTGCTCGACGAGGCCGTCGAACATCTCCGCATCGTCGGCCAGCGAGAAGGTGACCACGTGGCAGCGGTGGGCGAGCGCGTCGATCGCCGGCTCCATCCATTCCCATCGTCCCTGGATGCCGGGGATGACCACCACCGGCAGTCCGCCGCCCCTGTCGACAATCTTCAATTTCGTAACGGCTTTCCCGTCTTGAGCGTGTGCTGAATCCGCTCCTGCGTCTTGCGCTCGCCGAGCAGGCTGAGGAACGCCTCGCGCTCGAGGTCGAGCAGCTGCTGTTCGGTGACCGTGGACGCATGCGGCAACGCGCCTCCTGCCATGATCGTCGCGAGCGTGCGGCCGATCAGCGCGTCGTAGTCGCTGATGCGCCCCGCCCGCCAGGCGAGATGCACCCCCAGCTTCAGCGCCGCCAGCACCGCGTCGCCCCCCACCGGAATCGCCGTCCGCGGCGAAGGCGGCTGGTATCCCTCAGCGACCCGTTGCAGAGCTCGTGCCTTCGCGTCCGACAGCAAACGCTCCGTATTCATCGTGAAGGCGTCGGCGGGGCGGAGGTAGCCCAGCCGTAGCGCGTCCGGTCCGCTGGACGAGACTCTCGCGAACGCGACGGTTTCGAACGCGCGCTGAATGGGCGGCAGGTAGTCAGTGGACCCCGGGGGCATGCTCTCGGCCGCCCGCGCCACCATCTCCTTCGTCCCGCCGCCGGCCGGAATCAGGCCGACGCCGACCTCGACGAGCCCGATGTAGCTTTCCGCCGCCGCCTGCACGCGGTCCGCGTGCAGGACGATCTCGCAGCCCCCGCCGAGCGCCAGGCCCGCGGGCGCGACGACGACCGGCACCTCGGCGTAGCGCAGTCCCATCACTGCCTGCTGGAACGTGCGGATCATCAGGTCGATCTCGTCCCAGTTCTCCTCCTGCGCCTCGAGCAGCACCAGCATGATGTTGGCGCCGGCGGAGAAGTTCGGCGCCTCGTTGCCGACGACGAGCGCGGCGAAGTTCTTCGACGCCTCCTTCACGCCGGCGTGCAGCATCTGCATCGTGTCGCCGCCGATGGCGTTCATCTTCGAGTGGAACTCGACGCAGAGCACGCCGTCCCCGAGATCCACCAGGCTGGCACCCGCGTTCTTCTTCACCACGCGCGAGCGATCCTTCGCCGAGCGGAGAATCTGCAGGTCGGGTGCGGCCGGCGGGACGCGGCGTGCCGTGCCGTCGATCGCGTCCTTCAGCTCGAACGGCCCGAGCTCCCAGCCGAATCCCCACCGCATGACGCGGTCCACGTCGTCCTGCGAGTGGGCGATCGAGGGCGCCAGCGTTGCGGAGTAGTCGAGCAGTGGCGTCAGCGTGTCGCGGAGGAACTGTCCGACCTTGTCCTTGCCGTGATAGAGCGTCCGCACGCGCTCGCCGGCGTCGGCGATCGGCGCGGTGGCTTCGAGCGATCCGAGCTTCGGCTGCCGCCGCGGGCGGTACTCGAGCGTCGCCGGGTCGAGCGTCAGGATTTCCGATTCACCGCCGGCGCCCGTCACCCGCTTGTAGAAGCCCTGGCCGGTCTTCTCGCCCGCCATCCCGCGTTGGAGCATCTGCCGGACGAACGGCGGCAGCACCCAGGCGTCGTACTCCTCGCTGCCCTCGAGGCGCTCCCGCAGGTTGTCGAACACGTGCACGAGAATGTCGAGGCCCGCGATGTCGAGCGTGCGGAACGTCGCGCTCTTCGGGCGGCCGAGCGCCGGCCCGGTCATCGCGTCCACTTCCTCGATCGTGAACTCGCCGCTGGCGACCCTGGGCAGGATCTGCGCGATCCCGTAGAGCCCGATGCGGTTGCCGATGAAGTTCGGGGAGTCCTTCGCGATGACGACCCCTTTGCCGAGGCGGTGGTCGAGGAACTGCGTCATCGTCTGGACCACGGCCGGATCGGTGTGCGGCGTCGGGATGACTTCGACGAGGTGCAGGTATCGAGGCGGGTTGAAGAAGTGCGTGCCCAGCCAATGCTTCCGGAAATCGTCAGTGCGGCCTTCCACCAGGACCGCGATCGGGATCCCCGACGTGTTGGAGCTGACGATCGAACCCGGCCCCCGCGCCGCGTCAACCCTTTCGAGGAGCGTCCGCTTGACGTCGAGCCGCTCGACGATCGCTTCGACGATCCAGTTGCTGTCCGTGATGCGCGCGAGGTCGGCGTCGAAGCTGCCGGTGGCGATGAGCTTCCACGTGTCGGGCGTGAAGAACGGATCCGGCTTGAGCGCCCGCGCGCGCTTCAGCCCCTGCTGCGCCGCATCGCCGGTGACGTCGAGCAGCAGGACGGGGAGGCCGGCGTTGGCCGCGTGCGCCGCAATCTGGGAGCCCATCGTGCCGGCGCCGAGCACCGTCACGGAATGAATCGCCATCAGCCCTTGAAGTACTGCGGCTCGTTGCCCCGCTTCCACTTGATGTTGCAGCCCATGCTTGGCGTCTGCTCGGCGGAGACGGGGTGGCCGGCGAGCACCGCGTCGAGCGCCGCGCGCAGGTCGCGGCCGGTGACCGGCTTGTCGCTCTTCGGGCGGCTGTCGTCGAGCTGACCGCGGTAGGCCAGCCGGCGCTCGCGGTCGAACAGGAAGAAGTCGGGCGTGCACGCGGCGGCGTACGCCTTCGCCACCGCCTGGCTGTCGTCGTAGCAGAGCGGGAACGTGAAGCCCAGCTCCTGCGACATCGCCTTCAGGCTCTCCGGCGCGTCGTCCGGATGCGTTGACGCGTCGTTCGAGCTGATCGCGATGACGCCCACGCCCCGCTGCTGGTATTCCGTTCCGAGCCGGGCCAGCTCGCCCTGCACGTGCTTCACGTACGGGCAGTGCCGGCAGATGAACATGACGAGCAGCGCGGCGGAGTCCTTGAATTCGCCCGGCGAGATCGTCCGGCCGGTCACCACGTCAGGCAGGCTGAAGTCCGGCGCCGTCGTCCCGAGCTCGAGCATCGTCGAGAGCGTTCGCGTCATGGATCCAGCATATCGCGGCTACTTCCAGCGGGTCAGGATCGACTCGCGGTCGAAGAGGGCGATGGCGGTCTTCATCAGGGCCGCGTTGACGGCCGCCAACACGAGCGCAATGAGGGCGATGACAGCGGCCGTCAGCAGGAACGCCCCGGAAATCTGCGCCACAAACAGGCCTGCCATCGGCAGGATGACCAGCGCCCCAAGCTGCTGCGCGCTGCGCGGGTCGTTGACGCGTGACGAGACGCAGACCGCCAGCTGCAGCGCCGCGAGGGCGGCAAGCGGGCCGAGCAGAAACATCACGGCGAGCGAGCGGCCGGTGAGGAGCGCGGCGTACACACCGGGCCTGGCGAACATCGCGATGCCCGCCACGTAGATGACGTAGCAGCCGACGCTCAGCAGCAGCGTCGGAACCAGCGCGGCCAGTACCTTGGCCAGGAGCAGCTCGAACGTCGTGATGGGCGTCGCCAGCAGCGGTTCGAGCGTCCGAGCCTGCTTCTCGCCGATGACGCTGTGGGCCGCGACCGCCATCGAGGCGGCGGTCGGAGCGAGCATGAGCATCACGAGGAACTGCTGGAACAACCACGCCTGAATGGCGCCTTCCGGATCCAGGTCGCGCGTACCCGGCTGCTCGCGATACATCTCGAGCGCGACCTGGAAGTCGCCCGAATCCGCGAGTCTCTCGCCCGCGACGTACGGGACGATGATCGCGACGAAGAACGGCATCACGATGCCCGACGCCGCGACCAGCAGCGCCGGGATGAAGATGGCGGGGTTCTGCCGCAGGTCGGCGAGGTCCTTGCCGAGGACGGCGAGGACGCGGCTCATCGCTCCTCCAGCAGCCGCAGGTAGACCTGCTCGAGCGGCTGTTCCTCGGCGGCCACCGAGACGATGCCGGCGCCGCCGTCGACGAGGAGGCGCACGATGCGTGGTGCCGCAGCGGCCGGGTCGTCGACGGCAATCGAGAGCGTCTCGCCCTCGGCGAGCACGTCCGCGAAGCCGTGCGGCGCGAGCAGCCCGGCGAATGCCGCCGCCGGCTGCGCGGTGACGACGCGGAGGCGGGCGCCGAACATCCGGGCGCGCAGCGCTCCCGGCGTGTCCACGGCGATGAGCCGTCCGCGCAGCACGGCGACGCGGTCCGCGATGCGCTCGACCTCGTCCAGATTGTGCGTGCACAGCAGCACCGCGTGGCCGCGATCGCGCAGGCCGAGCACGAGCTCACGCACGTCGCGCGCGCTCTGCGGGTCGAGCCCCGCGGTCGGTTCGTCGAGGAGGACAATCGGCGGCTTGTGGAGCAGCGCGCGCGCGAGCGCCACGCGCTGCTTCAGTCCCTTCGAGAGCTGCGCCGCCAGGTCGCGCGCGCGGTCCAGCACGCCGAATGCCGTCAGCGCCTCGTCCACCGCGCGATCGACCGGCGTGAGGCCGTGCAGGCGCGCATAGACCGTGAGGTTCTGCCGTACCGTCAGGCGTTCCCACAGGCCGGGCGTCTCCGTCAGGAAGCCGATGCCACCTTCACGCAGCACGGTCCCGGACGTCGGCGCGATCAGTCCCGCCAGCATGCGCAGCGTCGTCGTCTTGCCCGCGCCGTTCGGGCCGAGCAGCGCGAAGATCTCGCCCGGCCTCAGGTCGAACGACACGTCGTCCACCGCGAGGCGATCGCCGAAGCGGCGGGTGAGGTGCGAAGCACTCAGCAACGGAGTTACGGACGGAATTCGAAGCAGCCGGGGGTGACGAGGAGGCGGCCGTCCCGCGTGAAGAAGAGGCTGGTCGGGCTCACCGCGCCGGCGGCGTTGAACTGCACCGTGCGGACCTTGTCGCCCTGACGGTCGAACACGTACGTGTAGGGCACGCTGAGCGACACCCAGAGCTGGCCACGGCCGTCCACGGCCGCCGCGCGGACCGTCGGCTGCACGAACGGCAGCTCGCGGTCCTCGATGCGCCGCCGCGGCCAGCGCGTCGGCAGCGCGGAGACGAACGCGTCGAGCTCGACGCCCTGGATGTGGCGCTCGAACAGCAGCCGCCCGTCGGCGGCGTACTTGTGGAACATCGGGCGGCCGGCGAGGAAGACGTAGTAGAAGCCGCCGGTCGGATCCACCAGTGGCAGCCCTGAATTGAGTGCCACATGGAGATCGCGGTCCTGCTCGAAGCCGGTGTCGCGCAGCCGGCCGATGCTGCGCAGCGCGCGGCCCGAGGTCGAGTACTCGGTGAACAGCGCGCCGCTCTCCGGGTGGCTCAACAGCAGGTTCTCGCCGCTGTACTGAATCGAGGCGAGGCCGTTCAGCACGATCGCGCCGACGGTCACCGTTGGATTCAGCCGTGCCGGCAGCCTGAACCCCCACTGCAGCAGCCCGGCGGCGCCGAAGATCTGTATCCGCTCCACGCCGTTCGGCGCGTCGGCCACGACGAAGCTGCCGGTGGGCGAGGTGTCGAAGCCGCGCGGCTCGATGACGCGCCCCTGCTCGTGGCCGATCTCGATCAGCTTCCGCGCGGACGTCTTGCCGGCGTCCACCGTGTAGACGCTGTGGCCGCGACGGTCGAACACGTAGTACGGCCCGTCCGGCACCTGCTGGAAGCCGAGCGGCGCCTCGAAGAGGCCGACGATGTGCGGCGGCAGGCCGCCGATCGAGCGCAGCGTCTCGACGGCGAGCGCGGCGTCCACGCGCGCGCCCGCGGACATCGCCGCGAGCAAGAACAGCACGAACGCCCCAGCATGGTCCGGCTGAAGCCGGACACTACGAAGAAGTCGACGCAGCCCCAGGCGCATGCGCACCCTCAGTACTCGGCTGTCTGCTTGATGGCTTTGAGAATGTCGGGCGTGCCCGGGAGGATCACGTCCTCGAGCACCGGCGCGTACGCGACGGGGGCGTCGAGCGCCGCCACACGCTTCACCGGCGCGTCGAGGTACTCGAAGAGCTCTTCGCCGATGCGCGCGGCAATCTCGGCGCCGAAGCCCGCCGTGAGCTGGTCCTCGTGCGCCACGACGACGCGGCTCGTCTTCTTCGTGAACGCCGCGATCGTCTCCCAGTCATACGGGATGATGGTCCGCAGATCGACGACAGCGACGTGGATCCCGTCGCGCTCCGCCTGCTGCGCGGCGAGGAGCGACCGCTGTACCAGCGCGCCCCACGTGAACACGACGACGTCGCTGCCGTCGCGCCGGACGGCGGCCGTGCCGAACGGGATCGTGTAGTCAGGCCCCGGATAGGCGCCCTTGTTGTACGTCTGCCGGTACAGGTGTTTGTGCTCGAGGAAGAGCACCGGGTCGTCGCAGCGAATGGACGTGCGCAGCAGCCCGGCCGCGTCCTGCGCGTTCGACGGAAACGCGATGCGGATGCCCGGCGAGTGCGCGAAGATCGCGACCCCCGACTGGCTGTGGTACGGCGCGCCGCCGCGCAGGTACCCGCCGATGGGCACGCGGATGACCATCGGGCACGACCAGTGGTTGCTCGAGCGGTAGCGCATCATGGCCATCTCGTCGCGGATCTGCATGAACGCCGGCCAGATGTAGTCGAAGAACTGAATCTCGACGACCGGCTTCAGCCCGCGCAGCGCCATGCCCACGCCGCGGCCGACGATGTTCGCTTCGGCCAGAGGGGAGTTGAAGACGCGGTCGCTGCCGAAGTGGCGCTGCAGGCCGTGCGTCACCTTGAACACGCCGCCCTTGCCGGCCACCGCGCCCAGCGCGTCCTCGCGGCTGACGTCCGCGACGTCTTCGCCGAAGACGACGATGCGCGGGTCGCGCTTCATCTCGTCGCGCAGCGTGGCATTGATGGCGGCGACCATCGTTTCGGGGTGGCCCTTCGGGTGTGGCTCCGCCTGGAACGCCTCGGCGCCGGGATCGACGTCCGGCGAGAAGACGTAGAGCGTCGCCGTCTCCGGCCCCGGCTTCGGCGCCTCGAGCGCCTGGTCGGCGGCCGCATTCACCTCGCGCTCGACTCCCGCCAGCACGTCGGCGAGGTCCTCGTCGGTCGCCAGGCCTTCGTGTGTCAGCAGCTGGCGCATCCGCAGCAGCGGGTCGCGCCGCGCCTCGGCCTCGCGCTCGGCCGGCGTCTTGTACAGCTTCTCGTCGTCGGAGAGCGAGTGCGAGTAGGGACGGATCGTGGTCGCGTGGACGAACGCCGGCCCCTTCCGCGCGCGCACGTGCGCCACCGCGTCGCGCATCGTGCGGTAGCTCGCCAGGTAGTCGGTGCCGTCGGTCCGGAAGACGCGCAGGTTCGGGAAGCTCTCGACGAGGCGCGAGACGTCGCCGCCGGGTGTCTGCACTTCCACCGGCACCGAGATCGCGTAGCCGTTGTCCTCGACGAGGTAGACGACCGGCAGCTTCTTCGTGCACGCGGTGTTCAGCGACTCCCAGAACTCGCCTTCGCTCGTCGCCCCGTCGCCGACGGAGAGGTAGACGACCTCGTCCTTGTGGCACTTCGATTCGCGATCGGGAATGGCGGCGACGCGCTCGTAGAGGACGCCCGCTTCCGCGGCGCCGATCGCGTGCAGGCACTGCGTGCCGGTGGCGCTGCTCTGCGAGGGGATGTGCAGGCGCACGTGGCCCCAGTGCGACGGCATCTGCCGTCCGCCCGAGGCGGGATCGTCCTTCGCGCCGACCGACGCGAGCAGCATCTCGAGCGGGGTGACGCCGATCGCCAGGCAGAGCGCGCGGTCGCGGTAGTACGGAAAGAACCAGTCGTAGCCGCCGCGCAGGTGCGCGCCGGCCGCCACGAGGATTGCTTCGTGACCGGCGCCGCTGATCTGGAAGAAGGCCTGGCTCTGGTTCTTGAGCTGGATCTCCTTGTCGTCGATCTTCCGCGACAGGAGCATCGTGCGGTAGGCGCTGAGGAGCTCGTCCCGGGTCAACCCTTCGAGGTCGCCCCCTCGTGTGCGGCGGCCCGCGGCGCGCGCCTCCGCGCCACCGGCCAGGGTGCCCTTCATACCAGCGAATTATGGCACTATCGAAAACCTATGGCCAACGTGCGCCTGCATCGCTGGGACGAAATCGCGCTCGAGAAAATCACGGAAATGATCTCGCAGAAGATCGTCGCCGGCGAGCGCGAGATGCTCGCGCAGATCTATCTCAAACGCGGCGCGCTCGTGCCGATGCACGCGCACGACAGCGAGCAGATGACCTACATCCTGCAGGGCGCGCTGAAGGTGGTCGTCGACGGCGAGGAGATCACCGTGCGTGAAGGTGAGGTGCTGCACATCCCGTCGCGCGTGCCGCACCAGGCGGAGGCGCTCGAGGACACGTTCGAGCTCGACGTGTTCAGCCCCGTGCGCGCAGACTGGATCAGTGAACGCGACGATTGATGTCGTCCGCGCGGCCGCCGGAGTAGACGTCGAAGCGCTTGCGCATCCGGTTGATGCGCCACTTCAGGTAGCGGTACTTGATCTCCGACAGCAGGTGCAGGCGGCCGCCCTTCAAATACAGCCAGGCCGCGGCGAGCCCGCCGAGATGCGTGGTGTGCGCCACGCCCCCGCCCGGCCCGTTCATCGACGACAGCAGCGAGATCGCGCCGATGATCATGACGAAGTACTTCGCCGGGATCGGGAAGAAGAAGTACATGTAGATCGGCCGGTTCGGGAAGTAGAGCGCGTAGGCGAGCAGCACGCCGTACACCGCGCCCGACGCGCCGATCGTCAGCGCGCTGTAGACGTCGTCCGCGAACGGCACCGGCAGGAACGACACGACGATCGTCGTCAGCGCCGCGCCCACGCCCGAGACGAAGTAGAACTTCGTGAAGAAGCGGGTGCCCCACATCCGCTCCAGCTCGACGCCGAACATCCACAGCGCCAGCATGTTGAACAGGATGTGGAAGATCCCGCCGTGCAGGAACATGTACGTGACCGGCTGCCACAGCCGGAAGCCGGTGACCACGTCGGCGGGACGCAGGCCGAGGCTCAGCGTCAGGGCCGGCATGGCGAGCGTGACCAGGAACGCCGCGACGTTGGCGATGATGAGCGCCTTGATCGCGGGCGTCACGGGCCCCGGCCCGAACGAGTAGGAAAAACTCGACGTCGCGGGAAACCGGGAACGCATCGGGGACCTGTCTGATCCAGTCTGTTACAACAGCGGCCTAGTCAGCAACATCCGTACCTGTGGTCTCGACCGTGGCCACGTCCGACGCCCGGGCCGCCGTGTGCGCGA
Organism: Acidimicrobiia bacterium; assembly: GCA_016871375.1. Taxonomy (GTDB): domain Bacteria; phylum Acidobacteriota; class Vicinamibacteria; order Vicinamibacterales; family UBA2999; genus VFYY01. The sequence continues at coordinate 44,906 of VFYY01000005.1, forward strand.
ATTTGCCGTCAGGAAGTGGCCATGCCAGCGCGGCCGCCACGAGCGGAATGAACGCCATGGCGACCAGGGTGTGCTCGATCCCGACACGGTCGGCCAGCATTCCGACGAACGGAATATTCATGCCCGCGGTCCCGAACGCGAAGCCCAGCATCAGCGACGACACGGTGGCGGCGCTGATGGGGGCGATCGTCTGGGCGAAGGTCACGTTGACCGGCAGCGTCGACTGCATCAGCAGCCCGCCCAGCGACACGACGACGACGAACGCCCATCCCTGCAGCAGCGGTGCCGTGGCGAGGAACGGCACCGACGCGGCCAGCGACCACATGATCACCTTGCGCGAACCCCATCGGTCGGCGAGCGTGCCGCCAAGGAACCCTCCCGCGCTGCTGGTGAAGAGATAGATGCCGGCGGCGGCGCCGGCCTGGCCGAGCGACAGCCCCTGCCGCGTCAGCATGACGGGCATGAAGGTCGAGAAGCTCGTGGCGGCGAGCGTTCGCAGCACCACGATCAGGTAGAGCAGCGTCAGCGGCTTCGCGTAGGGCCGCAGCTCGCGGAAGCCGCCCACCTCGTGCCGCTCCTGCAGGCGCTCGATGCGTGGGATGTTCAGGACGAGCGGTACGAGAATCAGGAGCGCCGGGATCATGAGCAGCGGCGTCGCGCTCAGGCCGTAGCGCCCGGCGAACGGCGCAAACACCAGCGGACCCAGCGCGAAGCCGAGCGACCCGCCCGTGATGTGCACCGACATCGCGAGCCCCTTCTTCTCGCCGCCGCTGCGGTGCACGAGCGCCGCCGCCGGCGGATGGAACGCGGCGGCGCCGAGGCCGCCCATCATGAGGATCAGCGCCAGCGTCCAGAAGCCGGATGCCAGGCCGATCAGCGTGAGTCCGGTCAACGTGACGATCGGCCCCACGACGAGCAGCAGCCGCGGCCGCCACCGGTCCGCGAGCTGGCCGAAGCCGAGCTGCGTGACCGAGTTCGCCAGCTGAAACAGCATCTGCAGCGTCCCGGCGGCGGCGAGCGAGAGATTGAGGTGCGGGATCAGCAGCGGCAGCAGCGGCGCGTAGATGTTGCTGAAGCCGTCGACGAGGAAGTGCGTGCCCGCCAGCACGAGCACCGTGGGACGGAGCCCGAACGGACGGCGCGTCACCGTGGTCTTCGGGCGAGCTTCCTCATGACGAGCGCCATGCCCTCGCGGAACTCGGTGACGTGCAGGACGTGTGCGGCGCCGGCCAGCACGAGCAGCGACACGCCGATCGTGAGCGCCAGCCGGACGATCTGCGCCAGCAGCGCGCCGCCGGGCAGCCACACGGCCAGCGCGCGATCGGCGGCGAACGTGGCGACGCCCATGGCGGCAGAGGCGACGGCGATCTTCATGAACGAGGTGAACACGCGGCCGCCCTCGATGCCGTGCAGCCGGCGCCGGAGCAGCACCATCAGCAGCACCGCGTTGAAGAGCGCGGCGATGGACGTGCCGAGCGCGAGGCCCCGGTACCCGAGCACGCGCACGAGCGCGATGTTGAGGCCCGCGTTCACCAGCACGGTCGCGACGCTCACCAGCACCGGCGTACGGTTCTGGCCGAGCGCGTAGAAGGTCGGCGACGCGATGCGGACGACCGAGTACCCGAGCAGGCCGAGCGCGTAGAACTGCAGCGCTCCCGCCGTCGCCGCGGTGTCGGCCGGCGTGAAGGCGTTGCGCTCGAAGATCACGCGCACGATCGGCGCCGCGAGCAGCATCAGCCCGATCGTCGCCGGCACGTTCAGCATCATCATCAGCGACAGCCCGTCGGCGATCGTCCGCCGCGCCGCGGGTTCATCCTCGAGCGCCACGTAGCGCGAGACCGCGGGAAGCGTCGCCGTGCCGATCGAGACGCCGAAGAGGCCGATGGGCAGGTACATCAGGCGGAACGCGTAATTCAGCCACGACACGGCGCCCGTCCCCTCACCGGTGGCGAGCACGGTGTTGACGAAGACGTTCACCTGCGTCGCGGCGAGCCCGATCGTTCCCGGTCCCATGAGGATGAGCACGCGCCGCAGGCTCTCGTCCCGCCAGTCGAGCGCGGGACGATAGCGGAATCCTTCCCTGTTGAGCGCCGGCCACTGCAGCGCCAGCTGCGCGAACCCGCCGAGCAGCGACCCGATGGCGATGCCGGCGATCGCCGGCAGGCCGAACGCCGGCATGAGCGGCACGACCGCGAACGCGCAGGCGATGGTCGCCACGTTGTACATCGCCGGGGACAGCGCCGGGATGAAGAACCGGTGCAGCGAGTTCAGCATCCCCATGAACGCCGCCGCGAGCGCGACGAACGTGAGGAACGGCAGCATCATCCGCGTGAGGAAGACCGTCAGCTCCAGCTTGCCGGGCACGCTGCGGTACGCGCCCGCGAAGGCGCCGACGATCGGCTCCGCGAAGATCATCCCGAGGACCACCAGGATCACCGTGATGACGATGAGCGCGTTGATGACGTGGTTGCCCAGCCGCCACGCCGACTCCCTGCCCGACGTCGTCAGGTGGCGCGTGAACATCGGCACGAAGGCGCTGCTCATGGCGCCTTCGGCGAAGAGATCGCGGACCAGGTTGGGGATGCGGTACGCGACGTTGTAGGCGTCCATCGCGTTGCCGGCGCCGAAGAGCGCCGCCAGCACCTGTTCGCGGACGACCCCGAGGATGCGGCTGGTGAGCGTGGCCGCGCCGGCGGATGCGGCGGAGCGCGCGAGGCTAGGCGCCAAGCTGGCGGCGGACGGCCTCGTTGATCGTGCGCCCGTCGGCGTGCTTGCCGGCGAGCTTCGGCATGACGGCCTTCATGACCTTGCCGATGTCTTTCGGCGAGGCGGCGCCGGTTTCGGCGATGGCGGCGGCGACCGCGGCGTCGATGTCCCCGGCCGAGGCGGCCGGCGGCAAATAGCCCTCGAGGACGGCAATCTCCGCCGTCTCCTTCTCGACGAGATCGTTGCGCCCCGCCTTCGAGAACTGCTCGATCGAGTCGCGGCGCTGCTTCACGAGCGAGGTCACCACCTGCACGACCTCCGCATCGTCCAGGTCGCGCCCCTTCTCGACGCCCTTGTTCATGATGGCGGCCTTGAGCATCCGGAGCGCGGAGAGGCGCCCCGGGTCCTTGGCCTTCATCGACGCCGCGATTTCGGTGTTGACGCGTTCAGCGAGCGACATCAGTGATCCTGATCGGAGTCGCCATAGGTGATGTGCCAGCCGTCGGTCTCCTCGTAGAAGCCTTTCGGCACCTGCACCGCGTTCACCTTGACGCTCACGCCGATCGTCGACTTCACGTTGAAGTAGCCGTTGCGCTTGAGAATCCTGCGCAGCGCCCCGTGCATCGCGTAACAGCGGACCTTGTCCGCGTCTTCCGCCCGCGCCGCGCGGTCCACCCAGCGCAGCAGCGTCTTCAGGCCAGACACGTCGTCAGGGTCGACGAGAAAATCCACCAGCATGGTCACGCGGCCGAGCGGCTCGTGGCGATGGCGGTACACGGCGTAGCCGTGCAGCTCGCCCTGGCGCTTGAGCGCGACGACGGAGTAGCGCACGTGCGGCGGCTCGATGTAGCGCCAGTTCAGGTACGGCGCATCGCGGCGGACCG